>MNDR01000011.1 GCA_001915025.1 Gemmatimonadetes bacterium 13_2_20CM_2_65_7
AGCACAAACTGCAGTTCGAGACGTTCCTGGCCGCAAACAGCGGCCGCGCGCTGCGCGAAGTCGCGTACGAAAACAGCGTGACGAAGGAGAACCTTGCCGCGGCGGCGAAGGCCGCCATCGCGCTCGAGGTCTATCTGCCCGTACCCGCGCACCGCGGCGCCTGGCAAGGCGACGAGCACATCCTGGTCGCGACGGCCCTGACGGACGACGACCCGCCGATCGCCTTCGATCCCGAGGGGCGCCGTCAGGTACTCGATCCCAAGATTCCTCCGTCGACGCCGGTGCTCGCCATTGTGCCGGTGGAAACGGACTTCTCGGTCCCCACCCAGCCGGCCCGCCCCGCCCGCGAACAATGCCTGATCGATTGCGGCGAGGGTGGCGGAAGTGGCGGCGGCGGGTCCCCGCCTCCCCCCCCTCCCCCGCCGCCCGGCTTGTACATGACCAAGAGCCATTTCGTGCAAGACTTTGAAGGCTGGTTGAAGGGGTCGCCCGAATTTGAAGTCCATATTCTCGGGCAGAAGGGCACGACCGACTCGTTATATGACTATCAGTGCGCGGGCGAACACGCCGGCGGGCCATACTACTTCGATCAAAACGACCTCGATTGGTCGGGAAGCGTGCTCCTGTTCTCGGAGCAACAGCTCGAGCAATACAACGCCGCGCATCCGGGGCAGAACGTGCGCGTCTTTGCCGTGGAAGACGACGACACCGCGTGTCAGATCAAGACCGACGCCAAACGAACCGAGCGCCTGTTTCAAGTGGTCGACAGCATCTACAACCAGCTCACGGCGGGTAACGACTCCGCAGCCGCGCGCGCCTTCAGATACGCGAGAGGCGGGAGCAGCTTCTGGGATGCGCTGACGTCCTGGATCAAAACAAATGACGACGTCGTGGGCAACGCAGTGGAAGATCGCATCGTGGGCAGCTTCTATCCCGGTTTTAACTGGTTCGTGAAGGGCGACAACAACATCACGAACGGTTGGATCAACCTGGTCATGTACTGAGGGCACGCACCGTGATCGTCTCTTTGTTGCTGGTCTTGGTGGCTAGTCCAGCCGCCGCGCAGTGGGATCTTGGTTTGGAGCTGGCGACGACGCGATATGGCGGCACGGTACACAATACAAGTGACAGCGGTCCGCCGAGCGTTCGACCGGGCGATGCAACCACGATCGGCCTACGCATGGATCGGACGGTTGGTCGTACGCGAATCGGATTGCGCGCGTCCTACGGAAATCCCGGCCTGACGTTTTCAGGCTCGGAATTGATGATCACGGACAAGGCAGCAGCACGACTATTCGAGGGATCGGCGCTGGCGAGCTTCCAGGTGGTGGGGATCGGGGGAGGGGGGGGGTCGAGCGGAGCGATACGAGCGGAAGTCGGACCCGCTCTCCACCTCTGGAAGAGCGGTGACGAGGTTCGGAAACGACTCGCTGCATTGGGAGCCTTCGCCTACGAATGGCCGGTCGTAACACGTTTCTCGGGCGCGATCCGCCTCGAGGGGACGATTTCGAAATCGTGGTTTAACGCCGGTGACCTGCCGCCCGGGTACGAGCGGCGGGTCACCTGGCGCTACGGCGTGGGCCTCGGCCTACGGTACCGGCTTTGAGGGCGTGCTGACTTCCTGCAGCACGGCCTTCCCGATCGTATTCACGTCGGTCCCGAACCAGATGGTCCGCGTCACCGGATCGTAAACCATGTGCCGCACCGTTCCACCGCCGCTCGGCACCGGCGTCTCCTCGGAGAACTGCAACGTCTTCGAATCGAACGCGACGAATTTGTTCGGCTGCGAAGTCTCCGCTACCCAGATCCGGTCCTGATCGTCTCGCACGATCGCGTAGGGTCTGGCATCGGCGCCGCCGGGGAGCTGCCACTCGTCGATCTTCCCCGTAGCCGGATCGTAGCGGCCGAGCTTGCCGCCGTCGTAGTCGCCGTACCAGATCTTGTCGTCCGATGTGATCTCCATCCGCCGCGGCCGGGTCTCGGGGCGCGGCAGCGTGATTTCGCGCAACTGCATCGTCGCGGGGTCCACGGTGGCGATCTTATTCGTGCCGAACAGCATTACCCAGGGATGGCCCTTCGAGTCCATCTTGATGCCGTAGGGTCGCGCACTCTCCGTCGGCACCCGGACGAGCTGGATGCGGCCGGTGCTCACCGTGAGCTTGCCGACCACGTTGCCGGCCTGCGCCGAAAACCAGATGTCGCCGTTCCTGTCGAACACCATGGTGTGCGGATCGCGCACCGCCGGATCGGGCATCGGATATTTCTTGATGCTCCCGTCGCGCGGGTCGAGCCGCCCGATGAAGCCCGCCAGGTTTCCGGAGAACCAGACGAAGCCTGACCTGTCGACGATCAGGTTGTGCGGTCCGGTTCTCGGATCGAGATCGAACTTTTTGAATTCGCCCGTCTCGGGAACCAGGTAGCCGATGTAATCGCCCGTCTGGCCGCAGAAGTAGATCCGTCCCGTCGTCTGATCGAGGTATGGATCACGGGGGCGCGTGCGCTCCCATGGGACCTTCCACTCTTTGAAGACAGGCGGTTTATCGACGACTGGAACGACAGCGAGGGCAACCAGGCTAGCGAGCGCAAACGTCTTCATAATCACTCTCCGGTAAGCATTCTCCGCTGTAGCGCCGTGAGCCGGCGGCGCACCGACCCATCGTAAATTCTGTCTCCGACTCGTACGACTACCCCACCCAGGATTCCAGGATCGGTCCGGAAGTAGGCCCGTACCTCGCGTCCCAGCGCTTTCGCGAGCCGCTCGACCACCTGCTTCTCGGTGCGGGAATCGGGGTCCTGCGCCAGCGTCACGCCGGCGTGCACGCGGTTGAGCTTCTGGTCGAGCAGCACCTGGTATTCCTGAGCGATTTCGGTCAACAATCCCTGACGTCCTCGCCGCACCACAGCCTGGAGAAAGCGCACGAACTCAGGGGGGACCTCGTCCTTCAACGCGCGCTCGAGGAGCTTCGCCTTGGCGCTCTTGGAGACGCGCGGCGAGTCGAGCGTGATCGCAATGCGCTCGTCCGCTTGGATTGCGCCCGCCACGGCGTCCAGCACGTCGCCGAACTTGTCGCCGGCCGCAAACAGCGCTTCGGCGTAGTTGCGCGCGATGGTGACGCTCTTCACCGCTGCTTCTCCGCCTTACTGAGGCTTTCGAGGAAATCAGTGACGAGCCGGCGGTTGGCGTCGGTATCGAGGTTCGCCTCGATCACCCGCGACGCCGCGGCGATCGACAGATCCACCGCTTCACGCCGCAACGCGAGGATCGCCTTTTCTTTCTCAGTGTCGATGTCTTTCCGGGCACGGGAGAGCAGCGCGTCATATTCCTCGCGCGCCTTGGCCAGCAGCGTCTCCCGCTCTTTCTGCGCGACGGTCTTCGCCTTGGATAAGATGTCCTGCGCTTCGTTCCGCGCCGCGGCGATCTGCTTCTTGTGCTCGTCGAGCAGCCGCTGCGCCTCGGCGTTCGCCCGCTCGGCGTCCTCGAGCTGCTTTTGGATGCGACGCTCGCGCTCCTCGACCGACCGGACGATCGCCGGGAACGCCAGGCGCCACAGCAAGACCAGCAGAATGCCGAAGACGACCAACGTCCAGATGATCAACCCGGGGTTGATCGTGAACGGTCCTCGCCCGCTGCCTTCGCCCTCCTGAATCAAGAAGAGCGTTAGTGCGAACAGCATTTTAGGTATAGAGCTTGAAGAGGAGAGCGAATACCAGGGCGGCAAGCGTAGCGCCTTCCACCAGCGCCGCCGTCAGGATCATCGCACCGCGAATGTCCGCAGAGGCTTCCGGCTGGCGCGCGATCGCTTCCACCGCCTGGCCACCGATACGGCCGATGCCCAGCCCGGCGCCGATGATCGCGAGGCCCATTCCGATGCCGGCGCCCAGGAGCGCGCCGTTGTTGAGCGCCGCCTGGGGTGTAGGGGCTTGGAGCAGCATGAGCAGGTTGTGCATTTCGTCCTCTGGTGAAGTGGCTAGTGTTCGTGCTGCATCAGCCCGATGAAGACGGAGGTGAGCAGCGCAAAGATATAGGCTTGCAGAAACGCGACCAGCAGCTCGAGAAACATCATGAACAGTGTCAGCGCCACCGATCCGCCAACGACCACGCCGCGGATGAACGGCGGCGCGGTGCCGAACACGAAGATCAAGCCGAGCAGCACCAGAATGACGAAGTGGCCCGCGGTCATGTTCGCGAACAGCCGCAGCGTGAGTGCGAACGGCTTGACGATTTTCCCGATCAATTCGACCGGCGTCATGATAATCGCCATGATCACCGCGCCGATCCCCTTCATGCCTGGGGGGACCATCACGATCGTTTTCAGGTAGCCCTTCGGTCCGAGCGCGCGAAATCCCGAGATCTCGACTGTGAGGAAGGCGGTGAGGGCGAGCGCCGCGGTGACGGCGAGGTTGCCGGTCGCCGCCGCTCCCCAGGGGAGCAGGCCCAGCAGGTTGCAGTAGAGAATGAAGAAGAAGAGCGTGAGGATGTAGGGAGCGAACTTCTCGCCGCCGGGGCCGATGCTCGCGATCGCGACGTCGTTGCGCACGAACAGCACCATCGCCTCGACGGCCGCGCCGAAGCCGCGCGGTCCCTTCCCTTCGCGATGGCGGCGGTCCACCTGACGGCCCCCGTACCACATCGTCGCGAACACCAGGACGGCGGCGATGATCAAGAAAACGACATGCTTGGTGGGCGACACGTCGATGTGGGTGCCGGGGATGAACCAGGGCCCCGGCAGATGGACCTCGTACCCGAACGGCAGCTCCCACACATGGCTGTCGCCCGTGTGCTGGAAGATCATCGCGCCGATATCGGGCTTTTGGATCATCGGAGAAACCTCGTCTCCAGGAACAGGAGCGGCAACAGCACGCCGAGGTAGCCGAGAACCGCGGGCAACGGCGGGAGTGAGGCGCGGTGGGTGGCGGCCCACGCCAGCAGCGCTCCAGCGGCCAGAAACCGGATGCCGATGCCGCCCAGCCAGCGGGCCATGAACTGTGGGTTCGGCGCCCGCATCTTCGGCCTGAGCAGCGCCACCGCCCAGAGCTGGGCTACGACAGCTACTCCGCCACCAATCGCAGCGCTTTTGCCACCGATGGTCGCCGCGACCGCGACGAGCGCCACCCCGAGAGCGGCGAGGATCGCCAATGATTTCACGCCGCTCCCTTACCGTCCCTTACCGTCGGTGTACCTACCGTCCCTTACCGTCGATGTCTTTCTTCACCCGGTAATAGATGCTCATGAACCCCGCGAACCCGCCGACGAAGGCGCCGATGATCGTGAACAGCGGCCGCGTGTGCACCCAGCGATCGAGGAACCAGCCACCTGCCCCGAACAGGAGGATGGCGATCGTGAAGTTGAGTGCCATCCCGAAGTACTCGTAGCCCTGACCGTAGCCCTTCGCCTCGGGAGCTTCGTTTTTTTGTGCGGGAGTCATGTTGCGCGGGGAAACCTAGAGACAAACTGTCAGGGAGGCAACGCTATGTGGCGTTTGAGGGTAGAGACTGATTACCTTCGCTGCGATGCCATCAAACCCGTCCCCCGTCCCCCGTCCCTCTTCCCCGGTTTCCGGAGACGTCGAGCTGCTCGAGCGCCTGGCGTCCGCGCGCACCGACCTGCTCGGACAGGTCGGCAAGCGCATCGTGGGCCAACGGGATGTGCTGGACGGCATCCTCACCGCGATTTTCTCGGGCGGCCACGCGCTGCTCGTCGGCGTGCCCGGACTCGCGAAGACGCTGATGGTGCAGACCGTCGCCGAAGCGCTCGAGCTCAAGTTCTCGCGGATCCAGTTCACGCCCGACCTGATGCCGTCCGACATCACCGGCACGGAGATCATCGAAGAGGACGTCGCCACCGGGAAGCGCGGCTTCCGCTTCGTGCGGGGGCCGGTGTTTGCGAACATCGTCCTCGCCGACGAGGTGAACCGCACGCCCCCGAAGACCCAGGCGGCGCTGTTGCAAGCGATGCAGGAGCATCAGGTCACGGCCGCCGGCCAGACGCATCACCTTCCGGCGCCGTTCTTTGTGCTCGCGACGCAGAACCCGATCGAGCAGGAGGGGACCTATCCCCTCCCCGAGGCGCAGCTGGATCGTTTCATGTTCGAGCTGCGGGTGAATTACCCGTCGCAGGATGAGGAAGAGGCCATCGTTGCGGCGACGACCGGCGACTCGACGGCCGACGTGCGGTCCGTGCTGACCGCCGAGGACGTCCTGGCGATGCAGCATCTGGTGCGGCGGATTCCGGTGTCCGAGGCGCTGGTGAAGGCCGCGGTCACGCTGGTACGGATGACCCGGCCGCCTGAGGAGGCGTCACTTCCCTTTATTAAGGAATACATCTCCTGGGGTGCTGGGCCCCGCGCGTCCCAGTACCTCGTGCTTGGCGCCAAGGCGCGGGCGGCGCTGGACGGCCGGCCGATGGCGGATGAGGACGACCTGCGGCTGGTTGCGCCGACGGTGCTGACGCACCGCATCGTGATCAATTTTGCAGCCGAGGCCGCCGGCCGGACCGCCGCCGACATCATTTCGCAGCTCATTCGGGAAGCGCGCTGGCAGCCTAAGTAGCCTCGCCTGGACGTGAAACGCGCTCCGCCATCTGCTTCTGAGACTTCACGGTGATCCCCGCTTGCCGAGTCGCTACCTTCAGGGCTCATTGTTGTGCTTCGGAAACTGGCCTCCGATCAGCGCGCCTACAGTGAATCCGAGGCCGGCACCCAGGAGTCCCACCGTCAACGTGCCCGTGGTGCAGTCGCTGCTCTCGCACCAGCGGCCGCCCTCGTAGGCAGATAACACACCGAGGCCGATCCCACCGATGAGCCCGCCCTCGAGCCAGTATGTCGTTGGTGGAGTCGCCATGAGCCGCGGAGTGGCCTTCGGGGTCGCTGGGAAGGACTGGAAATCGTGGGTCAGGTGCTGGGCGTGTGCGGTCGTCGCAACCGCAGTGAGAAGGACGATCAGGGAGGTAGCCCGAAGGATCACGGGCGAAAGCTCGGTCGGCGCATCAGTGCTGTAGATGATCGCGTGCGTGTCGGTGATTTGCATGGATTTCTCCGATGACATCCCGGATCGCCTGCGTGACGAGATCCGGCTGGTAGAGTTGGATTTCGTGATCGCTCTCGGTCCCGACCACGAGCTTGCCCACCGAAGACAGCGCGACAAGATCTGCTTCGCGCTGATTCAACACGTCGGTGGTGCGCCGGCCGCGTCGTAGCACGATCAACGGCAGGTCGCCCAACGCATGCGGCGTGGCGAGCCGGCGCTTGCGCAGCGCGACGAACTCCTGGCGCCACGACTCCGCGGTAATCCACGAATGTGGCATGTCGACGCGGGAGCGCCACAACCGCTCCGCCCAGACCTCGGCGCGCTGCAGGTCGGGCGACAGTTTGTTGTAGGGCGTGTCGACGGCGGTGGGCAGCGCGAGCGGGGGCGGCGGATTCTTGATGTAGGGGGCGTAGACAGACGCGAGCTGGTCGTAGTTCAGGGTGATGCCGACCGTGGACTTGCCGTTGTACAGGTATTCAGCGTCCTCTTCCGGCGTCGCATCCACGAGCACCAGGCCGGCGACTTCGTCGGGGTAGCGCCGCTGATAGGCCTGGACGTACATGCCGCCGATCGAGTGGCCCACGAGCACGTATGGCGGCGGCAGCGCGACCGCGCGCAGGAGATGATGGAGATCGTCCATCGTCTCCTCGACCGTGTTCTCTTCGGGGCCGCGCTCACTCCAGGCGAAGCCGGCGCGGTCGTAGGAGCAGATGCGCGCGAACGGCGCGACTTTGTCCTGGACCAGCGCCCACTCGATCGAGAAGCTGCTGCTGCCACTCTCGGTGATGACGGTGGGCGCCCCCGCGCCCGAGCCGACGCAGCGGATATGGAGCCGGCGGCCGCCGATGTCGACGAGCTTCCCTGTTGGTGGCGGCGTCGCCACCGTATCCTGCGCGGCCAGCGCGGCAGGGAACGCCGTGAGGAGAACCGCACAGAGCAAATGTCTCATTGGTGTTTGCCGAACTGGTGGCCGATGAGCGCGCCGGCGGCGAAGCCCGTCGCGGCGCCGAGGAGTCCCGCGCCCACTATGGTGCCGCCGCAATGGCGCGTCGCATCGCTCGTCGCGCAAAACTGGGTGCCGGCGTAGACACCGAAGAGGCCCAATCCGATGCCGCCGATCAGACCGCCTTCCTTCCAATAGGTCGGATGCGGCTGTGGAGCGGGAAATCGATTACCGAGCTGTACGGCAAAGGGGGTTGGGAACGGCGGCACGAGCCTCTGGGCTGCGGCGGCGCGGACGCCGACCAGGCCGACAAGCACAAGGATGGCAAGGAGTTTGAGCCTCACCCTTGAAATCTATGGCGCTGGACTGCGAGGTCGATAGATTCGAAGGCAGGTCTTATGATCCTCCGATCGGTCGTTTCGGTTGCCGCGTTCGCGGCGCTGCTCGGCCCCTGCGATCTCATGAATTCATCGCAGCCGCCGGGCCCGGTTTTCGGGACCTGGGGCGGCGAAAACGCCGGGTTGATGGCCGACGACACCAGCGCACACGTGCACATCGGCTGCACATACGGCAACGTGCATCAGCAAATCGTTCCCGATCCGTCCGGCAAGTTCGACGTACCCGGCGAGCACAACATCACGGCGCATCCAGTCGATCGCGGGATCCTGCATCCCGCGCGGTTCAGTGGCCGTGTGGCCGATGGATGGATGACGCTGGTCGTGACGCTCACGGATACGGCAGTGACGCTCGGTCCCGTGCAGCTCGCCTATGGCAAGGAGCCGCGGATGGGGCCGTGTCCGATTTGCAGAGTCCCCAAACGCAACTAAGCTGTTGATCAGAGGTTAGAAGCGCCCCCCCGAAGCCACTCAATAACATACGTGACAACGTGTTGACACATCGTTGATTCGCGTTCTTAATCTGTACAGCGAATCAATAAAACGCGGTCGCATGTGATTCATCACTTCGTGCTGCATTGCCTGGGTTGTCCGGCCTTGCTCACCGTCGCTGGCGAGCAGGTGCGCTTCCGCACGCGCAAGCATCTCGCGCTCCTCATCCGGCTTGCGTTGGAGCCCGGGAAGCGGTTCACGCGAGACTATCTCGCCGATCTGCTGTGGCCGGACTCGCCTCCAAAACATGCGAACCATTCCCTTGCTCAAGGGCTCTCCGTCATCAAAGCCAAGATTGCGCGCGAGGCGGTCGTGATCCAGCGCGCGACGGTGGGTTTGGCGCCCGGGTGGATTGACGCCGACGTCAGTCACTTGAGCGCCGGCGACGCGCAGATCGGCGGACCCTTCCTTGATGGCTTCGAAATCCCTGCGGCCCGACCGTTCGAGGAGTGGAAGGACGAGTATCGCGCGCGCCTGGGGCCCCAGGTTCGCGATTGCCTCGTGCACCAAATGGATGCCGCCCGGCGCATCGGCGACTTCGCGACTGTGGAGCGCCATGCGACTCGACTGCAAGAGCTCGACCCGCTCGCCGAGGAGGGGATTCGCGGAATCATGGAGGCGCGAGCGTGGGCCAGCGACCGCAGTAGCGCGCTCAAGGCGTTCGCGCGTTATGGAACCCGGCTTGCCGAGGAGCTGGGCGCGAAGCCTGGACCCGATCTGATCAGGATGGCTGATTTGTTGCGTGACGGCCGCTCGCCGGGTCGGGCTGCGGTTCCCGGTTCTCCGCGGGAACGCGCGGATCGCCGCTTCGAGCCCGAGACGCTCATCGGCCGTGAGCGCGAGTTCAGCGTGCTGTACGACGCATGGCTCGAGGCACGGCGCAAGTCGCCGCGGATCGTGGTGGTCACGAGCGATCCGGGCGTCGGCAAGACGACGCTCGTGAATGCGTTCGCGGCAAGCTGTCAGATGGATGGTGCGGTGGTTGCTAGAGCGCAGGCGTATGATGCGGAGCGGGAGCTGCCGTTTGCGGTGCTGGGTGAGCTGGTCAAGCAGCTCGCCGTACAGCGGGCGATTGGGGGCGCGGATCCAGAAGCGCTCAGCGAGCTGACGAGGATCAGCTCGGAGATTCTCAGGGCGTTTCCGGGCGTGCCGACGCCGGTGGAGTGGTCGCCCGAGCTGATGCCGCTCAGGATCGCGGATGCGTTTCTCAAGACGATGATTGCGGCTGCCGAAGAGAGCCCCGTCCTGCTAGTGGTCGACGACATTCATGCGGCAGATAACGCAAGTACGGCAATTTTGCATGTTGTTGCTCGCAAGCTTGCTAATGTGCGTGTGCTGCTGGTACTGACAGCGCGTAGCAGCGAACTGCGCCTTTCAGGCGCGCCAGCTGCATTGGCAGCGGACGAGGGCATCGGCGCAACACGAACGCTTGAGTTGGACGTCTTGTCCTTTGTAGCCGGATCGCGCCTCGTTCAGAAACTGAGCGACTCAACTGACAGGTCGGATCCACCTACGAACCGTATCATGAAGGCTAGCGGTGGCAATCCGTTGGCGATTGAACTCCTCACGCGCGAATGGATTGCCCATGGTTCGGCGTCGCTGCTGCGGGCTCTCGAGGCTGTAGACACTGAGCCGATGCCAAATATCGGAATTCCAAGGGCGATCGGGGCTGTCTTCGAGCGGCAGTGTCGGCGCCTTGACGCTACCACGAGAGCAACGCTGGATCTGGCGGCAGTCCTTGGCCGACGGCTCACAAATCTCACGCTCTACGCAGCTGTCGAAGTGTCACCCGGCTCAGCAGTAGAATCGCTTTCAAGACTTAAGGATGAAGGTCTGTTGCGCGAGGTACGCGGGGATCTGGAGTTCAGAAACGAACTGATTCGTGCCCAAGCGTATTACGCCATCGCTGGCGCAGCGCGATCTCACTTGCACAGACGTATTGGAGACTTGTTATCGGAAGATCCCAGCATCGACGACGCTGTGCTTTCTCTCGAGGTTGCATGGCACTATCTGAGAGGCGACAACCGACAGCGAGCTCTTCCGTTTGGGCTTCGGGGTGCGGAGGCGTTTCTGGCTGTAGGAGCGCCTCACGAGGCTGAGGAGGTACTTCGAGCCCTTGCAGAATTTCAGCATTCTCCGAAAGACAATAGGAGCACAGGACTTCTCCTTGCGAAGGCATTAGTAGATCAATCCAAGGTGGATGCTGCGCTTCCTTTGATAAACAAACTCGATGAAGATCCAGAGCTATCACGGCATGAGCGGGCTCAGGTAGCAATGTTGAGAGCGTCGGCGGAATTTGCCCTGAATAGTGAGCCTGGCGAAAAGTATTGCGAAGCAGCGAAGATCGCGCTGACGCGTGCTAATGAAACTGGCGATCCTGCTTTAATTGGACAGGCACTCTTTGAGTGTGCTCGCGCAGGTACGGAACAAGGTCTACCCGAATTGATCCGGCTTGCTGAGAGGGGAGCCAGCGAGCTCACCAACGCCATGGACGTAAGCGAAATGCCGATCATGATCCTCACGCAAGCGTTCTGCCGACTGTTCTCTTTTCACACCACAGAGTCCTTGCTGGATTTCAAACGTGCCGCGCAGATATCAAGCGGCAAGGGGAATGCTGCGCAAAGATCATTTATCTACTCTGCCATGGGCATCGCGGAGCTGACGTTGTGCCATCTAGCTGAAGCATTCGACGCATTTAGCACAGCTTTCCAGCTAGCGAAGAAAGTGGGCGATGATTCACGAGCGTCGTTGTTGGCATCAAATCTTTGCTACGTCCAAATCACGCGTGGACTGTATGACGAGGCAGCAGAATATGGCAAGCTTGGCATTGCATTGGGAGAGGCCTCTTCGAGCAGTGTGCTTCAAATGAGTTACACGAATTTGGTCGACGCCTATGTACTGCTTGGGCAAGAAGACTCCGCCATTGAATGCATGGAACGCGCGCGCCAATGGCTTGTTCCTAGGCGCCGCTGGAAGTTCCATTGTGGTTTCCTAATCGAAAGTGCGGCATTTGCACTCATAAGGGGCAACACGGCTCTTGCATTGGATCTCATCGCGCAGGTCGAGAGCCTGGCGCGCGACAGGGAGGACGCCGTGCTTATGCAAGGCCCCTATTGGAAGCTACGGATCTTCAGAGAAGCACACCTTGGCCACGTGCGGGACGCTGAGCGGTTAATCGAGTGGAACACAAGACGATTCGAGAAGGAATGTCCGATTCACTATCTCGATATCATTGGCGCAAAAGCGTGGCTAGAGGTAAGAACCCTTGGCCAGATTACTCCGGATACTGCTAGACAGCTCACTCTATTCGAGCGGTTTGGCGCATTAGGACGGCAAGCCTTGTTAACTGCCCAGGGCTTCTTGATGCCAACAGCAAACGATAGCTGCTAACAATGGTACTAGGAACCAGCCCGCGTGCCGCCTCTCAAGGAACGCGCCGCTCCTTGCATCGAGCGAAGCGTCACCTCAGACGTGAGGTGTGGACCCAGCAAGCGACGTATGCTTGGTGACTTCGCAACGATCGCGACGAGTTTAGGATCAAATTGTTGGCCCGAATATTTTACCAATTCGTCAAGGGCCTTTTGCAGGGTAAGAGCTCGCCGGTACGGCCTATCAGTTGTCATGGCATCAATTGTGTCAGCAATCATGATAATGCGTGCGCCGATTGGAATGCTCTCCCCCGAAAGACCGTCAGGGTACCCACTGCCGTCATAATTCTCATGATGGTTTCTGATATCACCCTGTACCCGACCTCGAAACTCTGCGATAGTTCCCACTAGTTCAGCGCTGCGCACCGGATGACCTTGCATGATCATCCGCTCTTCCGGTGTTAGCCGTCCCTGCTTACGGAGCAGCGGTGCGAAATCCTCGTGAATCTTTCCTACATCATGCAACAAGGCAGCTGTTGCGATGTCGTCTACATGTTTCGTGTTCAACCCAAGTTCCCGAGCAACAGATCGAGCATATTCCGCAACTCTAAGCGAATGACCAGAAGTGTACGGGTCTCTCGCTTCAATAGCCTTTACCATCAACTCCAACAGTTCACGGTTCACCTGCTCGACCTGGAGATTCATCTGGTACATGTGACGTACGAAGAACAACGGTAAAACTAGGACGGCAAGCCCAAGCACCTGGAGTTTGATGAAGAGGAACGCAAGCAAAATTGCAAGCGAACTCGATATGAGATCGTAGACTAAGGACTTCCCAACCAGTCGAGCCCATATTTCCGGCAGGGAGACGTCGGATGTAAGTCTAAGGGCCATCGATATTGCTGCCTGGTTGACGGCGAAGAAAACCAGGACGAGGCCGGCAAACGGGAGCAAGTCGAAGTCAAAACGTTCAAATCCAACGGGGCCACTGAGAGATTGATATGCCAAGCTACCAAGACCGACTGCAAGCATGTATTGCGCGGTGTTAAACCACACCCTCAGAAACGGCTTTCGACGCACCACTGTTTGCGCGACCACCGCAGACAACCCAGAGGCGACCATGGGCCACGGATGGGCAAAGAGTAGCACCGACGCAATAAATGGAATAAAAGCGACGGACGTGCCGAGCCGGGCGAACGATATTCTGGATATCGGTAAGAACGATGAGTCACACGCGATACCGAGTAACCCGAACGCTATGAGGCCATTCCAGTATGTGGAGTTAGTAGTCGGGGGGACATACCATTCCTGAAGAAATAGCAACGCGCCCGTAACCACCGAGATGGCAACGAGGAGGAATCGAAACCTCCACCTGTCTAGTTGAGGAGCCCTGTTCTCGTCCATTCTCCTCGACCGCGACACATTGAAAGAAGGAGAGGGACCCCAACGTCAGCGCTAGAGTTGAATAAGACCATCTGCGAAAAACAACTTCGCGACTGCCGTGAACAGAAAAGCGAGCAGTTGCAACATCGAGCGTCACCCCCTTAATGGGTCCAGCGAGTGTTACGGCCTCGCCTTAGGAGTGGCACGCCTCTCTATAGCGCGCCCGACGCTCCGCTCGTCTACTGTTCGCTCTGCTCCGCTCTAGCTAGCGGTGACCCGGGGCCCCCTGTTGTCGAAAGGAAAATCCACTACGCCACCATCCGCGACTGCAACACACGCCGCATCGCCTCGATAACCACCCCCATCCCGTCCACCTTGTTGACGATCGCCCGCACCCCCAACCGCCGCAGATCATTCTCGGCTGCCGCCGGCATTCCGCCTGTGACGATCATCACCGGCGCCGTCAGCCGCTTCGAGGTGTCCAGCAACCGCTCCACCACCTGCACCGCGTTCAAATCGGGCAACGCGTAATCGAGCACCACCAGATCGGGACTCACACGCCCGATCTCGAGCAACCCGTCCACCCCCGTCGACGTCTCGACCACGTCGACCTCCGGCGCCTCCCGCTCGAGCGTCCGCACCAACGCCTTCAAGTAGCCGGGATCGTCCTCCACCAGCACCACCACCGGCCGCTCGCGCGCCGCCTGCAGCTCGTTCGGCACCGCCATCCCGTGCGCGTGCAGAAACGCGGCGAGATCCGCCGACGCCACACGCCGCCGGCCCGTCGGCGTGCGATGACCCTTCAGATGTCCCTGATCGATCCAACTCGCCACCGTCGCCGGCGTC
Source organism: Gemmatimonadetes bacterium 13_2_20CM_2_65_7 (assembly GCA_001915025.1). Lineage (GTDB taxonomy): Bacteria > Gemmatimonadota > Gemmatimonadetes > Gemmatimonadales > GWC2-71-9 > 20CM-2-65-7. Next base: position 14,454 of record MNDR01000011.1, read on the forward strand.
ACCTGTAAGACGCGCGCAACGCGCTGCGTCCCCCAATAGCGCTTGGTTTTGGTAGGAGCCACAGAACCCGAAATACGCCTAAAACGACAAGTTCGCTAGTAGGGATTAACCCTTGCGGAGGGGGAGCACTACAAACACAGAAGGCGCCAGGACGCTAAGGCGCCTAAGTGGTGAACAGGCAAATATTTAGCGTCTAGCGTCGACCCAGCGATTGGTGGCGTCAAGCACGGCCAAGACGGCGCTGCGCTCGGCCGACTCGCGAATTTCGCACGTGCCGGTGAGCAATTGCGCTTCGCGGCCGCCCAGGCCGTGGACGGCGACCAGCACGAATTTGCGATCGAAGGCATCGATGATCTGCGCTCCCTCGAGCGCGATCGAGTTGTCGGGCAACAGGGTATCGAGACACGCCGCCGCCGCCCGCGCCGCCGCCTCGATGCGATTGCGCGTCGTATCGGTCCCGACTTCGTCGGCCTGCGCGTCCTTGTCCCCGAACGCGAGCTTCACGCGCACCTGCACGCGCTGCGGCCGCTCGGCCGGCCGCACTTCCAGACTCCTGAACACCACCACGCG
>MNDR01000074.1 GCA_001915025.1 Gemmatimonadetes bacterium 13_2_20CM_2_65_7
CACCAGCATGATCGGGATGATGCCGAGCACGTAGAGCTGCCGGTAGCGCATCCCCGCCGTCGGCGGCAGCATGTGCTTGAGCACGTGGCTGCCGTCGAGCGGTGGAATGGGGATGAGATTGAAGAAGGCGAGACCGGTATTGACCCACATGCCGATGTACATCATTCGTTGCAGCACGGCGAGGCTTCCCGTCATGCCGCCAACGGCGTGCCCCACGAACCCGATGAACACGAATCCCAGTGTGCACAGCACGAACAAGGCCAGGTTCGTCGCGATTCCCGCCAACGAGACAATGATGTCCCCGCTTACGTAGTGGCGGTAATTGCGTGGGTTGACCGGCACGGGCTTGGCACCCCCGAATGGGGGTCCGCCCATCGCGATCAGCATGATCGGCAACAGAATGGTGAGGAACGGATCGATGTGTTTGAGAGGATTCAGCGTCAATCGCCCGAGCATGTAGGCGGTGGTGTCACCCTGCCGATAGGCTGCTTCGCCGTGCGCGTATTCATGCGCGACGATGGAAAAGAGCAGCACCGGAACAAGCAGGGCGATGTCCTCGAACGACACGGCTTAAGATAACGTAGAGTCTTGACCCCACGCAACTTACCGTCTACTTTCTGCGCCATGCCGAAGATTAAATCCGCGAAAAAAGCGATGCGTCAGGCTCGGGCCCGCACCGTGCGCAACAAGGCACAACGCTCGTCGCTCCGCACCGCGTTGAAGCACGTGCGCGCCGCCGCGACCGCCGATGCTGCCGCTGCCGCGTATGCACTCGCGGCCCGCGTCCTCGATCGCGCGGCGCGCAAGGGATTGATCCATAAAAACGTCGCCGCCCGGCAGAAATCGCGGTTGGCCGTGTTGGTGAGACGGCTGAAGGAAAAGGCTAGCTAGCTACATCGCAGCCAATTCCCCTCCGCACTTCTCGCAGTACCACTCCGTCGCCAGGTTCATCGTTCCGCATTCTTTACACTTGAGGGTCTTTGCGACCTCGGCGTCCGGGTTCTCTGGGGCGACCGGCACCGCGTTCACCGGCTCGACCGGCTGAAACTGCGCACCGCTCGCGCGACGAGGCGAGGGCGCGCCCTTGTCGTCCTCGGTGACCGACTTGAGAAACGCGAGCTCGTCGATAGGCGTTCTGCGCTTGTCGGGCCCTTTTGGCGGCGGACCCGCGGGAGCGCGACCGCCCCCCCCCCCGCTCCCACCCGCAACCGGTTTGGCCTTCACCAACGCGTCCAGCTCCTCCAGCCTCGTGATGTCACGCTCCACATCGAGCAGCTCGTCGCGGACCGCACCCAACTCTGCCAACGCGTCCTTGTGCACCTGCCCCCACTGCCCCTCGTCGTATTCGCCGACCTCGTGGCGCAACTCCGTCTCGGCTAACCGCTCGGCGGCGCCCTTCTCCTTTTTCTGGAGCTCGAGCAGAAATTCCTTGCGCTGCGCGATGAGCTGCCGCGCGGCATCGGCGTGAGCCCTCAGCTCTTCGGTCACCGCTTTGAGCCGGGCTTCGTAGTCGGCACGCACGCGGGTGCGGACGTGCTCGGGCGCCGAGTCGGCCGTCGCGCTGATGCGCGCCAGCCACGCCTCGTATTGGCGGCGCTCCTCCAGCAGCCGTTGGATAGCAGCAGCGCTTTTCGATGGCCCCTTAGGCATCAAACCTCAGCGGCTTTGGCTGCCCGATCAGCCGGGCGGCAAGGATTATTCGCGCGCAGTGCTCCAGACTCTCCATCCGGATCCAAGCCTCATCAAGGGTTTTGCCCATGGTCACCGCGCCATGATTGGCGAGCAGTAATGCGTCGTGACCCTTGAGGTATGGCATGACCCGGTCACCGAGCTCGGGCGTGCCTGGCGTGCCGTAGGGTACGAGCGGCACCGGTCCTACCACGAAAATAAGCTCCGGCAACAAATTGTCGGGAATCTCTTCTCCCGCAACGGCAAACGCGGTCGCCGTAGGTGGATGCGCATGGACCACCGCTTGCACATCGGGACGGTGCCGCAGGATCCGCAGGTGTAAGTCCAACTCGCTGGTAGGCTTGCGAGGGCCCCGGCGCCGGGCTCTCCCGGTGAGGTCGACTTCGACCATGTCACGAGCAGAGACGAGCGACTTGATGTGACCACACGGCGTGACGAGAACGCGATCCGCCGCGAGACGCACTGAGAGGTTGCCATCTCTGCCTGCGATCAACCCGTGAGCGGCGAGTTGCCGGCAGCACAGCGCCATGCGCCGGGCTACCGCGCTCGCGTTCATGCCTGCGCGGTGGGAGGCGATTCGACGTCGTGGACGATTGCCCCCGCGACAATGGTAAGTAGCGCGCGACCCGTCAGCGCGCGGCCGGTGAACGGCGTGTTCCGGCTCTTCGAGTGGAACGTTGCGGGATCCACCGTCCATTTGGCGGCGGGATCGAGAACGACGATGTCGGCGACCGTGCCGGGTGCGAGCGTTCCGCCGGGAAGATGGAACACACGCGCCGGCTCCGTGGTCATGCGGCGGATCAGCTCCGGCAGCGTGAAGAGACCGCTGCCCACGAGGTCGGTTTGCGCAACGGCGAAGGCCGTCTCGAGTCCGACGATGCCGAACGGCGCGTCGTCGAACGCCGCTTCCTTTTCGTCGTACGCGTGCGGCGCGTGGTCGGAGGCGATGCAATCGATCACGCCCTCCTTGAGCGCTCCCTGGAGAGCCTCGACGTCCATCGTCTCGCGCAGCGGCGGGTTCATCTTCGCGTGCGTGTCGTATTCCTCACAGGCAACGTCCGTGAGGACCAGATGGTGTGGAGTCGCTTCCGCCGTTACGCGCACCCCGCGCTCTTTTGCTTCGCGAATGATCGCAACGGAGCCGCGCGCCGAAATGTGACAGAGGTGGACGTGCCCGCCCGTCAGCTCCGCCAGCAGCACGTCGCGCGCGACCATGATCTCTTCCGCGGCAGCGGGAATGCCCTTCAGGCCCAGCCGAGTGGCGACGAGGCCCTCGTGCATGACGCCGCCCGCCGCAAGCGTCGGATCCTCGCAGTGATCGGCGACGGGGATGCCGAACGTGCGCGCGTACTCGAGCGCCGTGCGCATCAGGTGACTCGATACGATCGGCTTGCCATCATCGGAGACGGCGACCGCGCCGGCTCCAACCATTTCGCCGAACTCGGCGAGCCGCTCCCCTTTTTGACCGATGGAAACAGCGCCGATCGGATGCACGCGCGCCAGGCCGGCGCGCCCCGACTGACGGACGATGAATCCGACGGCAGCCTGGTTGTCGGTCACGGGATCGGTATTGGGCATGGCGCAGATGGCAGTGAACCCACCCGCGGCGGCCGCCCGAGCGCCGCTCGCCACCGTCTCCTCGTCTTCATTGCCCGGTTCGCGCAGATGTACATGGAGATCGATGAGACCGGGCGCGATCACTTTGCCGGTCACGTTGCGAACGAGGGCGCCGTCAGGCGCCGTTAGGCCGCGACCCACACCTGCGATCTTGCCGTCCTGAATCAAGACGTCGCCCGCCTGGTCCATGTCACGGCTCGGGTCGACGATCCGGCCGCCCTGGAGCAAGATGGGTTGACTCACTCGCTGCCCCCCTTGGCGGCGTCGGCCAGCTCGGCGCGTCCACCCGCGAGCAGATACAGCACGGCCATCCGCACCGCGACGCCGTTCGTCACCTGATCCAGGATCACGCTGTGAGGCCCGTCAGCAACGCGCGAGTCGATCTCGACGCCGCGATTCATCGGCCCAGGATGCATGATGGTGATCGCGCGGGGTGAGCGCTCGAGCCGCTCGGGTGTGACGCCGAAGACGCGATAGTACTCCCGCAAGCTCGGGATGAATCCCTTTTCCATCCGCTCGAGCTGAAGACGCAACACGTTCAGGACGTCCGCCCACTCGATCGCTTCTTCGATGCGTCCGAAAACTCTCACGCCGAGCTCTTCGATGCCGCGCGGCATCAATGTCCACGGCCCGCAGACGGCCACTTCCGCGCCGAGCTTGGTCAGGCCCCAGAGGTTCGACCGGGCGACGCGCGAGTGCAACACGTCGCCGACGAGGCAGACCTTGAGGCCTTCGATCTTGCCGTGCTTGTCACGAATCGTGAGCAGGTCGAGCAGCGCCTGCGTCGGATGCTCGTGTTTGCCGTCTCCCGCATTGATGACGTTGGACGCGATGCGATTGCCAAGGAATTCGGCCGCGCCGGACGAGGGGTGGCGGATCACGACCATGTCGATCCGCATCGCTTCGAGGTTGCGCGCCGTATCGACCAGCGTTTCCCCCTTCGACACCGACGAGCCCGTCGCCGCAACGTTGACAGTATCGGCAGAGAGCCGCTTTTCGGCGAACTCGAACGACACACGAGTGCGCGTCGAGGCTTCGAAGAAGAGATTGACGATCGTTTTGCCCCGCAGCGCGGGCACTTTCTTGATGGGCCGTTCCGAGACTGCCTTGAACGGCTCGGCGGTATCAAGGATGAGCCGGATTTGCCCCGCCGTCATGTGCTCGAGACCGGTGAGGTCTTTGCCGAGACTCATCGGACCAAGTCCACCTGATCGCGGCCGTCCAGCTCTTCGACCTGGACATCGACGCGATCACCAGGAGCGGTCTTGAGCACCTTCCCGACGATGTCCGCCTGAATCGGGAGCTCCCTGCCCCCGCGGTCCACCAGCACGCATAGCGAGATCCGCTTGGGACGGCCGAAATCCGCCAGCTCATCGAGGGCGGCGCGTACGGTGCGTCCCGTGTAGAGGACGTCGTCCACGATGACCGCGTGCTTGCCGCTTAGGTCGCCCGGCAGGTGCGTCTCGCCAATCACGGGCTTCGGCCCGACGGTGCCCAGATCGTCGCGATAGAGCGTGATGTCGAGCGCGCCGCGCGGGACGGCGACGCCTTCTTCCTTTTCGATCAGCCTGGCGATGCGTTCGGCGAGCTCGACGCCGCGCCGCTGGATGCCGACCAGCAGGAGATCGTGGGTGCCGTGCGCCAACTCGAGGATCTCGACGGCCATACGCTGCAACGCCCGCGACATCGCGCGGGCGTCAAGGAGGGTCGTGCGTTCTTCCACTTTTGGCCGGGGCATTTCGGAGCTAAAAGCTACCTACCCATACACGGGGGTCAAAGGGGGTTTGCCGCTGAGCACCGCCTGCACGTTGGCGACGGCGATCGCCGCCATGTGACGACGGGTTTCCGCGGTCGCGCTGCCGATGTGCGGCAACAACACGGTGCGCGGCGCCGCGAGCAAGCGGCGATGGATCGCCGGCTCGTCGGTGTAGACGTCGAGACCGGCGGCGCCGAGGTGGCCTCGTTCCAGTGCCTCTGCGAGCGCCTCTTCTCGCACGAGATCACCCCGCGCTGTGTTGATGAGAATCGCGCCGCGCTTCATGCGCAGCAGCGTGTCGGCGTTGATGATTCCTTTCGTCTCCGGCGTCGACGGCGCGTGCAGGCTCACGACGTCGCTCTCGGCCAGCAAGCGACTGATATCCACGCGCGTCGCGCCGGTATCGCGCTCGAACTCCGGTTTGGGTGTGCGTGCGGCATACAGCACGCGCAGCCCGAACGCGGGTGCGCGCCGTCCGACCGCTTGCCCGATCCGCCCCGCGCCGAGCAGACCGAGCGTGCGACCGCGCAGCTCCAGACCGTACACCGGGCGTGTTGGTGACGAGCACGCCGCGCATCTCCGCGGCCACGAGGTCCACGTTGTTGTAGCCGACCGCGACGTTCGCGACGATGCGCAGCTTGGGCAGGTTCTTGAGCTCCGTCCCGCCGACCCAACGCGACAGCAGTGGCACGATGGCCACCCACTCGCCCTTGGGGGTCGGATCGCCCGTGGCAATCCACGTGACGTCGAGATTCACGAGCTGCGAGGGCTCGAGCAAATTCCTGAGCTCGGCTGCGATGAGAACCGGGTGGCTCAATCCTCCAGCCTCAAGCCTCGCGGACCGACATACTCGGACTGTGGCCGAATCAAGTGATCTTCGGCGTGCTGCTCGATCACGTGCGCGCACCAACCCGCGACCCTGCCGCACGCGAATGTCGCGACGAACGAACCCGGCTTGAGTCCCAGCGCTTGTAACACCAGCGCGGTGTAGAACTCGACGTTCGTGCGCAAATTGCGGCCCGGCTTCACCTCGTCGAGCACGCGGAGAACGGTCTGCTCCACCGCGCGGGCAAGCGTGAAGAGCTTCTTGTCCTCAAGCGCCGCCGAGCTCATCTCGTCCGCCACCTTGCTGAGTACGTCGGCGCGCGGATCGCGGACTTTGTACACCCGGTGCCCGAACCCCATGATGCGCCGGCTCGCTGCGAGCTCTTTTCGCATCCATGCTTCAGCGCGGTCTGCCGAGCCGATGTCCACGAGCATGTCGAGCACCGGTCCCGGTGCGCCGCCGTGCAACGGACCCTTGAGCGCGCCGATCGCGCCGGTCACGCCGCTCACCATGTCCGAACGCGTACTGGCGATCACGCGGGCCGCGAACGTGGACGCGTTCATGCCGTGGTCGATCACGGTCACCCAATACGTGTCGATCGCCCGAGCCGCGATCGGGTCGGGCTCCTTGCCATGCACCATATAGAGGAAGTTCGCGGCGTGCGATAAATCGGCACGGGGCGCGATCGGTTCCTTGCCCGCGGCGATGCGTGTGTGCGCCGCAAGCACCGTCGGGAAGCGCGCGGTGAGCAGCTTCGCCGCCGCAAGATCGGCATCCGGAGTGATGGCATCGGGATGGGGGAGGTCGAGCGACAGCGTCGCGGACGCCATGCGCAGCACGTCGATCGGCGGCGCTTTCGCGGCGGCACCGACGACATGCATCGTCTCCGACGGGAGCGCGCGCAGCGCTGCCATCTCACGACGCAGATTCGTCAGCTCGCCCGCGTCCGGCAGCTTACCACGCCACAGTAAGTGCGCGGCTTCCTCGAACGTGACCTTGCCGGCGAGCTCTTTGAGCTCGTAGCCCCCGATGATGAGCTCGCCGGCAAGGCCGTCGACGTGACTCAGACGGGTCTGCGCGGCGACGACGCCGTCGAGGCCTCTTGGAGCTGAACCGGAGCTCACTGACAACGGCGGCGGTCTAGAGGCCCGCGGTCCGCCGCCACTGCTCGGCGATCACCGCGTGTCCGGCGACCGTGGGATGGACGCCGTCGGAAGCCCAATACTGCGGTGGCGCGGTGCGGACTCGTTCATCGAACACGGCCTGAAGCGGCACGTAGGTCGCGCCCGCCCGCGACGCGACCTGCGCTGCGGCGGTCTGGCGTGCGGTGAATTCCGGGAACCACTGCTCATTCACCGCACAACAACGCAACACAAATGGCTCGAGCACGATCAGGCGCACACTCGGCAATGCCTGCCGCGTCTGCGTGAGCAAGGCGGTGTATTGGCTTTCGTAATCCTGCACGGTACCGGTATACCCCTTGCTCAACTTGTGCCAGAAATCATTCACACCGATGAGAATGCTGAGCACGTCGGGCTTGAGATCGAGCGTGTCGTGCGCCCAGCGCTCCTGGAGGTCGGGAACTTTGTTGCCGCTCACGCCGCGGTTGTAAAACTTCAGCCCGCCGTCGGGACGGGCCGCCAACGCCGCTGAGGCGACGAGCAGTGGATAGCCGCTGCCGAGCGCGCCTGCGGCATTCGCGTCGGTCGCAGAGCGGTCGCGGCCGCAGTCCGTGACTGAGTCACCCTGAAAAAGGACTACCGTGCCCCTCGTGGCCGGCTGTTGAATCAGCGGCGCCGCTCCTTGGCAGCGCCACGTTGCCGAGCCGACCAGCGCCGCGGTCGCCGCGATAAAGTCTCGTCTTTTCATGGTTAGAAGATCTGCCGCCGGACAATCTGTAATGTGAACCGGTTCGGCGCCGTAGTCGTCGCCGTGCTGCTGTCGCTGTCGGTTCTGACGCCAGTCAGGGTCCACCTCACCTTGAGACTGGCCGTTTCGTTTGCAGCGGTCGCGACCGCCCAGGCAGTGCCCTGAACGTAGCCATACGCAGGCATCGGGAAGGAAATTCCCCAGTCGTTGGCCGGTGCGATGACTTTCACGATCTGTCCCTGGGCGTTCTCGTAGACGACGGAATCGAAAGTCACACGCGGGGTTCCGGCAACAACATACGAGATGAGGAAAGTCGGCGGCGGGGCCGTACCTTTTCCGCAGCCGCTCAGCAACGCGGCTGCAAGGCCGCTCGGAAGTAGAGATTTCATCACGATACTATGCTCGCCTTCGCAACCCGCCGCAAATCGCACCACATCGCGATCGGCCCCACGATCGCCAATGACAACAGCGGGGGTGACGGATAGAACGGCCGCAGCCACGCGATTTGAAAATCTCCGCCCAGGCGAATGATCGTCTCGACCAGAGCGACGAGGCCAACCACCAGAATCCGTCCGCGCCGCGTGCCCACCGTGGTGCGCGGGTCCGTGACCATGAAAAACACGAACAGCTGGTACATCGGCCCAGTGATCGGCGCGATCTCGGCGAGCAGTGGCCCGCCCACGATGAAATGACGAACGATCGCGAACACGACAAAGCAGGCGACGTACGTCAACGTCACGTGCAGGACGCGCGCCCGCCACGCGATCACCAAACCGAATGCCCAGATCACGAGATTCGTGCCGAGGTCGTTGCCCCACTGGTGACTGAGCACGGCAACGCTGCCCGGCGCCAGCAGGAGCAGGAGTGCGATCGCGAAGTTGCTCGGATTCCACAGATGGCGCTCTCGATAGGTGAGCACGTACTTCGACGCAATCGCGAGAAAGGCGCCGAGGGCAAACGGCCACAGAATGTTGGCCTGCGGCTTGATCAGCAGCGCCAGGCTGATGCCCGTGATGTAGGCGCTCGAGATGTTGACGACGCGGCCGCGCAGAAACCAGGAGAGGAACACCTCGGTCGCGACGCAGATGCCCAACGTCGTCCCGAGCCGGTTATAGCCCCCGAGAATGCTGTAGCGCGCCTCTCCAACGACCAGCACCAGCGTGATGAGAAAGACGATCAGGTACTTCGGGTCGATGCGGCTCAGACTCCAGGCGGTTCCACCCGTACGAACTGGTGCCTGTGCAGGCGCGGTAGTCACCGGGGCGGCTCCGTGATCACGTGCAGCTGATCCATTGCCAGGGTTTCCAAGGCTTGCACCGTCCCCGACGGCCAGCGAATCGTCACACGACCGAGGCGATTCTGGCCCCCCCCCAACCCGAAATGGAGGCGCCGATCGTTCTGACTACAGAATCCTGTTCCGCCGCTCACCACCTGCCGCTGTTTGACCCCTCCGAATTCCGTCGTGACCTCCGCGCCGATCGCGCTGCGATTGCTGCGGGTCCCGATCAGCTTGAGCTCCACCC
>MNDR01000033.1:0-9400 GCA_001915025.1 Gemmatimonadetes bacterium 13_2_20CM_2_65_7
CCAAAAACTTGGCTGCCATGTCTGTGCTTCCTCCCGAAGAATGCTTACGCGAGCTTCGCGATGACGTCGGCTTCCTTGATCAGGATGATCTCTTCGTTGTCCAACTCGACCTGCGTGCCGCTGTACTTCCCGTAGATGACGCGGTCCCCCACCTTCAGCTCCATCGGGATGACCTCGCCCTTCTCGCGCCGGCCGGGTCCCACGGCGATGATTTCGCCCTGGATCGGCTTCTCTTTGGCAGTGTCGGGGATGTACAGCCCGCCCTTCATCGTTTCGGTCTCTTCCATCGGCCGGATCGCGACGCGATCCGCCAACGGATAGACCTTGTACTTCGCCTTGGTCGCCGTTGCCATGATGCCATAGCCTCCGTAACTCTTTGAATTGAATAGCCATTAGCACTCGCGGTAGATGAGTGCTAAAACAACGGGGGGAATTTCGCCGGAGTTCTACAGCTCTGTCAAGGGGCGATCGCCTGGACTGCGGCCTTGGCCCGAGCTCGCGCGGTCGGGGCCAGAGAATCAAGAGCTACAGCCCCCGAGCCGATGATGAGACCCGTGCGCGTGTCGGCGAGCCGGACAAACAGCCAGGCGGGCTGACTCGGACCGGGGTCGGAGAATGTGAAATAGATCAAGGCGGCCGTGGGCCGGCTGCCACCTCTGAGCCTTTGCCGCACATGATAGCCGTATTCGCGCATGGCGCGGGCTAACTCCAGGCTCTGCTCGTCCTTACCCTCTACGACGACGTCATACCTGCGCAGCTGTTGCGGGACGTGGGACGTTGCGCAGCCGAGCGCCAAAAGCGCTATGACGTCAAGACGCCATGTCACTCGACGATCCGTCGCGCCCCAACCAGACGGGTCAGCCACCATCCGCCATCAGAATCGTGGGGCTCCAGTCGCGAGAGCTTTACACCGGTATTGGAGCTGTGAATAAAGGTCTGTTCGCCTACATACATCCCCACGTGAGTCACCCCGCCGCCTGGCTGGGCCGAGAAGAGTAGAATGTCGCCCGGGTGGAGCGCTTCCACGACGGGCGTCACGAGTGATCCGGAGTGTGCCTGGTCACGGCTCATCCGCGGCAGACGGATTCCGTGGCGCGCGTAGGCGTACTGAATCAGCCCCGAGCAGTCGAACCCATTCTCGGCCGTGCCACCCCACTCGTAGGGCGTCCCGAGTGCGGCCAGCGCCGTTTGCACGATGTCCTTCGCGTTGCCGGTAATGGTGTGAGGTGGCTGGGGAGGAGCAGGTTGTTCGCGCGCCGCACGTCGTGCGATGCCGCTACCAATCGTCAACGAAAAACCGATCGCGGCGCTGATTCCATCGCGTGAGTGTTGCGTAGTGCGCCAGAAGCCACGCGGACCGACGTCTTGCAACCGGTACTGGGCTTCGATCCCAAACGCCGCCCACGAGACCGGACGCCACGCGAGCCCAGCTCCCACGCTCCACAGCGCTGCCAGTGCTTGCTTCGTCGTGTCGGTGGAAAGACCGAGGGAAACGCCGGCGGTCCCGTAGGGACTGAGCGTCGAGCGCCGCCGCAGAGCGTGGTGAAGCTGCCATCCCGCGCCATAGAACGCTCGGTGGCGACCGAGGCTGTCGTGGATCAATGCCTGCGCAACGAAGCCACCGAACCGGAGTTCGTAACTGGATGACTGATTGCCATTGTACCAGCGCCCGTAGAGAAAATCGACGTCCCGCCCCTGGGCGTGGAGGTGTGAGATGCACGTGACTAGGAGGAAGAATTCAATCCGCGGCCGCAATAGCGGCGTGCTCCTCTGACGCGCGGGGCGCCATGTGGTGGGAGAGCAAGTGCGGCAGGCGACGCATGAAGCGAATCCAGGTCCAGAGCACCGCGAACCCGAACACGAGCGCGCCGAAACCAGCGATGGTAAGCATGACGACGGGATTCTGAAGCCGCAGGGCGACCAACGCGCCCAGCCACAGGCCGACGTGCGACGCCGCCCACGCCCACACCGGTGTGAGCAACCAGCCAAGGATCACGAGGAGATGTGCGAGCCAGCGGGGCATCCTTACGCCTTGCGGACGATCGAGCCGAGAGCGCGACCCGTGAGTGCGACGGCGAACCCGGCACCCGCCGCGACCGGCAGGTAAATGTGCAGTCGCGCGAGGGTCAGAATCAGCGCGACGGCAGCCGCGCCGACCACCACAGGCAGCGCGAGCGCGGGAATGGAAACCTCACCGCCGCGGCGCGCGCGAGCGGCCGTGACGATTCCGCCCATCCATGCGAGAAATGTTCCAAGCATCCACCAGATGGGCAGGTACCACCACGTGCTGCCTCCCGCGACGGCATCCCACGTCCACGGGAAGGCGTGCAATGGCCGCAGTACAACGATGTCGACCGCCATGAACACGATCGTACCCCACAGACCAATCGCGGCCGCACTCGCGATCCCCTGCGTCGTACGCGACGTGGCGAAGAACGCGGGGAGAAACGCCGCGGAGACGCCGGCGGCGAGCACGATCAGCGTACCGAGGAGCGCCGCGACGATGCCTGCAGGCAGGAGCCGAGATACCACCAGGAATGCGATGACAGCCGCGGAGGTCACCAACCCGACGATTGTCCCACTGAAGAGGATGTGGCGGAACTCGGAGCGATCGACTGTCGTCGCAGTGGTCATGCACTCCTCGAGCGTGGGTGTGCGGCTATCCCGCTAATCTAAACGCGACACACTACGAGGCAAACACAAACAGAACCGTGAGATCCGTTACCGCCCAGGCGGCCAGCGCTCGATACATGCCACGTTGGTGCTGCGTGGGAGTCCACGACACATAGCCGATCAGCCACGGCACAAGCACAGCCAACCACAGGACCAACGGCAGGGCGAGTGCTAAGCCCTTACTCCCTACCCCGAGTACCACCGTCGCCCAAGTGAGCAGGCCAAACGCGAGCAGGGTGGACACTGCTGCGACCGTGAGACTCCTCTGCATACCAAGGATTAACGCGAGCGTGCGATCGCCCCGACGTCGGTCCTCATCGAATTGATACAACTGGGTGAGCGGATAGAGCCCGGCAAAGAGGGGGCAGAACGCGAGCAACACGATCCCATGCCCAGCGTCGAGCGGCCGACCGGTGGCAGCCCACGCCGCGTAGGGCGTCAGGGTACCGAAGCCCCACATGTTGATCACCCAATCGACGCCAGCCACCGCCTTGAAGCGAAACGGCGGCACCGAATAGAGGATCGAAAGAACGAAGCAGACGGCGTAGGCAATCTGAAAACCGGCGGGAAGCGTGAACGCGAGCAGCTGACCGGCGATCAGCAGCCCCAGGCTGAAATGCAGCAAGTATCTCGGCAGCGGTGGAGGCGCATTCAGGTAGCCGATGTCGCCCTCGTCGCGATCGAACACGCTGTTGATCGCGAGGGTGCCGCCATTTAGGAAGAGCACCCAGATCACCAGAGCGCGGAGTGCGGCGGCCCAATGCTCCCCGCGCACCGCTCCGTGCACTCCGACCGCCAACACATATCCCAACAGCGTGTGTCCCGCCATGATCGGCCACTCGGCGGGGCGAAGGTGCAGGACATAGGAGTAGAGATCGCCCGGCAGCAGACGATATCCCCATCGCCGCCACGCATTGAGTGTGCGTGCGTCGGTCACCACTTCAGGCCGAGGGCGCTCGCCGCGATGCGTAAGCCAACCAGGGTCAGGTCGGGGTGAACGGATTCAATCTCCTTGCAGAGCGGCGCCACGAGACTCGCGAGGCCGCCGGTCGCCACAGTCAGCGGTCGAGTCTTTGACGGCCACTCCGCTTTGATGCGACGCACGAGACCATCGACAGCATCCGCGGTCCCCCACATCACGCCCGCACGGATGCAATCCTCCGTGCGGCGTCCGATCGCTCGCGCCGGCGGGAGCAGCTCGGTGGCCGGCAGCTTCGCGGTCCTGCGAACGAGCTCGTCAGACGCCGTGCGCAGCCCGGGCATGATCACGCCGCCGATGAAACGACCCTTCGCGCCCCCCGCGCCCCCCGCGCCCCCCGCGCCCCCTTCGTCGGCGGTGATGCAATCGAAGGTGGTCGCCGTCCCGAAGTCGACCACGATTGTGTCCTTCTTGAAAAGCTCCAAGGCTGCCAGCGTGTTGACGATGCGGTCGGCGCCGACGGTCAACGGTTCATCGACGTCCAGCACGATGGGAAGCTTCGATCGCGCATCGACCAGCACTGGCTGGCGGGTCGTGGCCGCGGTGATGCCGTCGCAGAGGCTCTGGGTGATCGGCGGAGCAACCGAGGCGACGATCGCCGCGCGAATCTCCTGCGTCGAATGTCCCGCCTGGGTCAGCTGTGACGTGAGCGCCGCCGCCCACTCGTCGGGCGTGCGGTACGGAGTCGAATGCAGGCGCCAATGCCCTTCGAGGCGGTCGCCCGCAAACAGTCCGATGGTCGTCTCGGTGTTGCCGATGTCGAACGCGAGGAGCATGGGGCCGCTAAGATAGCTCGACGTGCCCGTCGCGCACCACGCCCGAGCCGGCGTCGGTCTCGACAAGCAATGCGCCGTCGGGCCGAATCCCCGCGGCACGCCCGGACAGCGGGGTTCGGATCTGGCGGCCGCACAGCCAGTCGCGGCGCGCGAAGGCCGCGCATTCCGAATCGGTGAGCGGTGCGCGGTGCGCGGTGAGCGGGCGCAAGACGGGGACGAGACGATCGAGGACGTCGATGCGGCGTACGCCCGCTCGCAGCTCGTGGAGCGCAATCGCCCGATCCGCAAGCGCCGCCGGAATCTCGTTCGCAACGTTGATCCCTAGCCCCAAGGCAAGCCACTGCGGCACCTCGCCCTGCCAGCGCGCTTCACAGAGGATTCCCGCGAGCTTGCGTCCTTCGACGAGTACGTCGTTCGGCCACTTCAGAGACGCCTGCGCGCGGCCGAGTAATTCATCGACGACATCGGCGACCACCAACCCCGCGCGCAGCGAAAGCACGCCGGCATCCGGAAAGGGGGGCAGTACCAGCATCCCGAGCCACACGCCGCCGACCGGTGAATGCCACGTTCGCCCGTCGCGCCCCCGTCCTGCCGTCTGTTCTTCCGCGATCACGACGCTGCCGGCGGGCGCGCCTTGCGCGCCGAGGTCATGAATTGCGTCGAGGCTCGACGCGAGCGAGCGGAAGACGCCGCAGTGTTGCACGCCCCAACGGCGGGCGAGCACGGCGGCGGGAATGCCGTCGAGTCCTACCCGTGCCACAGCGCGTAGACGATGGTGAGGACGCCGATCGCCCAGTTGTACGGCGCGAATGCATAGAATCGGCCGCGCTTGAGCAGCGCGACGAGGAAGCGGATGCCCCACAACCCGGCCACGAACGCGAGCGCAAAGCTGACCGCGAGCGGCACGGCACCTACCGCCGCGATGTTCACCGCCGCGTGCCGTCCCTCGACCAATACAGCGCCGCCGATTACGGGAATGGACAAGAGAAAGCTGAACTCGGCAGCAGCCGTCGGATCGAGTCCGCCCCACAACGCCGCGCACACCGTGGACCCGGAGCGGGAAATCCCGCGCACGACCGCGGCAACCGCCTGCGCGCCGCCGATGCCTGCCGCGAAAGGCACGGTGGGCTCGCGTCTGATTCCCGAGAGACCGCGCGTGGACCAGTTCATGAAGCCAGTGACGATGAACGCGAGGCCGATGAACACGAGCGACGTCGCTGCTTCCTCGACCTGTCGATGAAAGAGCACGCCGATGATCCCCGCGGGTGCCGTGGCGATCGCGAGCAAACCCAACAGACGCAGCTCCGCCGGACGCCCGCGGATCGCGCCGACGAGCAGCTGCACGAGACGTCGCCCGTAGACCACGAGCACGGCCGCGAGCGTCGCGACGTGGAGCGCCACCTCGACGAACACCCCCGGCGCCCGCACGCCGGTCACCACCTCGAGCACGCGCAGGTGGCCGGAGCTCGACACCGGCAGAAACTCTGCAAGCCCCTGTACGAGACCGAGGAGGATTCCTTGCCAGAGAGTCATGCGACCTTTCCCGCAACGAGTGCGATCAGCCCGACCACCATGGCGACCTTGAGGAGTGCGCTCACTCGGTCCACCCTACCGAGCAGCATCCACGTCGCGACTACCAGCACGGCCATCTGCGCGAGCAGCGCGATCAGAAAGTAGGCGCCACTGTAACCCGCGCTGCGTGGGAGCACGAGACTCGCCGGCACGAAAAAGAGTCCAGCCGCGGCCGCGACGAGTAGCGCCGGCCGGCGGCCGACGACAATCGGCAATGTGCGCCGGCCAATCGTGCGGTCGCCGGCTTCGTCCTCCACGTCCTTCACGATTTCGCGGACGAAGTGCAGCCACGCCGCCAGCAGCCACGGTACGACACCAGCCGCGGGCAGACCGACGGCGAGCGCGCCGTAAAAAGGTGGCGAGCCGGCCACGACCGCCACGGCAACGTTGCCGACCACGGGATACGGCTTGAGCAGCGGTGAGTAGGTCAGCATGACGGCCAGGGCGGCAAGGGCGGCAAGGAGCTGGCTCCCACTTACCAATCCCGCGCAAGTCAGGCCAAGCAACGTACCCGCAAACACCAGGAAATCCGCCGTGCCGCGCGAGACCTGGCCGGCGGCTAGCGGCCGTGTGGTGGGACGATTGATCCGATCCGCGGCGACATCGCGGATATCGTTCCACGTGTTGCCCACCGCGCCTAGCGCCATTCCCGAGAGCGCAGCGAACATCAGTTCTTTCGGCACGGCGATCTTGCCGAGCGCGATCCACCCGCCGGCGAGCACACCCGCGGCAGCGATGAGCAGGTTGGGCCCACGCATGAGCCGCAGCACCGCCATCACTGGCCGAGAACTTCCTCGTAAAGGTGCTCGTACCGCGGAACGACGCGATCGGCCGAGAATTCGAGCGCGCGCTGGACCGCCGAGCGCCTCATCCGTTCTTGCAGCGCGGAATCTTTGAGGATGCGCAACGCGCGCTCGGACATGCCGGGGACATCGCCCGGCGGCACCAGGAAACCGCTCTCACCGTCCTTCACAACCTCCGGAATCCCGCCGGCGGCGCTGGCGACGACCGGCACCGCGCACGCCATCGCCTCGAGCGCGGCCAGGCCGAACGATTCGGTCGCGGACGGCAGCAAGAAAAGATCGCCGCCGCGCAGCACGTCGCCGACATCCTCGACTTTGCCGAGGAAGCGCACGTCCTTGCGCAGCCCGTTGCTGTCCACCGCTTGCTCGGCGACATCGCGATCCGGACCGTCGCCCACAAGCACAAGAGTCGCGGGCAGCGCTTTTCGCACCGTGGCGAAGATCTTCACGACGTCCGTGACCCGCTTGACGGGACGAAAGTTCGACACATGGACCAGAACTCGATGGTCCTTGGGTGCGAGCCGCTTGCGGTAGGAGTCGTCTGTCGCCGGGTGATAGTCGGACGTCGAGACGAAATTCGGAATCACGCGCACGTCGCAGTTGCCGCAGCCGAAGGCGCGATACGTCTCCTCGCGAAGGTAGGTAGAGACCGCGGTGACGGCATCGGACTGCTCGATCGAGAACTTTGTGAGTGTGAAGTACGACGGATCCTGCCCAACGAGCGTGATGTCGGTCCCGTGCAGCGTCGTGACGATCTTGAGATCCAGTCCTTCGTTGCGGAGCATCTGTTTCGCGAGCCACGCAGTGGCGGCGTGCGGGATCGCGTAGTGCACGTGCATCAAGTCGAGCTGCTCGCGTTTGGCGACCTCGTGTTGTTTGACCGCGAGGGCGAGCGCGTACGGCGACGACTGCTCGAACAGCGGATATTCGAGCTGCGTCACCTCATGGAAGGTCACCCGCTCGGCAAAGCCACGGAGCCGGAAGGGGCTCGCATACGAAATGAAGTGCACGTCGTGGCCACGGCGGGCGAGCTCCAAACCCAATTCCGTCGCTACGGCCCCCGACCCACCATACGTCGGGTAACACGTAATTCCGATTCTCATAAACCGGGAAGGGGGACGGGGGAAGGGGGAAGGGTAAGGCGATTCCACCGCGCAAGAATCTGTCGCGCAAGATGCTCCGGTTGCTCTGTCGCATCCAACATCCAGACCCCTTCCCCCGTCCCCCTTCCCTCTTCCCCACGAAGTTGGTTTCTAAACCACGTCTCCTGCCGCTTCGCGTAGCGCCTGGTCGACACGAGAATGGCGTCGCGCAACGCGGTCTCCGGCAGCCGGCCTTGCAACATGCTCACGACCTCCCGGTACCCGACTCCGTCGAGTCCCGCGGCATCCGGCCTAACGCCGGCAGCGAGTACGCCGCGCACTTCCTCGACCAACCCAGCCGCCAGCATGGAGTCCACCCGCGCGGCCAGTCGTCGGTGCAACGCTTCGCGCGGCAACGTCAGGTGAATGTACCAGGGCCGCAACGCACCCGATTCACGCGCCACCTGCTGCCACCAGGAGAGCGCGCGCCCCGTCAGCAACGCGACTTCGACGGCGCGAGCGGCGCGCTGGCGGCCACCCCCAGGGAAACGCGGATCGAGTCGGCCCGCCCAGCGGGCGAGCTCGCCACCTTCGAGGGCCTCCGACCACGTACGCAATTGCTCGCGTCGGTCTGCATCGAATGGCGGTTCGCGAAACAGCCCCTCCGCCAGCGCGTGGATATATAGCCCCGTTCCGCCGACGACCATCGGACGTCGACCGTTGGGAACGGTCTCTGCGATCCATCCGGCAGCATCGCGCGCGAACCGTCCAGCGCTGTAACGCTCCCCGGCGTCGATGAGATCCAGGCCGCGGTGCGGGACGCGGGCGCGCGTGGCGCGATCGGGCTTCGCGGTACCGATGTCGAGTCCTCGATATATCTGCCGGGCATCCGCCGAGATTACGGTAATCGGCACGAGAGCGCCGATCGCCACGGCGACCGCCGTCTTGCCGACGCCCGTAGGGCCGACAATGACTGGTGTGAGAGGCTGGGGATCAGGCGCGGCCGAAGCGGCGTTCAAGCTCTTCCTTCGGGAGTTGAACGAGGCTCGGACGGCCGTGTACGTCGTGCGCCGGCAGCGTTGCCGTGAGGAGCCGCAGGACCAGCTCCCGCATTTCTCCGGCGTCGAGCGCCTGCCCGGCCTTGATCGCTGCCCGGCACGCGTAGGTTGCGGCGAACCGCTCGAGACGATTCTGCCAACCACCAAACCGTCCCCCGGCGAGATCGGCGACGAGCTCCTGAAGGCAGCGACCGGCCTCGAAGCGTGGATGCGGATTCGGAGCCGTATGCACCACGATGCTGCGGCCGGAGAATGGCTCGATCTCGAAGCCGACGCGCTCGAGCAGCTCGCGGTGCGCATCGATCGCATCGAGCTCCGCGGGCCCGAAGTCGAGGGTCAGGGGCAGCAGTAGCCGCTGCGCCGGCGCGCCGTCGCCGGAGAGCTGCCGCATGACGTCTTCGTACAAAACCCGCTCGTGCGCCGAGTGCTGGTCCACGATCGCGACGCCGCCGTCGGT
>MNDR01000033.1:9411-22782 GCA_001915025.1 Gemmatimonadetes bacterium 13_2_20CM_2_65_7
CCTCCCAAGGGCGCCGCCGCCGCCAGCGGTGCCAGCGCGGCTCTCACGGCCTCCTCGACGACTTTTTCGACAAAGAACTTGTCGCGGAAGCGTGCCTCCAGTTTTGCGGGATGCACATTCACGTCGACCGCGTCGCCGGGCAGATCGAGGAACAACAAGAGTGAGGGCCGATCGCCGGGAGCGATCGTCGAGCGATAGCCGGCCTCGGCGGCGCGCAGGATGAACGGGTCCCGAATCGGCCGGCCGCGCACGAAGACATAGCCCTTGCGCCCGGCGGGCCGCGCCTGCGCAGGTCGCTGCACGAGGCCGCTCACCTCGAGCGGGCCCGCCCGATGTGAGACGGCGAGCAGCGTATCGGCCAGCTCGGCACCCCATAGCGTGCGCACGCGATCGATGCGACGCGACGCGGGCGGGCAGTCGAGCAATTCCCGCCCGTCGTTGGTCAGCGAGAACGCGACATCCGGACGCGTGAGCGCGAGCACGGTGACCGCCTCGATCGCCGCTCGTGTCTCGGTAGCGGTGGCGCGCAGGAATTTCCGGCGGGCGGGCGTATTGTAGAAGAGCCCGCGCACCGTGACGGTAGTGCCGCGCTGGCGGGCGATGTCTTCTGGAGGATCGATCTTCCCGCCGGTGACGCGCAGCCGCGTGGCGTCGCCGTCATCCGCCGACGTCTCGATCTCGAAGCGAGAAACAGAAGCGATTGCGGGCAGCGCTTCGCCCCGGAACCCGAAAGTCGCGACGCCAATCAGATCGGCGGCCGCGCGGATCTTGCTCGTCGCATGCCGCTGTAAGGCCAACGCCGCGTCTTCGCGATCCATCCCGACACCGTCGTCGCTGACACGGATTAGCGTCTTCCCGCCGTCCTCGAGCTCCACGCGGACCGTCTGCGCCCCGGCATCGAGCGCGTTTTCCCCCAGCTCTTTCACGACAGACGCCGGACGCTCGACGACTTCACCGGCCGCGATTTGATCCGCGACCTGACTGGCGAGGACCTGCACGCGCTCCCTGGCAACGAGACTCACAGTCCGGCGATCTCCGATTCGAGCACCCAGCCGTGAATGCCATCGCCGCGGCGCACTTCCCGCCACGGACCGTAACTGCGACCAACGAGCAGGGCGCCCCCGGCTAGAATCGTCGCCGCGGCGCTCGCCCCGCCGTACGGCGCATTGCGCACGGGCGCGGCATCCACGACGACGACCGCAACTGGCTGATCGCGGCGCAGCATCTCGGTGACGCCGAGACCAGCGGCGCCGGCAGCGAGAGCACCGAATGCCAGCAACAGGACACGCCGCCGATGCGCACCTACGGCCACCGTGAGCCACAGCGCAACCCAGCCCACCGCGGCCGCTATTCCCCACTCCGTCGGCGTACCCCAACCCACGCCCAGCAAGCGTTCGGTGATGGGATCGGGAGCTGGCAAAAGATTGCGCGCGCGCACGATCGTCGGATCACGTGGCGCGAGGCGCGCGGCGCGTGCCCATGCGGCCGTCGCTTTGCCGTCGGCGCCTGCCCGATACAGCGTGGCGCCCAGGTTGTACCAATGCGCGGCGTCGCGCGGATCGGCGGCGGCACGGGCGGCAAAGGAATCGGCGGCCGCGCGCAGGGCGCCCGCCTCGTATAGGGCTTCGGGGCTGGGGGCTTGGGCGCTCGTTCGAATCGCGACAACAAACAAGAGCAAAGACGACGCAACTAGCGTCCGCGGACGTCGCGTGCCCGAGCCCCCAGCCCCTTCCCCCCCGCCCCCAAGCACGCGCAGGACCTGCTCGATCTCCGCTGCCAGCTCGGCGGCATCACCGAGTCCTCGCGGCCCGTACCGCGCCGCGCGCAACCGGTCGCGCAAACGCTTCACGTGATCCGCGACCGCACTGTCCACGCCCGCGGCCCGCAGCGCTTGCGCGAGTCCATCACCGTCGCGCGCGAATGCGTCCGGCACGTGGCTCGTGAGCATAGCCAGGAACTCCTGTTCCAAGCGACCCAACCGCGTCAGCTGCGGGCCATCTCTCCGCGCTGGTTCCGCCGCTGCGGTCCGCCGCCACCGCCGGCGCGCCAACCAGGCAACCAATGGCGGCACAAGGACGACGGCGAGCCAGCCTTGCCAACCTGCCTGGCGGCTGAGGCGGTCGATCGCGCGCTCACCGCGACGCGACAAGAGCGGCGGCAGGGCTCGGGCCGCGCGTGGCTCCGCACCGGCCGCGACCGCGAGCCCGCGCGGAAGCGTGCTCGCCGTTTCGTACTTACCCGTGCCCGCGTCGAAGTAGGGATAGCGGACTTCCGGCAGCACGAAATTTCCGGACGAGTCGGGCACCGCGAGAAACCGGAACGTCTTGCTGCCGGCGACTCTGCCGCCTTGAGCGGCGATCCGGACCTCGGTTTGCGCCGGATAGACGCGGAAACCCGCCGGCCATTTCAGCGCCGGCTCCGGCCACAGCGCGACATTCCCGACCCCATTGATCGTCACCGCCGCCTCGACCGGCTCGCCGACACGCGTCGTCGCGGGATCGACATGCAGATCGAGCGTGAGCGCCCGCCCTACGACATCCGTACCGGGTGGAGCGAGTGCGGGCGGGAGCGGCAACACGGTGATCGCAATGGAATCGCTGCGCAGCGTGTAGCTCTCTTCGCGGCTGAAGAACGAGAACGTGACCGGTAGCGCGTATTCGACCGAGGCCGGCGGCACGATCAACCGGCCGGACGCGAGTGGGAACACGACCTGATGCGTGATGAACAGATCCAACCAGTGACCGGAAACCTGCCGCGACAGAGCAACGCCGGACGACGCCGTCGCGGGGTACGCCCAAACACCTTCCGGCGCGTTGAGCGTGAGCAGTGGCGCACGACGCATGCGCTGCCGCAACTCGCGCGGGATCCATGCCGCCGCGATCAGATCCACCTGCTGGCCCGCGTAGACCGTGTCACTCGGCACGAGCACCGTCAGCGCCACGCGATCGACGCGGTGCGAGACGGGAGCGGGCGCGCTTTCCAGTAACGACCGAGCGAGTGGACTGAGGGAAACCGTGAACCGGTCGGCGGCGCTGTCGACGGTCACCAGAATCGGATCCGTGGACTCGACGCTCCGTCCCTGACGCGCGCGCACGGGACCGATCAGCAAAGCGCCTGGCTGCTCGGCACGCAGCTGGAGCTCGCGGACGGTCGTGCGGACCGACGCATTGGTTCCGGTGATGGCGACTTCCGTCATGTCGCGCGAGCCCACGATCGCGAAGCCGGTGAGCGGCGGCAACATGATCTCGACCGGTTCGGCGGTGCGCGTGCGGGCGCGCACCGTGAGCGTGACCTCTTCACCCACCGTGAGATGCGTGCGGTCGACGCTCGCGGTGACCTCGGCGCCCTGCATCAACGCCATCACGGTTACCACGGCAAGAAGTGGAGTCACCAATCCTTAATCCCCGCAGGCGCGGCCCGCCGCGAGCGCCCAGTCTGGTCGCGACGGGTGCGCAGCTCTTCTTGCCCGATCGATCGCAACACCTGATCGGCCTGATCTTCGCTCAAACCGCCTGACGCATTGTTGTTCGCGCTCGCCGACTGCTGTTGCTGTACGGCTCCTCCGCCGCCGCCCTTGCCGGGCGAAGGGGGGGGCGGAGGATTGGGTTGGTTCGGTTGACCACCTGCGCGGCGCAACCGATTCACCAGCTCCAGATTCCACTTCGCGCGGATGTGATGCGGCTGGAGCAGCAGCGCCTCGCGATATGCCCGCTCGGCATCGGCGAGGTGCGCGTCGCGGCTGGCGCTGTCGGATCGCGACTGGAGCAACGCCAACAAGCCAAGATTGTAGAGCGCGCGGAAGCGCAGCTCGGGATCGAGCGAGGCAGCCGCCCGCGCGAGGCTCGAGCGCGCGAGCGCGGGATCGCCGGCGGCCAAAGCGGCGGTCCCTGCGTTGTACCAAGCGGTGTCATCGTCCTGATGCGCCTTCAACTCCGCCAGGTAGGCGGCAGCCGCGCTCCGTGGATCGCCTCGGTCCCACGCCTTTTCCGCCTCCGTGCGCGGGCGCTGTGCCTGCGCTACCGACGTCGTCACGATGAGCAGCGCGATCAACGCCGCGGTGCGGCGACTCAGTGTCTGCATGATCAACACCGTCGCGGCGAGCAGCAACGGGATCCAGGCGCGAGGCCGCCCGCGCTGGGTGCGACTCTCCGTTGCGGTGGCGCGCTTGTACGAAGCCACGAGGTCGCGCACCGCGCCGGCCTGATCGGGAAGCTCGGCCGCCACAATCGTTCCTTGTGCCGCATCGGCCACGGCGCCCAGCACGTCGTCGTGCCGGCTGGTTTCGACGGGATTGCCGGTTCCATCCTGCTGCCAGCCGAGGTGCGTGCCGCGGTCGTCGCGCATCGGAATCTTCGTGGGTTGGCGACCGCCTTCCGCGACGAGAATCAAGTGGATGCCGAGGCCGGCGAGTCGATGCGCTTCCTGCAACGACCGTTCGAGCGAATCGTGCGCCTCGCCATCCGTGAACACGACCAGCACGCGATCGGCGATCTCAGGGCTGGAATGCAGGAGCTCGATGCCCTGGGCCAGCGCCGGCGCCAATGAGGTCCCGCCTTCTGATGCGACATCGGGATCGAGCGCGTCGAGATACAGCATCAATGCCGAGCCGTCGACCGACAGCGGAGACAGGATGTAGCTCGTTCCGGCAAATGCCGCGAGACCGAGCCGATCGCCGTCGAGATCCTGAACCAGACGCCGCGCCTCGCGCAATGCCCTCGCCAAACGGCTGGGCTTCGCGTCTTCAGCCAGCATGGATCGCGAGATGTCGACGGACATCACCAGGTTCAGTCCGCGGGTCTCCGTGACGACGCGCTCCTCGCCCCAACGCGGCCCCGACAGCGCGACGGCGGCGAGCCCGGCAGCAAGCCCTAACGCCGGCGCCCCGAACTTGCCCGCGCTCCGCGCTGTGCGAGCCGTGGCCTCCGACCACGCCGCTGCGCGCCGCACACGCGAGCGTCGAGCCCATGCTGCCGCCGCCCAAACGGCGCCCGCGACCATCGGGGCGAGCGCGACGACGATCGGCGCGTCGAACGTGATCACGGGACGCGCACCGCGAATGTGCCCGCCACCACGACTTCGAGAGCCAGCGCGAGCAGGCCCAGACCCAATGGCCAGCGATAGGCCTCGTCGTAGCGCCGGTACACGAGATGCTGCACGGGCGTCTTCTCGAGCCGGTTGATCTCGCCGAAGATGTTCGCCAGGGAGGCCGCATCGGTGGCGCGGAAGTAGCGGCCGCCGGTCGTCTGCGCAATGTCACCGAGCAACCGCTCGTCGATTTCCACGGGCATGGTCTCGTAGCGCAAACCCAGCGGCCCCTGCCCTGTCGGAACCGGCGCTTCTCCTTGGGTGCCCACGCCAATCGTGTAAATCTTGATGCCGAAAGTCGCCGCCGCTTGCGCCGCAGTCCGGGGATCGACGGTGCCCTTGTTGTTCACGCCGTCGGTCAACAGGACCACGACTTTGCTTTTCCCCGGCGCGCGGCGCAGCCGGTTGGCGCACGTGGCGATCGCCGTGCCGATGGCGGTCCCGTCCTCCAGAATGCCGACGCGCAGCTGGCGGATCGCCTCTTCGAGCACCTCATAATCCGTTGTGATCGGGACCTGGGTCAGCGCTTCTCCGGCGAAGGCGACGAGCCCGATGCGATCGGAGGCGCGGGCACGCACGAACTCGGTCGCGGTGCGACGAGCGACGTCGAGCCGATTCGCGGGAGAGAAGTCTTCCGCCAGCATGCTGCTCGAGATGTCGACGGCGAGCACGATGGAGATGCCCTCGCTGCGAATCTCCGCTTTCGCAGCACCAAGCCGCGGGCCCGCCGCCGCAACAATCCACGCCGCGAGGCAGACCGATCGCAGCGAGACGGGAAGCCGTGCGATCCAGAGGCGCTCCGCGGGACCCATGGCGGGCCGCACGTCACTCATCGTCGCGCCGGCAAGGCGGGCGATCCGCCGCGCGCGCCACCACCACCAGAGTGGCAAGCCCGCGAGCAGCACGAGCAGCAGCGGTCGCGTAAAGCTCATTTGGTGCTTCCCCCACTGTTCCCGCCGAATTCGCGCGCGAGCGCACGCGCCCGCGCGGCGACGGCCGCTACGTCCAGCCCATGCGCCGTGGCGAATGCGATCTGATCGAGCGCGATGAGCAACTCGCGCAGGTCGCGGAGCGGAGCGTTGGGCTTCGCGCGCTCGACGACGGCGAGACACTCTGAGGTACTCAACGCTTCGTGTGCCTCGGGAACGGCGTGCGCCACAGAGATCCGCAGATAGTAGGCGGCGCGGGCCGCGACCGCCTTCGGCTCCCCAGCCGCAAGCCAGCGCTCATCGGCAACGCCGGGGGGGAGGCCGACCTCCGCCCCACCGGCGGCGAGGACCTTCTTGGGAGATCGACGGCGCCAGGCGATCAGGATCACCAGCGCGCCGGCCGCGAGCAACGTCGCAAGCACAACGGGAATGATGCTCTCTCGCTGGAGCCGTAGCGGCCCTAGCGAGGGCTGCGGCGCGGGC
Organism: Gemmatimonadetes bacterium 13_2_20CM_2_65_7; assembly: GCA_001915025.1. Classification (GTDB taxonomy): domain Bacteria; phylum Gemmatimonadota; class Gemmatimonadetes; order Gemmatimonadales; family GWC2-71-9; genus 20CM-2-65-7. The sequence goes on from MNDR01000033.1 coordinate 15,909, forward strand.
GCTTTCACGCTGTCGGGGATGACGCTGGCAACGCGGAACGTTGCCGTCCCGCCGGCGAGCGAATCGGCGGTGCCGTCGGGACCGAGACGCCAGAGGGGCGGCATGTCGACCGTCATAAGTCCAGGTGTCCAGGCGACGATCGCGTATCGCACGATCCACTGCCCCGGAGTCGACGCTGCCAGCACGGTTGCATCCGTGAGCGGCTCGGTGGCCGAGCCCGATGGCAACTTTCCGGCGCGTATGCGCCAGCCGCCCGGCGCGGTGATTGTGCGCTCGATGCGGATCGTATCGCCGACGGTCGGCTGATTCGGGGCGGCTATCCAGCCATCCGCCTGGATCAGTAGTAACAGCAGAACGATCATCGGCTCAGCCGTCTCGCTCGCTCGGCGAACGCCCGCCGCAGCGGCACGCCGTAGGGAACGGTCGTTTGCAGCGCCACGCGATCGACGCCCGCCTGGACCAGCTTGCGTGTGCGCTCCTGTTGCATCCGTTCCGCCGCCACGCGAATACGGGTGCGCGTCGGGGCGTGGCTCGTGTCGACGAGCAGGCGCTGCGACGTCTCCGCATCCTCCAGCTCCACCCACCCGGCGTCAGGAAGATCGTACTCGCGCGGATCGTCGATCGTAATCGCCACCACTTCGTGACGGGCGGCCAGTTGTCCCAGCGGCTCCTCCCATGTTTCGGCCCGGAAATCCGACAGCACCACGACGATCGCCCGATGCCGCAGCAGCTTCATGGCGTAGCGCAGCGCGCCGGCGAGGTTGGTGCCGCGGCCCTTCGGCGTAAACGCGACGAGATCGCGGATCACGCGCAGCGCGTGGGCCCGGCCTTTCGCCGGCCGCACGATCAGCTCCGGACGGTCGGCAAAGAGCAGCGCACCGACGCGGTCATTGTGGCGCGCCGCCGCCAGCGCGAGGACCGCCGCCACTTCGACGGCGAGCCCGGCTTTGGTATACGGCCGTCCGAAGTGCAGAGAGCCGGACTGATCGACGAGCAGCAGGAGCGTGATCTCCCGCTCTTCCATATATGTCTTGACGAACGGATGGCCCATCCGGGCCGAGACGTTCCAGTCGATCGAGCGGAAGTCGTCGCCCTGCTGGTAGGCGCGCACTTCCGCGAACTCGATGCCCTGGCCGCGGAAGACGGAACGGTATTCGCCGGTGAACAGCGTGTTCACGAGGCTGCGAGTCCGGAGCTCGATCCCCTTGACCAGCCGGAGGACGTCCCGGGTGATCACGGCACTCCCACGGCCTCCAGGATGCGCGCGATCACCTGATCGGCGTCCATGTCCTCGGCTTCCGCCTCGAACGTGAGCAGCACGCGATGGCGCAACACATCGAACGCCATCGCCTTCACGTCCTCCGGCACGACGAACGCGCGGCCGCGCAGATACGCGTGCGCGCGGGCGGCCTGGGCGAGATAGATGGACGCGCGCGGCGAGGCCCCGAACGCGATGAGCGGCTTCAGCTCGGCCAGTCCCACGTTCTGCGGCTCACGCGTGGCGCGCACGGCATCGACGATGTAGTCCACGACTTTCTGATCCATGAACAGCTCGGCGATGGCGCTGCGCGCAGCGAGAATGTCATCGGCTTCGGCGATCCGCTGCACTTCGATCGGCCGGCCTGACGCCATGCGGCCGACGATTTCTTTCTCCGCGTCGCGTGATGGATAGCTGACGCGGACCTTCAACATGAAGCGATCGAGCTGCGCCTCCGGAAGCGGATACGTGCCCTCATGCTCGATCGGGTTCTGGGTCGCGAGGACGAGGAAGGGCTCGCCGAGGAAAAACGTCTCTCCGCCGATCGTGACTTGCTTCTCCTGCATCGCTTCGAGCAGGGCGGACTGGACCTTTGCCGGCGCGCGATTGATTTCGTCGGCCAGCACGAGGTTTGCGAACAGCGGGCCCTTCTTCGGATAGAACTCCTGGGAGCGCTGATCGAACACCATCGTGCCGATCACGTCGGCCGGCAACAGGTCGGGCGTGAACTGAATGCGCGAGAAGCTGATGCGCAGGCACTCCGCGACGGTCCGCACCGCAAGCGTTTTGGCGAGCCCGGGCACGCCCTCGAGGAGGATGTGGCCCCCGGTGAGGAGCCCGATCAACAGGCGCTCCACCATGACCTCCTGGCCCACGACGCGCTTCGCAACTTCGCGCGTGATGGTCTGGGTCAGCACCGCGTCGCTCGTCTTGACGGCACGTGTCGTCATCGTAGCGACGCTTCCGCGGCTCGCTTCACCGTCGGCTCCTTGTCACGAGAGTAGAGCTCCAGCAGCGCTTTCGCCTCGACGCGATCGAGGCGCGCCAGCCCTTCGATCGCCGCGGCGCGCACGAACGGCGTGCGCCGCGGCCGGCCACCCGGCTCCGCATGCCGCGCCAGCACTTCGAGTGCTTCCGCGGCGCCGAGCTGGCCGATCGCTTTCAGCAACGCAGCCAATACCCCTTCGTCTTTCTCCTGCTCCAGCCGCCGCACCAGGACGGTCGTGGCGCCGACCTCGCCTGCGGCCGCAATCGCTCGTGCCGCCGCGGTGCGCACAAGCACCGATTCATCTTTGAGCGCGGGCATCGCCGGCCGCGATATCTCGCGGCCCCCGAGCTCGGCCAGACCCAGCAGTGCCGCTTCGCGCACGCGCTCATCGCCATGGCGGGTCAGGTCAATAAGCAGTGGCGCGACCTGCGGACTGCCGCTCAGTCCGAGAAACTCCGCCGCCGCCGCGACGACTTCAGGAACCTTGCTTCCGACCTGGCTCTGGAGGACTTCGACGGCGCGCTCGCCCGCTGCGCGCATCGCGGCGCGATAGGCTTCGCGCAGCTCCGGCGCGGCTTGCAGGTACGCATCGACGACGAGCCCGGCCGAGACCGCCCCGAGCGCGCCTACGGCATGAACGAGATGCGCGCGCTCGGCGGGCGGCACGCGCGCCTCACCGAGCCGCGTCACCATACGCTCCACAATAGCCTCGTCTGCAAGCGTCCCCGCCACCTCGCCGATGGCCTCCTGGATCTCCGGATCCTGGATCTTGCCGAGCGAGCGATCGAGACCAGCGACGACTTCCGCGATCGCGCCGATGTCGCGAAGCGCAACCAGCGCGGGAGTCAAACGCCGCAGGTGTTCAATCGTGGCACGCTGTTCGTCGGCAGCCGATGCCGCCTGCAACGCCACCACGGCACGTCTCGCCTCGAGGTCGGCCGGGAGAGCCTCGAGCCGGAAACTGGGGGCTGGGGACTCGGGGATGGGGGCTGGGGAGCTTGGGGCCGCGGCTTGAGGCGGCGTCACAGGTTGAGGCGGCGCCACTTCACCGAGCGCCCGCGACGCCGACAGTCGCTGGCTCGCGCGGCGGCCCAGCATGACCGTGATCCGACCCAGCACAGCATCATCTGGCGACACGTTGCCGACCGCGACGCCGAACAATCCCAGCCAGTGCTCCGGCGTCACACCCGGATTGACCTGAATCGCCCGCACGCCACGCGCGAACAGCAAGCCAGCCAACTCGGCGACCTGCGTGTTGCGCGGTAGCAGGTGTTGGCCGTGCCAGAGCAGTCCGGTTGCGCCGATCTTCCACTCAACCGTTCCCAGCGCGGCGAGCGCGGGCAGCCCAGCGGTGATCTGGCGCATCGCTTCGAGCACCGCCGGATGCGAGGGCGGATACAGACGGGTGAGCCGGAACGTCGTTCCGATCGCGCCCAGCGCGCGGTCCACCGCTCCCGTGTCGATCGCCATGCTCAGCGCTTGATTCGCGCCCCCTTCTCCTCGACGGTGAATACCCACGTGGCAAATCGCGACGGCTCGATCGGGTCGCCGGGATCGATGGCATTCCAATCGAAATCGCTGCCCGAGCTTTGCGGGCCCGCAGCGCGTCGCTCCGCTTCGTCAACCATGGCGGCCGCGCGCTTGACCCAGACACCGAATTGCTCGGGGCGCAAATCGACCCAACCGCGCGGGGCCACCTGCAACGGATCGCAATCGGGGCCGGCCGCACCGGACGAAACAGGCGTCACTACCACGAAACTGCCGCGCAACACGTGCTTGCCGTCGGGTGCCACGATCGGCAGACCCACGGAGATAATGTGCTGCCTCAGCGGCGCGTCGTCTTGCAGCAGGCGATAGGCTTCGGCCGCCAGGCCCTTGGGGTCGGTCTGCGCCAGCGCCCCAACGCTGCTGCGGAGTCGCCGGCAGAGATAGGCCTCATACAGCAACTTGGTGAGCCGCGGTGGACCCAGCATCTCGTACGCGACGCCGCGATGGGCATGACGCTCCTCGAGCGCTCTGAGGCGTCCGATGGCATTGCGGCGCAGGATGCCCGCGCGATACGTCGGCCCGGCTGTTGCCGCATCGAGCGCGGCGACCACGTCTTTTCCTGTGGCCCGCCCCTGCAGCTCCGACATCACGTAGTCCGCGACTTCCTCCGGCGTGATGAATTCCATTTGCCCGAGCGCGGTGACGGTCTCGAACTCGTCGCGGGCGAACAGTCCGTTCTCCCCGACGTCGATGTAGACGCCATGCAGTGACTGGCCGAGCTCGCGCCAATGCCGAGCACCAGCCTTGAAGGCGTCCTTGATTGGCACGGGCGCGTCGCAGTCAACGAGCGGGATTGGTTTGCCCTTGCGGCGCACGGGGCCGTAGGCGACTTCGCGCCACGCGATCGTCGCGGTGGGCTTCACCTCGACCGTCGCCGGGGCGTCCGGCGTGCGACCCAGCAGAAACAGCAGCATTGAATGCGCGCCGGCGACTGCCGACTTCGTAAGCAAGGTGCGGCTCGGTCTCTCCTCCGAATGCGTGTACGGGATGTTGAATCCCATGCCGCCCGTACCGCTCGTCCCGATCTTCACGTAGGCCTTCGTGCCGGCGCGGCGCAGCCCTTCGGTAATGATTTGCGCGTGCCGAATGAGCTGTGGCATCGTGAGCTTCAGCAGATGCTGTTCCACCGCAGCCTGGTTCGCGGTGCCGTGCTTGGCCTGATCGAGCAGCTCGCGCGCGCTCTGAAAAATGTCCTGATACGCGAACGCGGTCGCGGTATTGATGCTGTCCACGACCGCGTCGGGCGTGTAGCGGAGCAGGAGCTGAAACAGGAGATTGCGCTCCAGGACCTGCTCGGTGAGATCGCCTAGCAGATCGCCCAGCAGCAGCGCGCGATGCTCCGCGCTCGCCATCACGGTCGACACATCGAGCCGAGCCACCGGCTCCGGCATGAAGACGTTGCCCGACTCCACTTCGATGGCCGTCGAATTCCGGTACGGCTCCAGCGACTTGGCCGCCGCGCGCACCTCATCGTCGAACAACGCGACGAGCACCAGCCGGCGGGGCGGCTGCGGCGCTTTCAGCAACCGGCGGGCGACCGCGTGCCCCACGAGGCCGCTGCCGCCGAGCAGCATTACCGTTCGGTCAGCGAGATCCATGGAGGCGCTCGATCGCTCCGATTTCCGGCCGAGTCAGCTCGCGCCAGCGCCCTTCCGGCAGCTTGCCGAGCCGCACGGGCCCGTAGGCGACGCGATGCAGCCATTCGACCTTGAGATCCAACGCCTCGGCGAGCCGGCGCACGATGCGCTGTCGGCCCTCGGCGAGCGTAATCTCGACTTCGACCGACTTTCCCGCTGGTCGCACACGCGATTCGACCACACGCACCGCGCGCCCGTCGATCACGATCCGCTGCGCGAGCGCGGCACGGATGCCCGTCGCATCGGCGCCATGAACGGCCAGCCAGTAGCTGCGCGGGACTTCGTAGCGAGGATGCATGAGCCGGTTGGCTGCGTCACCATCCGTCGTCAGCAGCAGCAAGCCCGACGTCATGACGTCCAGCCGTCCAACGTACGTGAGACCCGGCACCTTGGGGAGGAGGTCGAACACGGTACGCCGTCCCTCAGGATCAGAACGACTGACGACGTAGCCGATCGGCTTGTTCAGTGCGAGCCAGGTGGTCCGCGTGGCGCTGCGCACGGTGCGGCCGTCCACCGTGATCCGCTGCGCGCCGGGATCGACGCTCATCCCGATGGTCGCTGGTGTGCCGTCGACGCGGACGCGTCCGGAACGGATCAAGTCTTCCGCTTTGCGGCGGGACGCGACGCCCGCGCGCGCCAAGGCGCGCTGCAGGCGCATCAATGTCATTCGGGTTCGTCGACCGGCGTGGGGCGCCGGAGGGCGACTGACAGCTCCTCGAGCCGCGGCAAATCCTCCAGGTCCTTCAGTCCGAGAATCTCCAGGAACGATGGCGTGGTGCCGTAGAGCAGCGGCCGCCCGAGACCCTCGCCGCGCGTGACGACTTCGATCAGACCGCGCTCGACCAGCTTGTCCATCACGGCGCCGGAATCGACGCCGCGGATTTCATCCACCTCGAGGCGTCCCACCGGCTGCCGATAGGCGATGATCGCGAGCGTTTCGAGCGCCGCCGGCGACAGGCGACGCGGCCGCAGCGCAAACTGTGCGCGCTCTATGGTCTCGGCATACTCACGGCGGGTGAGGAATTGCCAACCCTCCGCAATCTCGACCAGCTCGACGCCGTGCTCGTCGCCGTACGCCGACTGAAGGGCGGCAAGGGCGGCACGGACGGCAGCTTCGCCGGCCTCGGGCTCGAGCGATGCCAGCTCGTCGAGCGTCAGCGGGCGCGACGCCGCGAACAGCGCGGCTTCAAGCAGCTTCGCGAGGGGGCTGGGCGGCTGCACGCTTGATGACCATCGGGCCGAATGGTTCGGCCTGGGACAGCGTAAGCGAGCTGCGCTTGGCGAGCTCGAGGAGCGCGATAAACGCCGAGAGGACGTCAACGATCGAGGACTGTGGGCCGACGATATCCAACCATCCAAACTCGTCCCGCTCTGAGAGTAGGGTCGTGATGCGCTCCGTCGCCCCCTCGACGTCGAGCGGGCGCGGCACCACCCGGTGCAACA
>MNDR01000001.1 GCA_001915025.1 Gemmatimonadetes bacterium 13_2_20CM_2_65_7
GAGGAGGTTCTCCGGAATCGCCGCGCAGTTGATGCCGACGAACGCGCGGTTCGCTCGCGGGCTCGCCCGATGGATCGCGCGCGCGATGACTTCCTTCCCGGTGCCGCTTTCACCGGTGATGAGCACGGTCGTATTGTGATCGGCAACGCGCGCCACCAAGGCCAGCGCCTGGCGCATGGCGCCGCTCTCGGCGATCAGGCCGCGCTCGGCGGGACCGGCGGACAACTGCGCCTTGAGGCCTGCCACTTCTTCCCGCAGCCGTTCCCGTTCCTCCGCCTTGCGCAGCGTCAGGACAACTTCATCGGGCCGAAACGGCTTGGGCAGGTAGTCGTAGGCGCCCTCTTTCATGGCCGCGATAGCGGCATCCTCGCCGCCGTATGCGCTCATGACAATGACGAGCGCGTTTCCACCGCCCTTGCGATACTGGCGGAGGAACGTCAGACCGTCCATTTCCGGCATGCGTACGTCGCACAACACCAGATCGAACGTCTCCGCCGCCGCGCGCTCGAGCGCGCGGCGTCCCGTCTGCTCCGCGACGACCGAATACCCGGCATCCGTCAGCAGCAGACCGAGGCTCTGACGCAGACCAGGTTCGTCATCGACAATGAGGACTCTCTTCATGAGCCCGGAACGATGGGGAAGAACAGCTTGAACGCCGCCCCGCCCTCACGTGCGCCGTCTACCCAGACCACGCCACCCATTTCGTGCACCGAGCGCGCGACGATCGCGAGACCGAGGCCGGTGCCGTGGCCTGGCTCCTTGGTTGTGTAGAATGGCTCGAAAATCTTTTCGCGGTCCGCCGGTGGCACGCCTGAGCCGGAATCCGCCACGAACAAAAGGGCGCCGGGTTGGCCCGCTGAGAATTCAATTCGAGCCGGCCGGCGCTCGGAAGTACGTGGGAAGCGAGCATATCCGGGATCATCCGCGCGTTTGGGAATCGCCTGACCGGGCTCGTAGGCCCAGCGTCGCGCGCCGATAACGATGGCTCCGTCAGGTGGTGTGGCATCGATGGCGTTGAGGAAAAGGTTGACAAGCGCCTGCTCGAGTACGTGGGCGCGGCCCAACACCATCGGTACGTCGGACCCAACATCCAGCTCCACATGCAACCGACGGAATGCGCCTTGCGCCCGCAGCAGCTCGAACGCCCCCTGCACAACCCGCGCGGTATCGACGGGGGCGAGCGGATCTTCCTGCGGCCGGGCGTAATCCAGGAGACTGCGAACGATCTTGTCGACGCGTTCGACTTCGCGCGCGATGCCAGCAGTGACCTCCTCGTCTGCGCCGCGACGGCGCAGGACCTCCAGGTAGGTCACGATCGCACCGAGCGGGTTGCCGACTTCATGCGCCACGCCGGCCGCGAGCCGGCCGATGCTGGCGAGCTTTTCCGAGCGCACGAGCTGGCTCTGGGCATCGAGGAGGCGATCGGTCATCCGGTTGAGACGTTGAGCGAGCGTGGCGAAGTCGCGTGTGGCAGCGTCGGGCGCCCGCGCGCCGAGGTCGCCGTCGGCGACGGCATCCGCCGTCTCCATTACGCGATCCAGAGGACGGAGGACCAGACGGGTAACGAGCGAGTGCCCGTAGAGGACGAAGATGCCGACCTCGAGAGCGACCAGAATGACGATGATCGCCACGCCGCGATCGGGCGCGATGGCGAGCGCGAGCAATGACGTCGCAACACCGACGAGGAGCGCGAACGCGACCAGGAAAGTGAGATAGAACAGGAGCTCGGCACGCAGTGCCGGTTTGGAGGCTCCCATCAGGGCCGGCTCTCCTTGCACCATACGCGGACCGTGTCCAGAAAGCTGTGCACCACTTGTGACTCTTGATCCGTCCGCCATATCATCGCGAGCTCGAGGGTCGCCGATGACTCCTGCAAGGGTACGAGCGCGACTTCATGCCGCTTTGCCGGATCAAGCGTCGCCGGTACGAGCGACACTCCGTAGCCCGCGCCGACCAGATACAGCAATGTGTGAATGTGCTCCATCTCTTCGAGCACCTTTGGCGAGAACCCGCAGGCATGGCAGACACTCAAGACGCGCTCGTAGAAACCGGAGCCGCGCTGACGCCCAAACAACACGAACGGATCCTCAGAGAGCTGCTTCAGAGATATGCTGTTGGCCGAGGCCAGTGGATGGGATTTCGGCAAAGCGGCAAGCAATGGCAACTCCATGACGGTCTCGCGAGCCAGAAGCGAGGACTCGAAGTAGGGTACCACGAGACCAACATCGGCGTTGCCCTGCTCGACCGTCACGACCGCATCGCGGACCGGCGACTCGAGTAGACGCACATCGACCCGCGGCGACAGCCGCCGGTAGAGTTGCAGCATCCCCAGCAGGCCGGCGTAAGCGGTTGTTGGTCCACATACCACCACCAGCCGTCCGAGCTGGCCTGCCTCGGCAGATTGCGCAGCCTGGACCGCGTCGGCGGCCCCCGCGAGCAGGCGCTGCGCTTCCCGCAGGAAGATGCGGCCAGGATGCGTCAGCTCGACGCGGCGCTTCGTGCGCCTGAAGAGCGTGACGCCCAGCTCTTTCTCGAGCAAACGCACCTGATGGCTCAGTGTCGGCTGAGTAATCCGGGCGCGCCGGGCGGCGCGTGTGAAGTGCAGTTCCTCAGCGACAGCGACGAAGTAGCGCAGCTGGCGAAGGTCCATAGGGCTCTATTATTGCAAGAAAAAAGAACGGCGGGGATCGCTCCCCGCCGTCCGTGATTGCCTTCAGGCCAGAGGCCTTATTGGCACTTCGGCTCGCCTTCCTTGTTGGCAGGCGCCAGCGCCGTCGACCCAACGTAAATCGCGCAGGTCTTCGGAGTCGTGGTGTGCGACACGCGGGCCGTCCAACCATCCGCCGACAACGCGATGGTCGGGCCAACCACGCCACTGGTCGTCGAGAACGCCGTACCCAGGTTCGTCGTGTACTTCACCGAATCGGCGAAGTAGGCCTCTTCGGCCGTCACGAGGTTCCGGAGGTCCGACTTCATCGACGCGAGATAAGCCTTTTCCTTCGTGTTGGCGAACTTCGGAATCGCGATCGCGGCCAAAATGCCGATGATCACGACCACGATCAGAAGCTCGATCAAAGTGAAACCCTTGCGATTCATCTGGACAACCTCCCCCGGTATGATCGAAACAGCAAACGATAGTATGCCGTCCGGCGAATCGGCACGAATCGTGCCTTCGAGCGAGTTTGATATTGCAAATCGCTATCGGCCAATAATTTACATTATTCGGACGGTTGCGGAGTCTCCCCCTCAAAAGCATTGGCAGGTCGCGCTTTTTGCAAGTCGGCACGCCGGACGCAACGACTCTGTCATTGTTTAAATCAATGAAAGTGCATGCGATACCAGGGTGTATCCTCTGAATAGCGCTGTCTCGCCGAATCGGCCACGGCGGCGGCTCCCGGTCGGTCGTGTCGCGCCAGCAAAAGCAGAAACTGCGCGCGCCACGCAAGGCGCTCCGCGCGTTCGGACGAACGAGCGCGAGCGATCAATGCGCGGGCGGCCGCGGTGTCGCCGAGGCCGATCAGATAAATCGCGTGCGCGGCCTCGAGGTAGGGATCTCCAGCGAACAGCGAGTCGGCGGTCTGGTATTCGCGGCGCGTGCCCGCGGTATCGTGACGACCGGCCAGCACGGCGGCCGCCGAGGCATGCCCGCGATAGGACTCCGGATGTTCGGTAAGTAAAGTGAGGAGCTGCGAACGATTGTCACGCCACGCCGGAAGTCGCAGCAAGGATCGCGTCCCGCACGCGACGGCGACCACCGCGAGCGCCGCAGCAGCAGGCCGCAGTCCTCGGTGCGCACCGAGCCACGCTAAGCCTGTGCCCGCGAACGCCGCCGGCAACGCCACCGCAAGATAGAGATTGCGCTCCGCGAGAACTACTCCAGATGGAAACAAGAGATTGGCGGTCGGTAAATACGAAAGCACTGCGAGTACCGCCGTGAACGCAATCACAGGTGCGCGACGACGCGACCAGACAATCAACGCGGCAAGCCCGATTGCGATGACGATTCCCAATGCCGCCGCCGCCGAGAATGCCTCGCGCGCGGGAATGACCTGAGGGCTGTAATCGGACGACAGGGAAACGGGCCAGACAAGTAGTTCGGCCGCGCGTGCCACGGCAGGAAGAGCAACCGCGAGGCGGCCGAGCGTGCTCCTTCCATAGAAGACCACCGCGGCATCGTGCGCGCCCGCCACCCCGATCACGAACCAAGCCGCGAGAAATCCCACCGTGCTGGCGCCGAGTGCCACCAGGAAGCCGATCGGAAGCCGACGTGCTTCGGAACCTTGAAGCCAGTTATCGAACAGTATGACGACAGGAGCAATGACACCGTGCTCTTTGCTGAGCATTGCAGCCACCGCACAGAGTACAGAAACCGCCCACTGCTCTCGGCGGGCGGCTAGGACCGCGCCGAAGATTCCCACGGCCGCCAGCAGCTCCGCGCGACCGACGAGGCTCGCCACCGCTTCGACATGGACAGGATGCCAGGCGAAGAGCAGTCCCGCTCCGACGGCGGCCAGTGTGGGAAGCCAGCGCATGAGAATGACCGTGAGCAACACCGTTGCGAGGCCGTGCCACAGAGCGTTCATCACGTGAAACCATCCGGGGCTGCCATCCGAGACGGTCCAATCCACGGCATAGCTCAGAATCGTGAGTGGTCGATACAGGCCCGCACCCGATCCGCGTGGCCAGTATGGATCGTCGAACGCGGCAAGCGCCGCCGGAATCGAATGGGCCGCGGGATTCGACACGATGATGGCGCGATCGTCCTGTACAAACCCGTAACCGGCGGCCGGCAGGTACAGCGCGAGCGCCGCGACGAATACGAGAAGCAGCTCGCGCTTCATGGCTCTCGAGCGAGGAGAGAATCCGCGACGCTCGAATCGCCACGAGAGCGGGCCGCAAGCGCCTGGGTGCGATAGTAGCCGGTACAGCGGTAGCACAACTGTTCGGCGCGAGCCAGCAGCGAGTCGGCGAGGTATGGCCGGCCGAGGGTGAACGCCGCGTCGGCGCCGGCGATGAACAACGTCGGATCGCGGTCGTACGTCCGCGCCGCGATCTGGAGTGCCGCGAGCGCGCGATCCGGTTCACGATGGCTCTGGTAGATCCCCGCCATGCGGGCCGGGCCGCGGTAGGACTCGGGCGAATCCACCAGGATGCTTTTGGTGACGGCTAAATCGTCGCGCCAGACGAGCGTTCGGAACGCTGACCGAATACCACCGGCGAGAACGAGCAGCGCGACAACGACGCGCAGACGCGGTAGGGGAAGCCGCGCCAGCGCCGCACCCGCCGCGAGAGCCAAGCCCACCGACGGCAGGTACAGTGTTCGCTCGGCCAGAAGCACGCCCGTTGAGAACAACAGATTGGAAACGGGAAGAAAGGCGATCGCAATCCATCCGAGACCAAAGGCTTCGACTCGCCTACGACGCCTCCAGGCCCAGACCAGCAGAAAGGCCCAAAGCGCGAGGCACGCCAATCCGATCGCGAATCGCCCGTCCAGCACCGATCGCACGATCGTCCGCTCGGCGGGCGAGTAGTCGACACGCAACGTCAGGGGCACGACGAGCAATCGCGTTACGTCGGCGAGAGCGGCCACCGCCGTAAGTCTTCCAGCAAAGAAGCTCTCTCCGAGAAACACGGGAGCGATCGCGTGCAGTCTGGCGTACGGGTGAAGGACGATCCCGCGCACGGCGAGATACGCGCCTCCGATGATCAGCCAACTCATCGCGAATGTAAGCATCCGTCGTGGCAGCGGCCGTGGTCCCACGATCCAGGCCCAAAGGATCAAGGCCGGTGCAACCACCGCATTTTCCTTGCTCAGGAGGCCGAGGAGGAGCGCCAGGCCACTCCACACGACGTCCTGCCGAACAACGGCAGCGTACACCGCCAGGCAGACGCCGGCCGCTGCCATGAGCTCGCCGAGGCCGATCACGTTCGCGATCGCCTCCACGTGGACCGGATGCACGGCGAAAATCAATCCGGCAACGAATGCCACGGTCACGTCGGCGAGACGTCGCGCCAGCGCCGCGACTGCCACCGCCATAGCCGCGTGCCAAAGCAGATTCATCGCATGAAAGAGCACAGGATGAGCGCCGGCGATGGTCCAGCTCATCGCAAAGCTCGCGAGGGGAAGTGGACGATACATCTGGCCGCCAAGATCGGGTGGCCAATAGGGTCCCGCGAAGCCGCGCCACACGCCCTGAATCGTGTGAACCAGCGGATTCCAGACGATGATGTAGAGGTCGTCCATCGCGAAGCGATTCCACAAGGCCGGGAGATGCGGAACGACCGCGCACACAGCGACCGCGAGGTACAGCCCCCCCCGGCGGTCCCTAGTGTCCACGGTTCACGGCGAACAGCCAGCGGCCGTCAGACCAGCGATACAATCCGGTCAGCCACGCTGGATAGGCGCCAATGAGAGTGCGGAGCTGGACGGCGGATGGAGAGCTCGCACTCGCAAGCAGAATATGAGTCACGCCCATCCGCTCCAGGTAGGCCCGGTGCTCGGTGGGCGTGGGCTGAATGAAATCCCGCCCGCGGTAACTCTCGAGATAGAGTGGCACCGATTGGCGCCGGGTATAGAGCCACACGAGCGCCTCGTCGTCGCTGGCAATGACAGCCGAAGACGGCAGATTCGCGACAACCGGCAACAGCTCGGCAAAGTTCGCGGAGATGGCGCGCGCCTGGGCGTCCCACCAGCGGCCCGCAAATCCACGGATCTCGTAAGTAGCGTAGCCACCAATCACAATCGCCGCGAGCAATCCGACCGGGATCCGTAGTCGTGACCAGCGGCGCCAGAGCTCGAGCGCACCGGCCGCCCACGCCAGTGCAAGCCAGGGAAGCACCGCCCACAGAAAGCGGTCCGGCGGATAAGGCCACACCGCGAGAATCAGCAAATAGAAAATCAACGTGAAGCCTATCGCCGATCGACGCGAGAGCAATGCGAGTCCGTATAGACCGATACCAAGGGCGATGGTTGCGAGAATGTCGTAAATCCAGCGCACCGGGATCCAGCCGAGTGTCAACGCTTCCAGTGGCCGGGACATGTCGGGGACGTTGACCGCGACCGCGCTGAGCCCGGCGTGGCGGACTGGGGCGAGATAACTACCGTAGCCCAGCGCCAGCGCTGGATCGATCTGTCGCTGGTGCGTAGCGACCCACATCCCCCAGGCGAGCATCGCTCCGAGCGGCGGCAGCACTAGGGGCAGCAACGACCGCATTGGCACGCGGCGAGCCAGCAGAAAACCGGCGGCGCCCGCGACGATCGCTACGCCGATCGACCGCGTAAGCAAGGCTAGCGCCGCTGCGGCTCCCACGATCCACGGAGACGCGCCGCGGTCGGTGGCGACGATCGCGAGCGCGAGGAGCACCGCGAACAACGGCTCGGCGAAGAGCACGCCTTGCGTCGCCAGGACTGGAATCGCGAGCGCGGCTGCGAGCACGATCGCCGGCACAAACCAGAACTTGGTCAGGCCAAGCATCGCGGTTCGGAACGCATGCCACGCGATCAATCCGGCCGCGCCGGCAGCCAGCAAAGCGTTGAGAAGTCTCGCGGACAGCGCCGCCCCACCGACCGAGAACAAGCCAAAGAGCGGTGCCAGGATCACGGGATAGAGCGGCGGATAGTGGACGGCGGCCGGCATGCCGGGGAGATTGGGATGGACGTACCCGTATCCGCGGGCGAGAGCTGTTGCCAGCCCGGCATACAGTCCGTCGTCGTAGAAAACGCCGACGAGCGTCCGGTTCAGCGTGAGGATACCGACGGCCAACGTCACCGCCGCGACGACGAGCCCCGCCTTTACTTCTCGGGTAAGCGCCAATCTCGGGCGTTGCGCGGGACGAGCAGGTTATAACGCAGGATGTGGAACAACGCGGCAAACCCGTCGCGCCACGTGATCTTTTTCCCCTCCGCATAGGTCCGGCCGCTGTACGAGATCGGCATCTCCCAAATTCGTGCGCGCGCCTGCGCCAACCGCGCCGTGATCTCCACTTCGAATCCAAAGCGGTTGGACGACAGCGGCAGCCGTTGGAGCAGATCCCTCCGAACCAGCTTATAGCATGTCTCGAGGTCCGTGAGGTTCAGGTTCGTGAACATGTTCGACAAAAGCGTCAGCAGGCGGTTCCCGACATAGTGCCAGAAGTAGAGAACGCGATGTGGGCCTCCTTGAAAGCGCGACCCGTACACCGCGTCGGCGTTGCCTGCACCGATCGGCCCGACGAGCGCCGGGAGATCCGCGGGGTCGTACTCGAGATCCGCATCCTGAACCACGACGGCGTCCCCGGTGGCGGCCGCGATGCCGCTTCGGACGGCGGCACCCTTCCCTCGATTGATGTCGTGATGAATCACACGATCGATTAGACCATCTTGCGACAGCTTCTCGAGGACTTCGCGGGTGCCATCGGTCGACGCGTCGTTGACGACGATGATCTCGACTCGGAGCGGCACGGCGCGCACGCGCCGCAGAGCCATCTCTACGGTGCCGGCTTCGTTAAACGCCGGCACAACGACGGAGAGCAGCAGATTGCGTGTGGCCCGATCTAGACTCATCAGGCAGCCTCACCGACCGCGATCAGCGACTGTCCCACCCGCCAGGGGATCAGGCGCTCCAGCCGGAAGACCGGCACCAGCGTGTCGTAGAGCTTGAGGGAGCCCGCGGGAATCGTCTGGCGCTGGAGCACCCGGCCGGCCCACCACCAACCGGGAATGCCGGCAAGGTTGAAATACTCGATGTGCGCCAGCCGGAACCCGGTTCGTTCGAGCTTCGCGATGAGATCGGCGCGGGTGTAGCGGCGATGATGACCGAGAGCGCGATCGATCGAGCCGTACAGCGCGGGCAAGGCCGGAACGAGGAGAACCAGCCGACCCTTCGGTTCGAGCAGCTTGCGGACCGCGGCGAGCGACGTGATGTCGTCCTCCACGTGCTCCAGCACATTGAGGCAGATGATCGTATCGAAGCGCTGGCCGCCGACGGCGCGGTCGTCGTGCGGCAGATAGAGATGCGCCACCGCGATGTTCGAGTGATTCGCGAATCGTGTGCGGAGCCGGGCCAGGTATTCCTCCCGCGTATCCGTCAGGACGAGGCGCTCGCGGTCGACGAGGAACGCCGAGAGGTTGCCGATCCCCGAGCCGATCTCCAACACCTGCGATCCAATCCAGGCACGGATCCGATCGAACATCCAGGCGTTGTAGCGCACGGCGCCGGCGAGACACTCCAGTGTCTCCGCGCCAACTGGATCAGTCGGTTGGATTTCTATCTGGCTCCGCTACCGGCGATGAGCCCTCGTAGCGACTCAGCTTCCGATACAGCGTCGACGGATCGATCCCGAGCACCTCGGCAGCGCGGGTCTTGTTCCCGCCTTCACTCTGAAGCACCCACGTGATGTACGCCTGCTCGATGACGTCGAGCGCTGGATTCTTGTGGAGCCGATCCGCGACGAGCGGCTCCGCCTTGCGCTCGCTGACCTTGTCCGGAATTGCGGAGCGAGGGATGCTATCCCCCTTGGTAAGCGTCACGGCCCGCTCGAGCGCGTTCTCCAACTCGCGGACGTTCCCCGGCCAGTCGTAGGACATGATGACTTCTTCTGCTTCCGCCGAGAGGGTCTTGGCACTTTCCCCCCGCTCGGTCGCGATGTGAGTGAGAAACTCCTTCACGAAGATCGGAATGTCGTCGCGGCGGTCGCGCAGCGGCGGCAGATGAATGTTGATGACGTTGAGCCGGTAATACAGATCGGTCCGGAAGCGGCCGCGCTTGATGTCGTCCTCGAGATCGCGATTGGTCGCGGCCACGACCCGCACATCCACCGGAATCGCTTCGATACCGCCGACGGGGATGGCCTCCCGCTCCTGCAGCACGCGGAGCAGCTTCACCTGCGTCGCGGGCGACATCTCGCCGATCTCATCGAGGAAGAACGTTCCGCCCCGGGCGGCCGCGAACAGCCCCTGCTTATCGCGCACGGCCCCGGTGAACGATCCCTTCACGTGACCGAACAGCTCGGACTCGAGCAAGCTTTCGGGAAGCGCCCCGCAGTTCAGGGAGAGGAATTGACCCTCGGCACGGGTCGAGAGCTCGTGGAGGTAGCGGGCGATCACTTCCTTACCCGTTCCGGATTCGCCCTGGATAAGCACCGTGCTCTCGGTGGGCGCCACCTGCTCGGCGAGCCGCATTACGTCACTGAACAACTTCGACTTCCCGAGCGGCTTGACCTGTCCCGAGCGTTCACGCCGGCGGATTTCCTGCTTGAGCTGCTTGTTCTCGGCGCGGAGGCGGCGGTGCTCGGCGGCGCGGCGGCAGATCGCCACCATGTCGTCGTTCGAGAAGGGCTTCTGGATATAGTAGAAGGCACCCTCGTTGACCGCCTGAATCGCCGTCTGCAGCGACGCTTGCGCCGTCATCAGGATGACTGGCGTCTCCGGGTCCTGACCCCGGACGGCCGAGAGAATCTCGATGCCCGTAACCCCGGGCATCTTGAGGTCCGTCAGGACGATGTCGGGCGCCGAGCTCTTGAGCTGCTCGAGACCCGTCTTACCGCCCTGCGCGGTGGTGACATCGAACCCCTCGTTCTTTAGCAGGATGCGGAGGGTTTCGAGTATCCCCTGTTCGTCGTCGATGACGAGTATGGATGGGGCAGCGGCCATTAGGCAGCTTCCTCCTTGCGGCGCGCAGCCGGGAAGTAAATGGTGAACGTCGTCCCCCGTCCGGCCTGGCTGTCGACGAGCACCAGACCGCGATGCGCCTCCACAGCCCGTTGCACGATTGCCAGCCCGAGACCCGTGCCGCCGACGCGCCCGGTCGCAAAGGGCTCGAACAGGCGGCGCTGCAGCTCGTCCGGGATGCCGGGTCCGTTATCGCTCACGCGCAGTGATACGGGGTTATCGATGCCCGCGCCGCCCGGTAGATCGTTCGCCGCTGCTCGACCGGTGCGGACGACCACGTGGGCGCCTGAGCCGGCCGCCTGGACGGCATTCAGTACGAGATTCGTGACGACGCGATGTAGGAGGTCCTCGTCGCCTTCCATCGGGGTCGCGGTGCCCTCCAGAGAGATGCGCACTCCGGCGGAGCACTCGGGATGCTGGCGCACAAGTCGAATGGCGGCTTCAGCAACTCGATGGAGGTCCACCGGTCGGCATTCGGTCACGCGCACGCGGGAAAAATCGAGGAACTCCGATAACAGCCGAGACAAGCGATCGCTTTCGCGAACGATCAGATTGGCGAGGAATTTCTCGTCCGGATTGGCGCGCGACGAACGGCCCAGCTGTTCGACCGAGCTGCGGATCGACGCCAGGGGATTCTTGATCTCGTGCGCGAGGCTGGACGACAGCTCCGCCACCGCCTCGAGACGCTCGGCGCGCAGGTGCAGCTCCTCGAGCCGCTTCGAGTCGGAGATGTCGGTGAAGATCGCGGAGACGCGGGGCCTGGCGCCGACCGGCCCATCGAGCGTCGTCGTCGTCACGCCGATCGGAAAGGCCCGGTCCGGCCGATGCACTGTCGCTTCGACGCGCATCAACCGCACGCCGCGTCGCGCGGTGGAGGTTACGGCCGCCCAGAACTCCGGCGCGAGGCGGGCGAATTCCGGCATCACCGAGCGCCCCAGCCACTCGCGCGCCCGGAATCCGAGGATCTCCTCCGCTGCCGGATTCGCGTACAGCAGCCGGCCGTCCGCGTCCACGGTGATCACGCCCGTCCGGAGGTTGCGCAGCACGTCGTCCGCCTCGAGCTGCACCTGGCGCACCTCGGCTGCCAGTGCTTCGCGCTCCGCGCCCATGACGTTCACCCGGCTGGCGACGTAGCCGGTCACCACTGCGACGAGAATGAAGACCGCGAGCTGGATCCAGATGCCTGCGGTGACCCCCGCATGCCCCCAGAAGACGTCGGCGAAGTAGACCAGGCCGGCGAACAGCGTGACGAGCCCGGCATTCGCCGGCGGCATCAGCAGCGCCGTGACGGCGATGAAGATGACGTAGAGGCTGGCGAGATCGCTTTCCGCGCCGCCCGTCATGTGGACGACCGTGGTAATCAGGACGACATCGAACAGCGCCTGCAGATAGAGGAAGGTCGGGCCCGGCAGCCGACGGCGGACATGGGTGTGCCAGTAGGAGGCGGCTGTGATGCACGAGGCGGCGACCAACAGCAAGGACGTAACCAGGATGTCGAGCGGGGCTGCGACTCTGATCTTCAGGGCGGCGGTGACGTAGATGGCGATCGCCAGGCACATCCGCCCCACATAGACGAGGCGGAGGAGCTCGGTCGCGGTCGGAATCGTCGACCCTTGCGATTTGACGCCCAGCCAGCGCATGGGGGGCCATTATTGGATTTGCTCTGGCAAAATGCAAGAGCGGGGAGCACAAAATGGGCGGTTGGGCGGTTAGGCCGTTGGGCGGTTGGGCGGTTCGGTGGTTGGATAAGAAAACGGCCCCACAACGAGGGCCGTTTTCCACGAACCACCTAACCGCTGAACCGCCTACTGCACCGCGTTCACCATATCGAAGATCGGCAGATACATCGCCACCACCATGCCGCCGACGATCACGCCCAGCACGACGATCATGATGGGCTCGAGCAGCGACAGCAAGGCGCTGACGGCGGCATCGACTTCGTCGTCATAGAAGTCGGCGATCTTCGTGAGCATCTCGTCGAGACCACCGGTCTGCTCACCCACTGCGATCATCGAGATCACCATGGGCGGGAACACCTTCGACTTGGCCAGCGGCGCGGCAATCGTTTCACCACCGGCAATCGACGCCCGCGATTCCATGACGGCGTTGTGAATCACCATATTGCCCGCGGTGCGCGCCGTGATTTCCAGCCCGTCGAGAATGGAGACACCGGACGAAATCAGCGTGCCGAGGGTGCGGGTGAAGCGAGAGACGGCCGATTTGCGCAGCAGGTCGCCCAGGACCGGCAGGCTGAGCAGCAGCTTGTCGATCTGCAGCTTGCCCGGGGTGGTCTTGTAATACCGGTTCAAGGCGAAGACGCCGAAGCCTGCGGCGGCAATGATCGCCCACCAGAAGTTCTTGAGGACGTTGCTCGCGCCGATCACGATGCGGGTCGGCAGCGGCAACGCGAGGTTCACGGACGCGAACATGTTTTGGAACGTCGGGATCACGAAAATGAGCAGCACGGCCACCGCGATCCCCGCGACCGAGAAGATCACGGCCGGGTAGATCATCGCGCCCTTCACTTTGCGCACGATCGCGTCGTTCTTTTCCAGGAACGTCGCGAGGCGCAGCAGAATCGTGTCGAGAATACCGCCCGCCTCTCCGGCCGCCACCATGTTCACAAAGAGATCGCTGAACGCTTTCGGGTGTTTCCGGAGCGCGTCGGCGAGGGTGTGACCGCTTTCCACGTCGTACACGACCTGGCGCGTGACGTCGGCCAGGACCTTGTTTTCGGTCTGCTGCTGTAGAATGTCGAGCGCCTGTACGAGCGGCAGACCGGAATTGATCATCGTGGCAAACTGCCGTGTGAAGATGACGACGTCGCGCGTCTTGACTCCCGCCTTGAAGAAGTCGAGCACGCTGCCGCCCTTGCCCTTGGCCTCCCGCACTTGCACCACCACCATGCGGTTTTTGCGCAGGTGGGCGATGACATCGTCGCGAGTCGCAAGGTCGATCTTATCCTTAACAAGGTCGCCCTTGAGGTTACGCGCTGTGTATTCGAAGACCGGCATTGGTCAGCTCCCCCCCCCGTGCGCGCTCAGCGGCGCACAGCGACTTTGGGTGCACCAGCCTGCGCAGCAGCCTGTGCTGGAGTAGGAATCTCTTTGTCGTCCGGCGGCGCCTCGCCGATGGACCGCAGGAAGTCGTGTGGTTTGGAAGTCACACGCAGACACTCTTCTTTGGTGACTTCACGGCTCATGTACAGCTGATACAGCGCATCGTTCAGCGTCTGCATGCCATACTTCTTTCCCGCCTGCATCGACGACTCGATCTGGTGGACCTTATCGTCGCGGATCAGCGCCCGGATCGCGGGCGTGCAAATCATGATCTCGGCGGCCATGACCCGGCCGCGGCCTTTCGCGCGTTGCAGCAGCGTCTGGGTCACCACGCCTTCGAGCACGAAGGCGAGCTGCGCGCGCACCTGTGACTGCTGGTGCGACGGAAACACGTCGATGATGCGGTTGATCGATTCGGCGGCGGAATTGGTGTGCAGCGTCGCGAAGGCGAGGTGGCCGGTCTCCGCGATGGTCAGCGCCGCCTGAATCGTCTCGAGATCGCGCATTTCGCCGATGAGCACGACGTCGGGGTCCTGGCGCAACGCGTACTTCAGCGCCGCCTGGAAGCTGTTGGTGTCGGTCCCCACTTCGCGCTGATTGACGATGCACGCCTGATGGCGATGGATGAACTCGATCGGGTCTTCCACCGTGATGATGTGACCCTTCAGCTCTTTGTTGATCTTGTCGATCATCGCGGCCAGCGTCGTGCTTTTCCCCGAGCCCGTGGGGCCGGTGACGAGCGCGAGGCCGCGGGGCCGGTCGGCGAGCTGCGCGACGACCTGCGGCAGGCCCAGCTCCTGGAACGTCTTCACGCTGAACGGAATCTGCCGGATCACGACGGAGACACAGCCGCGCTGTTTGAAGACGTTGCCGCGGAACCGCGCCAGATTCTGGATGCCGAACGAGAAGTCGAGCTCGTTCTCGGTCTCGAACCGCTTCTTCTGGTTCTCGGTGAGCACCGAGTAGGCGAGCGACAGCGTGTCCTTGGGCGTCATCACTTCTTCGCTGGAGGCGCTCACGATATCGCCGTCCACGCGGAGCTTGGGGCGCTCGCCGGCCACCAGGTGGAGGTCGGAAGCGTCCTTTTCGATCATCTCCTCGAGCAGCGCTCGGAGGTTGACTGGCATGCTCCCTCTCCTTTATCCGGCGGCGGTTTCCTTGACGACTTCTTCGAGCGTCGTGATGCCCTTCTTGACCTTGACCATCCCGTCCATGCGCAGCGTCAGCATGCCTTCCTTCACGGCAAGATCGCGCAGCTCTTCGGTCGACGCACCCTTCAGGATCTCACGGCGCAGCGGGCTCGTCAGCGCCATCACCTCGTAGAGACCCTGGCGGCCGCGGTAGCCCGTGCCGGCACAGGTATCGCATCCCGTGCCCTTGAAGAACGGGCCGACTTTTCTGTCGATCGCGAAAGCGTGCATCTCCTCGTTGCTGTACTCGTGCTCCTGCTTGCACTCCTTGCAAATGCGCCGCACCAGCCGCTGCGCCACGATCAGGTTCACGGCGCTCGCGACGTTGAACGGCTCGATGCCCATGTCGACCATACGGGTAATTGTCGACGGCGCATCGTTCGTGTGCAGGGTCGAGAGCACCAGGTGGCCGGTGAGCGCCGCCTTGATCGCGATCGAGCCCGTCTCGAGGTCGCGGATCTCGCCGACCATGATGATGTTCGGGTCCTGGCGGAGGAACGCTTTCAGCGCCGCCGCGAACGTCATCCCCACTTCATTCCGCACCAGCACCTGATTGATCCCGAGGAGGTTGTACTCCACCGGGTCCTCGGCCGTCATGATGTTGACATCGATCTGATTGATCCTCGAGAGCGCCGAGTATAGCGTGGTCGTCTTGCCGGAGCCTGTGGGCCCGGTCACCAGGACCATCCCGTAGGGATTGAGGATCGCCTTCAGCAAATCGCTCTCAGCATGGGGCTCGAAGCCGAACGTCTTGAGATCGAGCGTCAGGTTGCCCTTGTCGAGGATGCGCAGCACGATCTTCTCGCCGAACAGCACGGGCAGCGTCGAGACGCGGAAGTCGATCACGCGCGTTCCCATCTTCAGCTTGATGCGGCCGTCCTGCGGTACGCGCCGCTCGGCAATATTCAGCTGCGCCATGATCTTCACGCGCGACGTCAGGGCCGCGCGCATTTTCACCGGCGGCTTCATGACTTCCTGCAGGGCGCCATCCACGCGGTAGCGCACCCGCATCTCATGCTCGAAGGGCTCGATGTGAATGTCCGACGCGCCGCGCTTCACGGCGTCGGTGAGCAGGCCGTTGATGAGCTTCACGACCGGAGCGTCGTCGGCCAGGTCCTCTTTCTTGACGTCTTCGTCTTCCTGATCCTCGACGACCTCGAGATCCTCTTCCTCCGCCTCGACGCTCTTGAGCAGGCTCTGGAGCTGCGCGTCCGACTGCTGGTAGTACCGGTCGATCGCGTTGCGGAGCGTGTATTCGCCGGCGATGACCGGGAAGACGTCACAGCGGGTGATGAACTTGATGTCTTCGATCGCCGTGACGTTGTTGGGGTCCGCGATCGCGACCGTGAGCGTGCGGCCTTCCCTCTTTAAGGGAAGGACGGTGTGCTTGGTGGCGATGTCGGGGGGGAGAAGCTTGAGGATCTTGGGGTCGACTTCGAAGCGCGACAGGTCCACCGCCGGCATGCGGTACTGGCGGGCCAGCATCTTGCTGACCTCGGTCTCCTCGATAAACCCCAGCTTGACCAGGGTATAGCCCAGGCGCATCCCGGTGTTCTTCTGCTCCAGCAGCGCCTTGCGGAGCTGCTCCTGGGTGATCAGCCCCTCACGGAGGAGGATCTCACCGAGCTTGTCTTGGGTAAGTGCAACGCTCGCCGTACGCAACTCGTTGAAATTGAGGGGACTAACATGTGTTTCGGCGCCAATCGGGTCAAGGTTTTGCCGCCGAAATCCCCGAAAAAGACACGAAGGGACGGATTGATTCGAGCAGTTTGACGCCGATACCAGATACACTGTCGAGCCGGTCGAGACTGCCAAATGGACCGTGCTCGGTCCGCCATGCGACGATGCGCTGGGCTAGAGCGGGACCGACGCGAGGCAAGCGTGTGATTTCGCTCACGTCCGCGCGATCGAGATCGATTCGCTCGCCGGGGAGGAGCGGACGGGAAAGCCGCGCAGCACGCCGAGCCGTCTCACGGAGCGCGTTGGGACGCGGTGAAGAAGAAGACTGCAACTGAACGTCACCAGGGGGAGAGGAAGGAGACGGCGATAGAAAGTACCGGACGCCGGCGCCCGTCAGCGCAAGGCAGGCGAGGACAAGCGCGGCACGGCGATCATCCATGCCCCAACATGCGGACTTCGCTCGTTACTGACGTACCAAAGCAACGGCGACATCACCAACAATCTGCAAGCTCTCCGCACTGACCTTATCGAGCGTGTCCTCTGTCGTGTGCCAGTATGGGTAGTCAAAGTCCACAACGTCGATCGCGTGAATGCCGACCTTCTGTAGCGACACATGATCGTCGGTGAGTGGGTACTTCACCCCCGGGACAAACTGGTGCTCGTGGCCGAGGTCCGCCGCAACCCGCCAGACTCGCTGGACCACCTCCGGCGCGAATGCGACGGATTGGCCCTCTTCAAAGATTTGCAAATCCTTGTCACCAACCATGTCGAAGAGCACCGCGTAGAGCGGCTGATAACCCGGCGGCAGATGCGCGGCGAACCAGCGCGAGCCGATCAGCACGTCGTTGGTGTCGGCGAAATCGCCGTAGTCCTCACCGTCAACAAACAGCAGATCGACGCCACCTACCGGCGGACGCGCCTTCAGCGCATCGGCCACCCCCAGCAGGACCGCGGTTCCGGAGGCGCCGTCGTTCGCGCCGGGCACGGGCATCCGTTGCTGCGCAAGATTGGCGGCGCGATCGGCCATGGGACGTGTGTCCCAATGCGCGAGGAACAACACTCGCTCGGTTGCCTCCGGACGGAAGCGCGCGAAGAAGTTGCGCAGGTGGAGCGTATCGCCGCGGTGGGTGACGTGACGAATTTCCTGGACGATGACCGTATCCGCGCGCGCGCGCAGCGCGGAGAGGAGCCAGTCGCCCGTCTGCTCGTGTCCGG
>MNDR01000071.1 GCA_001915025.1 Gemmatimonadetes bacterium 13_2_20CM_2_65_7
ACACCAGCGCGGTATCGAAGAACGTGATGCCGTGGTCGACCGCTTGGCGCAGCGCCTCGCGTCCATCGTCGTCATCGACGCCGCGCCACATGTCGCCGCCGAGTCCCCAGGCGCCGTGGCCGAGCTCGCTGACGACGTAGCCGGTCTTGCCGAGTGGTCGAGTCTTCATGGACAGTGCTCCGAGTAAGTGTCTAACGATGCTCGAACTGCGCGTGAAGGCCAGTCCATTTGACACATCAGGGACTGCGGCGTAGCCTGGACCTTGAGAAAAGCCGTGAATCGCGAGCGGTGGGAAAAGATTAAGGATCTCTTCGGATCTACAGTTGAGCTAGACCCCAGCCAGCGGAGTGCCTTCCTCCGCGACGCATGCGGCTCAGATGAAGCCTTGCGCGCGGAAGTGGAGTCTCTCCTCACCTCGTATCAGCGCACAGAAGCCCTCGACGAACATCAGCCTCCACAGCCATACGGGGAGAAGCTGGTGGGACGACGGCTGGGCGCCTACAAGGTGCTGCACGAAATGGGACAGGGTGGCATGGCGGCGGTCTATGCTGCCGTTCGAGCAGACGACGAGTACCGTAAGAGAGTCGCAATCAAAGTCGTGCTGCCTTACCTGGCCAGCGAAGACATGGTACGCCGGTTTCGGAACGAGCGGCAAACTTTGGCCACGCTCGATCACCCCAACATTGTACGACTCCTCGACGGCGGCACGACGGACGGGGGCCTGCCCTACCTGGTGATGGAATATGTCGAGGGTGTCCCCATCGACCAGTATTGCAACAGCCGACGCTTGTCCAGCGACGAGTGCTTGAAGTTGTTCCGCATCGTGTGCGGGGCCGTCCAATACGCGCATCAGAACCTGGTTGTGCATCGCGATCTGAAGCCCAGCAACATCTTCGTGACCGCGGACGGGACGCCCAAGGTATTGGATTTCGGGATCGCCAAGCTCCTGAACCCCGAATCTGCGGCGCAGACGGTGCTGACACAGCCTGAGATGCGGCCGATGACGCTCGACTACGCGAGCCCGGAGCAATTCCACGGCCACCCCGTGACCACCTCGAGCGACATCTACTCCTTGGGAGTCGTCCTCTACGAGCTGCTCACGGGACAACACCCCTTCGAGCTCCAGCAGCGCAGTCCGGTCGAAATGGAGCACATCATCAGCGAGGTCCAGCCGGATAAACCGAGCGTCGCGGTCAGGCAGATGAAAGCGGCCGAAGGCCGTCACCTGCGTGGGGATCTCGACAACATCGTTCTGATGGCGCTCCGTAAAGAGCCGCAACGGCGGTACGCATCCGTGGAACAGCTGTCTGAGGACATCCGCCGTCACCTGGAAGGCCTGCCCGTGATCGCGCGGACGCCAACGCTGGGCTATCGCACGTCGAAGTTCGTCCGCCGTCACAAGGTGGGCGTCGCGGCCGCCGCCGCTGTAGCCGCCGCGCTCCTCCTCGGCATCGTGGTGACGACACGCGAGGCTCGCCTGGCGGAGCGCCGCTTCGAGGACGTGCGCCAGCTGGCCGATGCGCTCTTGTTCAAATTGGAGCCGGCAGTGAAGGATCTTCCCGGCGCGACGCCGGCGCGACAGCTCATCGTGCAGGAAGCGCTGACGTACCTGGATGGTCTCGCGCGGGACGCGAGCGGCAATGCCGAGCTCCAGGGCGACTTGGCCGAGGGATACCTGAGAGTGGGCGAAGTTCAGCACGGCGGGTATCACGCGAATTTGGGCGACGCGGATGGAGCCCTCGAGAGCTATCGCAAGGCAGGGAGCATTGCTGCGGTCCTAGCCCGTAGACAACCCACCAATCTCGCCGCGAAACGATATCTCGCGCGCAGCGAGCAGGGCACTGGTGTGGTATTGCTCATGACCGGTCACGCCGCTCAAGCGATCGACAGCTTGCGACGCGCGATCGCGGGCTTTGAGACACTTACCACGGCCGACCCGCGAGATACGGAAAGCGCGTTTCATCTCGCGGACAGCTACAATGCGCTTGGCGACGGGCTGGGAAGCGGGTCGATCAGCAACAGTCTGGGAGACCCCAAGGGGGCGTTGGAGAATTATCAGAAAGCGCTGGCGATCTACGAGCGCCTCGTAGCCGCGTACCCGACTAGTGGGCATTTCCAGGGCGGTGTGGCGGTGGGGAACGCCAAGATCGCAGAGATGCACGCCGCAGGAGGAGACTCAACGGCGGCCTTGGAGCGTTACGGCAGGGCCCGCGTCGCTTACGAGACACTGTCTCGAGCTGAGCCGAACAACGTGCAGTATCGCGGCAACCTCGGGAGCATCATTCAGCGGGTTGCCAACGTTCGGCTCAATATGGGTAACAGGGCCGGTGCGCTGGAGGACCTCAATCTATTGCTCGAGATGGCCCGAGCGATCGCAGCAGCGGATCCCAGTGACGTCAACGCCCAGGATGGGCTGTTTCTTGCTTACTTCCACGTCGGAAGGGTGCTGGAGGGAATCGATCCGGGCAACGCAGCGAAGAATTATCGGCTCGCGCTCAGGGTCATCGAATCCCGCGCTGCCGCACAGCCATCCAATCTGCAAGTGCGCGCCCACCTCGCGGGGGCGCTTGTGCGTTTAGGCGATTTGCTCTCGAGAGGCGGCGATCGCTCAGAGAGTCAATCCCTCATCGCGCGGGGCGTTGCTGCACAAAAAAGTCTGGCGGACCGGCCAGAGGCGTCTTCCGACGAACTGGGCGATTACGTGTCGATCGTAGAGAGCTGTAACCCCGGGCACCCATGTGACGCGGCGGCCGCTCTACCGTATGCGAAGCGTATCGTCGACAAATCGCGAGAACAGGATCCCGAAAGTTTAGAAACGCTTGCGTTGACGTATTTGCAAGCCGGCGACCCGGCGGACGCGGTCGCGACCGAGCAGAAGGCCGTGGCGCTGGTTGCTCCTGCCGCGCGCGCACCGTATCAAGCGAACCTGGCAAAGTTCCAAAACGCGTTGAAGCATCGTTCGGCCCCTCGCTAGCCCGCTCGAATTTCCCGCGCCAGCCAGGCCTTGGCGGTGCTCCATTCTCGCTTCACGGTAGCGGGAGAAACGCCAAGCACGTCAGCGGTCTCCTCCACAGTCAATCCGCCATACAGACGCAGTTCTACGATCCGTCCTTGACGCGGATCCAGCGCCGCCAGCCGGCTCAGTGCGTCGTCCAGGGCGACCAACTCTTCTGGTCCCTCCTTCGCTGCAATCACGACGTCGGTCAACGAGACTTTGATGGCCGCGCCGCCGCGCTTGGCGGCGTGGTGGCGGCGAGCATAGTCGACGAGGATGCGGCGCATGAGTTGCGCCGCCACGCCGAAGAAATGAGCGCGGTTCTGCCAGGTGACGCCGCGCTGGTCTACAAGTCGCAGGTACGCCTCATGGACCAACGCCGTGGCCTGGAGTGTGTGATCGGGACGCTCGCGATGCAGGTACTGCTGGGCGAGTCGCTGTAACTCCTCATAAACAAGAGGCATAAGCCGGTCCAAGGCCTGCTCGTCGCCCTTGGTCCAATCCTGGAGGATTTGAGTAACGCGTCCCTTGCGGTCTTGCTCCATGAGCCGCTGACCCGCGCTTTTGCGCGTTAATAGGTAATTGGGGCAGAAACGCCCCCCCCGCGAAGACCCGAACGAGGAGACAAGACCATGCTGCAATCGACCTTGAAGTCAAGGACTCTGCTTTGGCTGGGAACTGCCTTGGCGTGCGGCACGCTGATCATCAGCCCGATCCGTGCTGAAGCACAGGGGTACCAGCTCGCGCTCTCGCCTGCTGCGCGACAGACGCTCGGCGCCATGCTTGCCGGGGTACCACCGCAGCAGCGGCAACTCATACTCAACGCCATCTGGGCGCTCGGTCCCCGTGCGGAGATGCAACTCGCTCAGGTCAGAGCGACACCACCTGCCGTGGGAGCAGTCGTTCGCCGGCAGGCTGCGCAGATACTCCGGGTCCTACCCGCTCAGTACCACCAGGCGTTCATCAACGGTCTGTTCCAGGTATCGCCTGAGGACGAGCAGTTTAAGGACTACGTGGCGAGCAACATCCTGCAGCGGAACAAGGAGGACGTCGACGGGGCAGCGGTGATCCGCGGATACGACGGCCGGATGCGGGTCCAACAGAATGGCGCATTTCAGTACCGACAGGACCTCAATCTCCAGCAGGCGCAGGGAACGGGCGGCGCGCTGAGCCCATTCACGCAATACTATGATCCCATCTCCGGGCGGCTCGTGGAAGGTTACACCGCACTGCGCGGCACGAACGCGTATCTGTGTACTGGATACAACACGCCGATCTACTCAAGTACGGCGCCCGTCGGCTGTTCGGTGCTCTACACTCGTTGAGAGCCAGACAACAAAAGGCGCGGCGGTGATCTGAGATGACCGCCGCGCCTTCCCCTCCTGGACAAATCCGTCCGCTCCATGCCGCTTTCATCCCTGGAGAGCCAAGGAGCAGCCATGGTCATCACGTCGCGACCCTGGTACCGGTTCTACGATCCGGGCGTGCCGCCTACGCTCACGCTCGAGCCACTCACCGTCCCGCAGTTTCTGGAACGCGCTGCCGCGGAGCATTCCGACGCGACCGCCCTGATCTTTTTCAATCGCCGGTTCACGTACCGGCAGCTCAAGGACCACGTCGACCGCTTCGCCACCGCGCTAGAGCGGCTCGGCGTGACCAAGGATAGCCGTGTAGCCATCCAGCTACCGAACCTGCCGCAGACGGTTATCGCCTACTACGCCACGTTATCACTCGGCGCGCAGGTGGTGCTGACGAATCCGCTCTACACGCCGCGCGAGCTGGAACACCAGTGGACGGATGCCGGCTGCCGGGTCGCCATCGTAATGGACGCTCTCTATGCGAGCCGCATTCGATCGGTGCGGGAACGCCTCCCGATCGAGCAGTACGTCATCGCTTCAATTCCCGAGTACATGCGGTTCCCCATGAACATCCTTGCGCGGCTCAAGCTCAGCCGCACCGACCCTCCCCGCGTCGTACGGGTGGCACCGGAGCCCGGAGTCCATTTCTTTGGGAAGCTGGTCCGTAACACTGCGCCACAGCCACTGAAGACGCGGCCGGCGCCGGACGACCTCGCCGTGCTCCAGTACACCGGCGGCACGACCGGCGTGTCCAAAGGTGCGATGCTCACGCACCGGAACCTCGGCGCCAATCTCCAGCAAACTGGGGCGTGGTTCACAGGAACCAAACGGGGCCACGAAGTCATGTTGACGGCGCTCCCGCTGTTTCACTCCTTCGGGATGACCGCCGCGATGAATTTCCCGGTGAGCATGGCGGCCGCAATGGTCCTGATCCCCGACCCACGGGACATCAAGGCGATCGTGCGCAGCATCGTGCAACATCGGGTCACATTGCTCCCCGCCGTTCCGGCAATCTTCAACTCGATCCTCAACTATCCGAATATCGAGCGCCTCGACCTGAAGAGCGTGCAGCGCTGTTTCTCCGGCTCGGCACCGCTCGCAGAGGACGTGCTGCGGCGCTTCGAAGCCCTTACCGGATCGAGGATCGTGGAAGGCTTCGGGCTCTCGGAGGCATCGCCGGTCACGCACATGAATCCGCTGTACGGCACGCGGAAGACGGGCAGCATCGGAGTTCCAATTCCGAACACGGAATCGAAGACTGTGAGCGTGGACGATGGAGTGAGCGAGACACCACCGGGACAACCGGGAGAGCTTGCGATCCGCGGCCCGCAGATCATGCGCGGTTATTGGAACATGCCGGACGAGACTTCGTACGCGCTCCGCGACGGCTGGCTTTATACGGGCGACCTCGCCGTGATCGACGAAGACGGGTACCACCGCATCGTCGGCCGCAAGAAGGAGATGATCGTCGTCTCAGGTTACAAGGTGTTCCCGGACGAAGTGGATGGCGTGTTGATGAGCCATCCTGCCGTATTCGAGGCAGCCACGATCGGCGTTCCGGACGAGAAGCGCGGCGAGCGCGTCAAGTCGTTCGTGGTGCTGAAGCCAGGGCAGGCAGCAACCGCGGAGCAATTGCTGGCATTCTCCCGCGAGAACCTCGGCGACCCTGCGCTATCTACGCGGCCTGGCTTGCAACAACCGCAAGGCGTGGTTCGACGCGCACCGCGCGGAGTACGACACCGGGGTGGTGGCGCCGATGCGCGAGCTGATCGAGGAGATGGACGTCCGGCTCGCGACGTTCGCGCCCGAGATCATCGGCGATCCGAAGCGCTCGATGTTCCGCATTCACCGCGACATTCGCTTCTCCAAGGACAAGTCGCCCTACAAGACGCACGCCGCGTGCTGGTTCTACCATCGCGACGGCAGTCGCGCGGTGGGTCGCGAGGCCGCAGCCGGTGGCGCCGGGTTCTACTTTCAGATTGCGCCGGGCAGCTGTTTCACGGGCGGCGGGATGTGGATGCCGCCCAAGGAGGCGCTCCACAAGCTGCGCGATGCGATCGCTCGTGACCCGCGCCGGTTCGAGCCGATCGTGACCGACGCCCGCGTGACGCGGCGGTTCGGCGGGCTGGACGAAGATGCGATGCTCACGCGGGTGCCGCGCGGCTACGCGCCGGATCATCCGGCGACGCGGTGGCTGCGGTTCCAGTCGTTTACGCTGGGCCGCGAGCTGCGCGATGCTCAGGCCCTGGGCGCGCGGCTGCCGGCGCTGCTTGAAGCGGATTTCCGCCTGATCCTGCCGCTGGTCCGGTGGATCAACGGAGTGCTGGGGCTCCGACCAGCGGAGCGGCGGTAGCGGCGGTGCGATACACGCTCACGGACGCCTGGCCGGAACAGCTGAGCCTCCGCTAGTGGGATCCGCTAAGCTCGTGTGACGCTCTCTCACGCAGGGAGGAACAGGGAGCACTGAAACGACGAAGCGCGACACGACGCATCGTCGCCTCGCGCTTCGAGTTGCCCCTCCTGGGCTCGAACCAGGATTCTCCCGATCCAGAGCCGAGCCGACCGGTTTGTTTGGAGGACACCATGTCCGTAAGTGGTTGCCCGCCAAGCATCGGCGCCCGCAGGCTCGGGGGTAATGCCCGGACCGGCCCGGAGAAACGCTTGTGAAATGCTTGTAGAGAGTTCTGGTCGACTCTCCTGGTGCAGGATCAGGAGAGCTATCGACGACCTCGATAAGCAACCTCAGACTCTCATCGCAACCCCGATGCCGAACAGGTACTGTGTCGCAATTAAGCCTTAACTGCGGGTTCTCGGTCAGCGCGAGGACTACTTGCGAATGACGAATGGCGCCAAGAAAGAGGAGGCCATCGTTTAGCGCCCTCAGGGTGGTCGTAGACAAGTTCTTCAAATGTCTCTCGCTGCCGAACTGAGCCTCAGCGCTTCGCCGCCGGACACGCTCCGCGTGTCGTGGGAGGAACGCAGAGGGTCAACAGGCGGTCAGCCGCGGAAGGGGCCTTGCGGGGTTCACACTTCAACAGTAGTTCAGCCGTTTGGAATGGAGCCCGGTTGAGATGACTCGGTACGTTGCCTACTTAGACGAGTTCGCGCTTCTCGAGGACTCTCGTCTCGTCGAACTCGAGCACCGCAACTTTGAGCTGCGGGTTACGCAAACTGTTACGAAGGCTCTGCGTGACCCTAAGAACTCTCATCCAAACGCTCGGTGGGCCTGGGAACACTTGAACGCAGCTATCGACGAGCGGCGGGTGAGCTGCACATCAGATGTCGAGGATAGCGGCCCCCTTTGGTATACACATTGTTGCACCCGGAGAGCTGCGGAAGTTAGTAACTGCTGCAGTGGGGTCCGATGCGGAAGCGACGGAACAAGCCGCAGCCGAAGCTGCGCGGATCGCGCGGCGGGCCAGGCTTGTGGCGGTCGGTGCGGTGATCAGCGGCCTCCTCGTGGCGGCTTCGGGCGTTCTCATCTGGACATACATCGACCAGATCGTTCGCACGGTTACCGTATGGGGCACCCTGGTCGCGGTAGGTGTAATCGGGTTGCTGCTGTATGTGCTCAGGGGAAGGCAACGTCTTGCGTACGGAGTTGCGGAGGCCGCGATCGGATTCCTGACCGCTGCAAAGATTCTTCTTGCGCCCACATTCGATATCAAGTCAGCCGGAGTGAGCGGGGGCCTGGGGTTACTCGGTGGCCTCTACATCATGGTTCGCGGCTTGGACAATATCGGTAAGGCCCTGGAACGAACACCGTACGAGACAGCGTGGAGAAGGTTCTCTGGAGAGCGCAGTGGTACGGCGCCGAGGTGACGATGGAGCGCAAGTACTGCATGGCGTGCGCGGGCCAGTCACTTCGTGGAGGCGGTGGTGAGCGACCCACCTAACGGCATCGACTGGCGGAATTCTGCGTTCGGATGACTTCCGCCGTGAACGCCAGGCACACTGCAACACTCGAAAATACTCAGGCCTAAGGAGGACCGTCATGCGAACGCGCTTTGTAGCAACCGCGCTACGGTGGGGGATCGCCGCTACGGTCGTGCCTATGGCGGTCGCGGGAGCTCAGGACCCAAGCCTGATTCCCGTACTGCAAGGAATCTTGAGTCGATACCAAGGGTGCATCCTCGAAAGGTACGAAACGCCCCAAACCCAGAATCTCCAGGTCAGAGACCTGGGGGTGACGTGTCTGGCTGGCAACCCATGCCCGCTTGTCTTTCGGGCGACCACGTTTTCGGCGTTGTCGGCCCAAGCCGCTCGAGGCGACCCTACGAACTTCCAAACGAGGCTGGAGAGTATTCTCCTCACGGATTGTTTTGGTTGTGCGAAGCACATGAAGTGGCACACCAAGCATGTCCACTGCACCATGGAGTGTGGCGGCAATAATGGCCTGTTCCAGGGTCCCTGCTTCGAGACCTGCAAGGCCGGTGTGGATCTCACGAGGCTGGGAGTTGGCGCGGTGGCGCCTGGGGGTTCAGGATGGCTGACAGGCGCGCAGACAACCAGCGGACCGTCTGTCGCGACGAATTACTCGACCGTCGACCCGGGCGCCGACGAAGAATGCGATCTGAGCTCCAACGGCTACGTCATCCCGCCGACGGATCTGCTCGACTGGACGTCGACCGATGCCCCCTTCTTCAGGGAGAGCATAACCGGGTATCACCCGCCAGTGCCCTCCGCGCTCCCGCCAAACAACCTTCTTGGCCGCCAGCCGACACCTGATCTGTACAGCGCGAACGCGTTGCAGATGATCGACGCTCCGGTCTCGGCCAGCGTAATCGTTGCCGGCGTGCCGGTAGGGAGCGTTCCGGTATCGCTCAACATCGGTGCCAACGAAGGTCGGCTCCGCAGCGACCTGCGCTTGGCGGCACAGCGCGCCAATCCACTGGAGAGCCTGTGCAAGGCAGCGGTTGCATTCGCCCTCGGCAACGCCTCCGACGGGAATGCGTTCGCGGACTTGAGCGTGACCGGTCGGCGCTCCTACGCCGCGTTTCGGAAACGACCGCCGGAGGAAGCAGGCGTCCTGGCGTGCCTGCAGAGAGACCCCAGCACGCAGGTGTTAACGATCGAGGCGCGGCAGCAGGCGACCGACGCCGCGCTCGGTCGTGCCTATCGTGTACTCAACCTCGTCCGCGCGGGCGGGTGGCCGGTTGCGTGCCCCGAGCGTGCGGCACTCCGGCCCCAGTACATCGCCGTCTCGGGAGAGGATGACCAGCCGCACCGGCCGGTAAACGTGCCCTCCGCCGAGTTTCCGCAATATGATCTCAATGTCAGCGTGCCGCGGCCTAACGGCCAACCCCCGCTGGTAGTCCACACCCGCTACATGATCGCGCACACCGTGGTGCCGCTGGGTGCCGAGCGCGCGCGCTGCCCCGTAAATCGAATCCCGGATCGCGGCGACGTGAGCAGACTGCGCACTATTCCCGCCGACCGTGCGCCCGTGCTCGCTCCCGACGCGGAGGTGATCCTCTACATCCACGGCATGGACTCGAATCTCGAGGAGGCGATGGATCTCACACACGCGCTCCACGCGCTCGGGCGCCAGCAAGGGAAAAACTACACGGTCATTTCGATGGACCTCCCGACGAGCGGCTACGCAGACAACATCGATCACACGACCATCGCACCTCTGACGGACAACGGGCACGCTGAGGGCCTCGAGTGGATCGCCTTCAGCCCCAACGGGTACACCGCCCCGCTCGTCGACTTCGACGAGAACTTCATCGTGTCGTTCGTCAATACGCTCGATCAATTGGTGCCCGTGACCCGACGTCTCCGAGCGATCGTCGGGGGCAGCTTGGGCGGGAACATGGCGATGCGGCTCGGTCGGCCCCGCGCCGATGCGCCCTGGGTCACGAACGTCGTGCCGTGGTCTCCGGCGGCCATCTGGCCGTCGTTCGCAGATAACGGAATCAAGCACGTGGCGCTTTCCGTACCCTGGCAGTTAGCTGGCGGCCTACCCTCGTACTTGCCGGAAGACGCCGGCGCGCGCCGATCGTTTTTCTATGGCAAATTCGATTGGCAGAGCAAGGTGTTTGGCATTGGCGTGGGTGGAGGGCGGCCACAGGCGGAATACTGGTACAGCGACCGGTGGCGCTGCAAGAACGCGCACCTGCACCTGGCGCGCGTCCACGACTACGAAACGTACAATCAGAATTTCCGCCTCTGGCACTGGCGGCTCGGTCTGGAACAGCTGCAGTTCAGCCATCAGATACACAAAGCCGGCACGAACCTGCCGCTGTACCTCTTCAACACGAAGCGAACGCTATTGATGTGCGGGATGGACGACACGGGCGGTAGCCTCTGTGACCACACGCGCGCCGTGGCGGCAAAGATGGAGTATACGCCCGGGTTTGCGCTGTTCCTGAGCAAAACCGGTCACTCGATTCACAATGAGCGACCGAACTTCCTCGCCCGCAAAATCGTCGATTTCGTTGGTCCGTAAGGATCAGGCGATCGGAGCACCGTGTAGTTCTCGAGTTGCCGGGAGAAGGACAACAATGGCTATCGCGTTGGCGTTGAGCGGCGGTGGAGCGAAGGGCGATTTCGAAGTTGGCGCGGTCCGCTGCCTCAACGATTTCAACATCGTGCCTTCAATTGTAAGCTCCACCTCCGTGGGTTCCGTCAACGCGCTCAAAGTAGCCGAAGGGCCGCAAGGATTGCCGGGCCTCGAAGCTGTTTGGTTGAGCCTCATGGGTAGTGGCGACATGTTCGCCAGAGAAGCCTGGACGATGGATCCAGATCTCGAAGACACCGTGCTCAAGGTGGCGACGCAGCTGGTTGTGTCATCGGTGTCTTTCCCGCTGCTGTCGGACGTGGAAGCGCTCAACCTTCTGGAACGGACCATCACGAACAGCATCCCCGTGATCGGCGTGATCGACATCGGCGGCTATGAGGGAACGGCTGCCGCGGCGACGACGGGCCTCCTTCCGATTGTGGGATTTCTCGTCGCCGCGCAGATCCACAATCTTGAGAAATTGGTAAAGTCCCTCGGTGAAGCCCGCGCCATCTTCAATCTCGATCCTACGCGCGACCTGGCGCGGGCGAACATCAGCCCACAAGCCATAGCAGCGTGGGGCGCCCAGGGAAACCGGTTGCGTCTGGCAATGGTGGGTCTCGGCACCGGCAAGCTGCGCTACCTCACTGAGACGGGTAGCATCGTTGAGCGCGATGGCCTAACGCCGGCCCACGATCGCGAGACGGGGTTCGAAATACGCAGCACGTACTTGACCGGAATGCTGGCGTCCTCGAGCATCCCCGCCATCTTTCCCCCCGTCGTGATCGCCGATGACGCGTACGTTGACGGCGGTATTCGCGAAGTGATGCCGCTCGAAGTCACCGTCTTGCTCGGCGGCCAGCAGATCTTTGCCATTCACTGCTCTACTCGCGAGGTGGATTTCAGGCCGCAGATGAAAGACGCCAAGCTGCTCGACATCTTGCTGCGGTCCCTGATGGATATCACGATCAACGAGGTGGCCTTTTCCGACACATTCCGGACGGGAAGTTGGGGACCTCGCGTTGTGGTCACGGTCATCCAGCCCAGGGTGGAAATCCACAATACCTTCACGATCTACCCAGCGCTGGTTCGCAATCGGATGGCGTACGGCTACCTGTGCGCGGCCGACGTGGTGAAACCCGCGACTGGCAACGAAGGCCGGTGTCAGGAGATCGCGGACCAGATTGCGGTGCTCCGTTATGGCATCGCGCGTCTCGAGGCATGGTACGAGGGGCGCCCCATCCCGCCGAGCTTGACGGTTATCGGCCGCCCACCCCTAGGGCTCATCGGTGACGTCCGCGACGGCATCTACCGCCTGAAGCTGCGGGTGCGCGCGCTCGCTCGGGAACGTGAACAGTTGGGCGGAGCGATGCCCCCTCAGGATGGGAGCTGGACGGACCCGCGCCGATGGTGGCAAGGCTGGGAACGACACCCGCTTTACCAATCAAGCGCGCCGCAGCACGGCGAAGTCTTTGCGATCTCGAATGCACCGAATCATCTGGACGTCTTTATAGCCGCTTCGGATCAGCGAATCCTGCAAGCGACCTGGACTCCCGAGTCGCGCGAAGGTTGGGAGGGCTGGTACCAGGTCGCCGATGGGGGCTCCCAACCTGGGTCGCCTATCTTCGGGGCCTCACGACACGACGGCTCGACCGATCTGATGATCGTCGGTACGGACGGCGCCATCTACTCGGCCCAATGGGACCGCCAGTTCCAGAGTGACGACGGATGGCATGGTTGGCATAAATGGAGCCCAGTCTTGTCTGGACGCGCAAGTCAACATGCAGCCGTCACAGCCGCCTCCAGACGGCCGGAATTTCTCGACGCCTTTGTAGCTGGAACGGACGGCCGCATCTACACGGCGGGTTTCGATCCGCAGAGGAAATGGACGGGATGGCGGCCTGTCAGTTCACTGCTTACGAAGCCCGGTGCGCCGGTTCACGCTGTCTCGCGAAAGCGTGATAACCTCGACATCCTTGTCACCGACCTTGTCGGTGTTATTCAATGGTCACATTGGGATCCGTCACTTCCGGACTGGACGGCGTGGACAAGCGTGATAGGCGGCGGCGCGTCGCCCGGCGCTC
>MNDR01000093.1 GCA_001915025.1 Gemmatimonadetes bacterium 13_2_20CM_2_65_7
TCGCAGAGCAAGTTCTGGGGGGACGAGTTGTCGTGGAACCCGATCTGGGGCGGAGTCGGTGATGCGGTGGGACAAACGCAGTACATGTGGATGGACCATTTCTATGTCAGTGGCAGATAAGCGGACGAGCTAACGACGTGCTGCAGAACAGCGTGCGTCAGTAGCGCACGCCCAAGCGAGTTGTCCACCGGGCCGCCAGCGCCTCCACACACCTGGCGGCCCTTTTTCGTGCCCAAAGAGAGTTTCCCGGCAGGAGCAAGATGCAGCTCAAAGGCCGGACGTCAGGATAAGAAGGATCATGCCGCCCGTGCCCAGGCCCACCGGTCGAGGCGGGTCTGGATCCGCACAACCTTCCCCAGCGCGACGGCAAGCGCCACCAGTGAATAGAGCATCTCCGAGTACGCAAGCGACAAAAAGAATGCGCCCACGACAAAGCCGACGAGTGACGCCTGCATGGCCTGGGCTAACTGCGGAGGTGCACGCGACCGCGTGGACAGCGCACGCTCCACCTTGGCAACGCGGTGCAACGTCACGAACGCGCTACCG
The DNA here is from genome assembly GCA_001915025.1 of Gemmatimonadetes bacterium 13_2_20CM_2_65_7. Lineage (GTDB taxonomy): Bacteria > Gemmatimonadota > Gemmatimonadetes > Gemmatimonadales > GWC2-71-9 > 20CM-2-65-7. Next base: position 547 of record MNDR01000093.1, read on the forward strand.
ATCACAGCAAGCAGCAGCAGCAGACCAGGGACGCCGAGCTCCGCGCCGACCTGGACAAAGCTGTTGTGAGGCGCATTCCAGCGAACGCCAATGCCGCGCTCCTGCAGCCGGGCCTGCGGCGATATGGTTCCCTCCGCCACTCCAAAGTTAGAGGCGCCCACGCCGAAGACCGGGTGGCTCAGCATGTAACCGATGCCGCGGCGCCAAATCTTTTCACGCCCGTTCAGCTCTGTACGGTTGTAATCATTGTCGGCTTGCAAAATGGTCGCCATCTGCGTCCAGTATCGATCGCTCGCTGTCAGCCAACCGGTGGCGATGATCAACGCCATAGTGAGCAAGCGCCAGTGGAGTCGCATGGCGGTGTACCGAAACAGGAGAAACGCCACCACGGCCAGCATCGCCAGAAAACCGCCACGTGACCCTGACCAGATGAACGCGATGAGGACCGCGAGGACGCCCCCTAGGCTAACGAGGCGACGGTGCAACTGCGTTTGAGTAAGGCCGAAGTAAAGTCCCAATGGCACTGCCGTCACTGCGAAGACCGCGAAATCGTTTGCGTCGTAGTAGTAGAGGCCGCCAAGGCGCCAGTTATTGCCGCCGACGGGAAACCGGGTGAGCACGACGACGGAAAATACGCTGGCCGCCGCGAAGTACACGAACGCTAGCCGTTCGAGATCGTGGAAGCCTCTCACGCTGCCGACGATGAGAACGTACAGCGCGACAGTCTTAATGAAGCTGGTAAGCAGCGAGAACGCGAGTCCCTGGTGTAGTGCCCCAGGCACGGAGAGTGCGACCCACAACAGCAGAAGCAACAGATATGTCGTGGTTGGCGAGCGAACCCATCTGATGCGCCGGGCACCAACCTGCTGCACGACATACAAGACGATCGCAAGCGCGGCCGAGACGAAGACAGGCTTGAGCGGCGACAGGAACAAAAACAGCTGGTGTAACCGCCCCACCGCCGTCGTGAGGTAGGCGGCGACGCACACTAGCAAGAAATCCCAATGACGATCCCGCAGTGTCGCGGAGACAGTAACTGACGGGTTTTCAGCGAGGGAGGCCCTAGTCAGATTGGTCATGGCGTACTGCTTATGAGCAGCAAGACTGGCGCCATTGTGGACCTGGCGCGGCGGACGATCTGGAATCAACACGAGCGCCGAGGGTGTGGCACGAAGGCACCTACCTGTTGTGCTGCCGCAACGTCGCTTGAAACGCGAATATGGCGCGATGGATCGGGTCGTTGCAGCACGGATCTTGATGCGCCAGTAGGCGATGCGAGTTCTTCATGTCTTAGCCCCTGGGGCCGTCGGCGGTCTCGAGCGCGTCGCGCAGTTGCTCGCCCTCGGGCAGGCGCGCTGCGGGGAAGAGGTCCACGCCGCGCCGGTGCTCGACCCGGCGACCGAGAATCACCCCTTCGTCGAGCAACTGGCCACAGGTGGGGTCACCGTGCATCCGGTCGTCGTTCCCGGCCGGCAGTACTGGCGGGAGCGTACAGCGGTGGCGAGGCTTGGCCACCGACTGCGGCCAGACGTGGTACACACGCACGGCTATCGTCCGGACCTCGTGGACGCGGGTGCGGCGCGCCAGCTCGGCATCCCAGCGGTCACGACCGTTCACGGCTTTTGCGGTGGCGGCTGGAAGAATCGACTCTACGAGCGGCTACAGCGACGCGCCTACCGGCGGTTCGACGCGGTTGTCGTGGTCTCCCGCCCACTTGTCGATCAGCTGATCCGAGATGGGGTCTCACCGCAGCGGATTCATTTCGTGCAGAACGCGTGGCGGGAAACAACGCCCCCGCTTGATCGCGTGACCGCGCGGTCTGCCCTGGGTTTACGAGAAGCCGGATTCGTCATTGGGTGGGTCGGGCGCTTGAGCGGCGAGAAGGGGCCAGATGTCCTGCTGGACGCGCTCCCGCATCTGACTGACCTTCCTATCACAGTCTCGATGGTTGGGGACGGGCCGGAGCGCGGCGCCCTCGCCTCCCGTGCGGGGCACTTCGCCATCGAGAGGCGGGTCCGTCTGCACGGGATGATCCGAGACGCGGGACGTCTGTTCGCCGCCTTCGATGTCTTCGTCGTGAGCTCTCATAGCGAGGGCACGCCGATCGTCCTGTTCGAGGCGATGGCCGCTGGCGTGCCTATTGTTGCGTCCCAGGTGGGAGGAGTTCCGGACGTCGTTACTTCAGCGGAAGCGGTACTTGTGCCTCCCGCCGATCCGGTCGCACTGGCCGAAGCAATTCGCGTGGTCTATTGCGATGATGCAGCGGCGCGGATACGCGCGCAACGCGCGCGCGAGCGCCTGCTCAAAGACTTTACTGTGCCTCCCTGGATCAGCCGGTACGACGCGATCTACAGGCTCGTGACCAACAAGGCTCGGGCAGCCGTTACGGTATGATGTTTCTTGCTGAAGTCGTGATCGCGATCGCCTTGACGCTGTGCCTTTACACTTATGTCGGCTATCCCTTAATCCTCAGGATACTGAGCGGATCTCGGCGCTCCCGCTCTGTGCAGCCCCCGGGGGGCTCGTTCAGAGCATGGCCGCAGATCAGCATCGTCATTCCCGTCTACAATGAGGCTGCGATTATCGCGAACACGCTGGAGCGGATCCTCGCGATCGACTATCCAAGTGACCGTCGACAGATCCTCGTGGTGTCGGACGCATCCATGGATGCGACGGACGACATCGTCATGGGACTCGCCCCGCGAGGAGTGGAGCTGCTGCGTCTCCGGCAGCGCTGCGGTAAGACGGGGGCGGAAAACGCTGCTAGGCCGCATCTCACCGGGGAGATCATCATCAACACCGACGCGTCTGTGCGGATCGACGAAGCTGCCGTGAAACATCTCGTGAGCGCCTTCGACGATCCGTCGGTTGGTGTTGCCTCAGGACGCGACGTCAGCGTCTCCAACCTCGACGACCACCTCAATCCTGGTGAGCAGGCCTACGTCGGCTACGAAATGTGGGTGCGTGACCTCGAGACCAGTCTCTCCGGCATCGTGGGGGCGTCAGGATGTCTCTATGCGGTCCGACGCGATCTGCATATGTCAAGTATGCCGGAGGGGCTGAGCCGAGACTTCGCTGCGGCGCTCATGGCGCGCGAACGGGGGTACTGCGCTGTCTCGGTCACCGCCGCAATCTGCTACGTCCCGCGTGGCACCTCTTTGCGGCGGGAGTACGTGCGCAAGGTCCGCACGATGGCGCGCGGCCTCAGGACGTTGTGGCACAAGCGGATCCTGCTCAGCCCGTCGCGCCATGGCCGTTTCGCGTGGATGCTGTGGAGCCACAAGCTGTGTCGCTGGCTCACGCCCTGGACTGTCCTTCTTGCGGCGGCCGCGGTCGCCGCGCTTACGCCGCGGCACTGGTGGGCTGCGACAACCCTTGCCGCCGGTGGGGCGGCCGCGTTTCTGACGGCGATCGGTTGGATATGGCCGGAGGGACGCCCGCTGCCGCGCCTGATCGCGCTACCATCCTACGCGGTGAGTGGAAACATCGCCGTACTGCATGCCTGGATCAGAGCGTTGGGGGGGCGGGGAACTGCTCTATGGGAGCCGACCCGGCGCGGTCTTACCAGCCGTGCCGTTGACCGAGCATCACGGCCGGTGTGAGGAGCATGATCTTCAAGTCCTCGACCGCCGAGCGATGGCGGATGTACTCGAGATCGTAGTTGAGCTTCTCCCGGACGTCTTCCACGCTGCTATCGTACGCCAGGTTGATCTGGGCCCAGCCGGTGATCCCCGGCAAGACGCGCTGGCGCCGCTGGTATTCCTGTATCTTCTCGCGCAGCTGGGCAAAGATCGCGGGCTGCTCCGGACGCGGGCCCACGATGTTCATATCGCCCACCAGGACGTTCCAGAGCTGGGGCAACTCGTCCAGCCGGAGCTTGCGCAATACGCGTCCTACCGCGGTGACGCGCGGATCGTCGCGCTGCGCCCACACCTGCGGCGCTGTTCCGCCGTCCGCCCGCATCGTGCGAAACTTGTACATGACGAACGTCCGGCCGCCGTAATCAGAATGGCGCCGGTAGTTGCCGGCCGGATTGCCGAGCGCGCGGCGATCGAGGCCGATCCGCTCCTGCGCGAACAGCACCGGACCACGGGATGTGAGCTTGATCAGCACCGCGATGACCACCATCAATGGCAGCGCGACCACCAAACCCACCATAGCAATCAGGACATTGAGCAAGCGTCGCCCTTCGTCGGTCGGGGGTACGACGGCGGCGGTCCAGGCGAATGAAGGCAGTCGGGGCAGCGTCATGCCCCGCGGAAGTGGCAAAGGCTGTGCCACTTACAGTGCTTGTGCGGTCCCGGTGCCACATCGCACCAGCACCGCGCCGTAGCGAGGGCGCGACGGCGCCGCTGACAGCGAGGTGACAGGATGCCCGGTACGCGTCTTGCTCCTCCAACGCCCTGATGAATCCTCGGCATCTTCCGGCGATTCGCAGTCAGTCTGCGCCGGCAGTTCTACGGCGCCCCAGCACGCCTCCCATGGCAGGTCTGGACGATGAGGAATCAGGCCTTGACTGGCGGCGCATCGTGAGCGCGCTGCTACGATTTAAGTGGCTCGTTCTCCTCGCGGTGGCGCTGGGCCTGGGGGGGGGGTTCGCGGCCACGCGCAAACTGCCTCCGGTCTACAGCGCACAAGCCAACGTCTGGGTCGACGTCCTAGACCGGCGCGGGGAAGGCGGTGCCGAAGCGCGGGGGCCGATCCAGCAGCGAGCGTTGCTCGATGAAGACGCCTGGGTGGAATTGTTGCGGTCGTACATCGTCTTAGACCAGGTCGTCCGTGATCTGCGTCTGTACCTCGCAGTAAAACGGCCCGCCGATCAAGCAACCTTCGTCGGCTTTCGCGTGAACGATACGTTTCGTCCGGGGCAATACGCGTTCAGCGTGAGCGCCGACGGCCGCGAATACACTCTGGACGGTGCCAACGGCGTGGAACTGGAGCGAGGGATGGTCGGTGACTCGGTGGGGCGCCGGCTGGGCTTCCAGTGGGTACCCGCGTCGGGAAGGTTGGCGCCCAGCCGAACCGTCGAGTTCTCCTTGGTATCGCCGCGCGACGCCGCCCTGACGCTGGGTGAGCAGTTGAGCGTCCGGATGGAGATGAACAGCAACTTCCTGGCGCTGGAGCTCCGGGGTTCGAACCCGGTCCTTATCGCCAACATCCTGAACGCCGTGAGCCAGCGCTACGTCGAGGTGGCGGCCCAACTGAAGCGCGAAAAACTCACCGAGCTGACAAAGATCCTCGAAGATCAGTTGCGGACTGCGCAGGGGAACCTCGATGATGCGGAAACCGCGCTCGAGCGCTTCCGCACGCGCACGATTACGCTGCCCTCGGATCAAACGACCGGTGTCGAGAGCCGTGACCCCAGGCGCGCAAACTTTTTCGAGATGCAGGTGGACCGCGACCAGCTGCGGCGCGACCGCGACGCGATCGATCGCTTGTTGGCGGAAGCGGGGGGAGCGTCGGGACTGCCGACGGCCGCGCTCTCAGCCATCGAGTCGGTGCAGCACGCACCCGAGCTGTCGAATGCCCTCAAAGAACTCAGCGATAAGGAAGCGCAGCTCCGCGCTCTGCGGTACCACTACTCCGATGCCTATCCGCCGGTGCAGCGTCTCGCCGCCGAAATCGCGGAGTTACAGCAGCGAACGATCCCGACGCTCGCGCGCGCGCTCTCGGTGCAGTTGGCTGCACGAGAATCGGAGCTCGGCAGACACGTGGACGCGGCGTCGAGCGATCTGCGCCAAATCCCCGCCCGAACGATTGAAGAGGCTCGTCTGAATCGCAACGTGCAGCTGAAGGAACAGACATACACGGCGCTCCAGCAGCGCTTCGATCAAGCCAGGCTTGCTGCGGAGGCCACCGTTCCTGATGTCCGCATCCTCGATTCGGCAATCGTGCCGCAACGTCCCGTGAAGAATACGGCGTCGCGAATCCTCCTGATGGGACTGCTGGCTGGGCTGGGACTGGGCATAGTGGGCGCGGTCCTCCTTGATCGCATTGACCCTAGCGTGCGATATCCCCAGCAAGTATCGCGCGATCTCGGTCTGCCGATCCTGGGCGCTCTGCCGCACCTTCGCGCTAAGGAGCCGGCCGAAGTAGTGTAGGCCCTGCGGGGCGTGCGACTCAATCTCCTGCATGAGTACGGCCCTGGGCCCGTGGTGCTCACGATCTCGAGTCCCGGATCCGGCGACGGGAAGTCGTTCCTGTCGGCCAATCTGGGGCTCACGTTCGCGGACGGAGGCCATAAGACGCTGTTGATTGATGGCGACATTCGCCGTGGCGTGTTGCATCGCCGGTTCAAGGGGAACCGGCAACCTGGACTGGTCGATTACCTGCTCGGCGATGCCGGGCACGATGCAATCGTGCAGAAAACGGCGTATCCGCGGCTTTCGCTGATCGGCTGCGGCACGCGCACGCAGCGCGCCCCGGAAGTGCTGGGATCGCCGGCGATGAACCGGCTGCTCGCCGAGTTGCGCGGGCGTTACGACGTGATCGTGGTTGACAGCCCGCCACTCGCTGCGGGAGTTGATTCGTTCATCATCGGAACGGTGACGGGTTCACTGCTCCTCGTGTTGCGGACCGGGCACAGCCACCGCGACATCACCGGGGCTAAACTCGAGGTGCTGGATCGCCTGCCAATCCGGTTACTCGGTGCGGTGTTGAACGACGTGCCGCGGGGTGCCGCGTACGGCTACTACGCGTATTACTCCTACTATCTGCCGGGCTACGAGGCCGTGGAGGAGAGCAGCGGCCAAGCCTCGGCTCCGCGAGTGGTTTAGCGGGGTATTTGGTTCAGTGAATCGAAACTTGCGGTTATGGATCATCGCAGTCGCTCTACTCACCGTCGGGGTGCTGGGACGGCGTGTGACGGCGCAGACCCGCACCACACCATTCCAGGTCGGCGACCGCATACTCCTCCGCGTCGAGGGGGATTCGGCCTTGTCAGACACCTTCACGGTCGTCGCAGGGCCGGCCTTGAGACTTCCGGTAATCGGCGAGATCTCACTCGCAGGCGTGCCCCGCGCCAATCTCGAGGCCCATCTCACCCGCGAGCTGGGGCGCTTCATCAAGGACCCGGTGGTGCAAGCGCGCGCGCTGATCCGTGTCTCCGTTCTTGGTGAGGTGACGCGGCCGGGATACTATGCAGTTCCCGTTGACCTGGTGCTTGCGGATGCACTGATGGTCGCCGGCGGCGCCACCAAGGATGCTCGCGTCGAGCAGTTACGCGTCCTGCGCGGCAACTCCTCGTTGTGGAGCGGGAACCAGCTCCAAACGGAGATCGCGCGTGGCGCCACGCTGGATCAACTCGGCATCCGCGCCGGGGACCGCATTCAGGTGCCGGGACACCGCGACGCGGAATCGACGTGGCGAATCGTGGGCATCGTCGTGGGAAGCCTCGCGACTGCCGTCGGCGTCATCGCGTTGACCCACCGGTAGCAGGACCGTCTTAGGGCTTGACGCCCCGCTGTACCGGCAGTTACAAACCAGTTCCCTATCACCTAACGGCTCTCGCGAATCATGTCGCGCACGGTGCGGAGGATGGTGTGCGCAGTGGCAGTCTGGTGCCTGCTGCCGCCTCCTGCCCTCTATGGGCAGACGCAGACGCCGGACACGGTCAAGCCGTACACACTCCCTCCGACGACCGTTTCCGTAACTCGCGCTGAACTGCCGCTCACCAAAGTCCCTCTCTCGATTCAAAGCGTCGACCGCCGTGACATCAGCCGCGCCCGTCCGACGTGGGGACTCGATGAAGCGCTGGTATGTGTGCCGGGAGTCTTCGTCGCCAACCGCTACAACTTCTCCCAGGATCAGCGCATCTCGATTCGCGGCTTCGGTGCCCGCTCGGCATTCGCCGTTCGCGGCATCAAGATCCTCGTCGACGGCATCCCGCAAACGCTCCCCGACGGCCAGGGCCAGCTCACCAACCTCGAGCTCGGTGAAGTCGATCGCATCGAAGTCCTGCGGGGCTCGTCCTCGGCGCTGTTCGGGAACGCGTCCGGCGGCGTCATCAGCATCTGGACTAACCCGCAAGACGTCGAGCAAGCGAGCGAGGAAGCCCGGATTGTCGCGGGGCGATTTGACGAAAGAAAGGGACGCACCTGGAACAAGTGGCAATCGACCACCGGCGTGCGCGTCGGCAGCGGCAGCGCTCAGCTGACGCTATCGCGGCTCGACTATGAGGGCGCGCGCGATCACAGTGCCACCGATTTCCGCGTGCTCAACGCCCGCCTGCAACTGCCGCTCGCGACCGGGTGGTCGCTCGCCGTCGTGACCGATGTCGGCGACGATCCTCGCGCCGACAACCCGGGTGCACTGACGCTTGCCGAGTTGGGCGCCAACCGGGATTCGGTCCCGGCGCTGAACGCGAACCGACACGCCGGGAAAGACGTCACGCAGTATCAGACGGGCGCCACGGTGCGACGGACGATGGGGAATGGTGGCGAAGCGGCATTCACCGTCTTCGGCGTCGGTCGCAATCTCAAGAACCCGATCACGACGGCCTACATCGATCTCGATCGCGTCGACTACGGCGCCCGCGCCAGTATCAGCTACCCGGCGCCGCTGGGCTCGCTCACACATCGGGTGACGGCGGGATTCGATTTCCAGCGCCAGCGGGACGACCGCAAGAACTTCAACTACCTCAACACGCCCGGCGATTCCGCGAAAGCCGACACCACGCGCTCACTCGATCAGCTCGAGCGTGTGACGGAAGTCGGGCCGTTCGTGCAGAGCGCGCTGGAGCTGTCGCCGCAGACGACGATCACCGCTGGAATCCGCTACGACTGGGTGCAGTTCGCGGTCCAGGATCATCTCATCACGCCGACGAATCCCGATGACTCAGGCGACCGGCTGATGCGCGCGTTCTCCGGATCAGTGGGTATCGCAGCGAATCCGTCGAGCGCGGTGACGGTATACGGGAACATCGGCTCCTCGTTCGAGACGCCGACCACTACGGAGCTGGCAAACTCGGCATCGGGCGCTGGCGGGTTCAATGCCGCGCTGCAACCGCAGCAGGCCTGGAACTACGAGATCGGCGCGCGCGGCGCGATCGACGGACGACTGGCGTATGGGGTGGCGCTGTTCCAGGCGGACGTGCGGGATGCCCTCATTCCCTATGAGCTCGCCGCGCCGCGATTCTACTACCGCAACGCCGGAAGCTCGCGCAACCGCGGCGTCGAGGTGAGTGGCGATTTTGCGATCGTGCCGGAAGGGGGCCTGGATTTCAAGGTCGCCTGGACGTACTCCGATTATCGGTACCGGCGCTATTCGTTCACGACGGGCGGCGTGACGCATACACTCGACGGTCGCGCGCTCCCCGGCGTTCCGCAGCACTGGCTGAATCTGGTCTTGCGCACGCATCCGGCGGTGCTGCGTGGCGGATGGATCGAGCTCCACCAGACTTATTCGTCCGACTATCTCTTGAGCGATACGCTCGGCACGCGCTCGTCGCCCTGGTGGGCGACGGACGTGCGCGCCGGGTGGGAAGGGAAAGCCGGAGGGACGCGCCTCGCCCCGTTCATCGGAATCAACAACGCGTTCAATCATCTCTATGTCAGTTCTGTGGTGATCAATGCGGCGCGCGGCCGGTTCTACGAACCCGCGCCCGGCCGCAACGTGTACGTCGGACTCTCCGTTGGAGCTGGTCGGTAGGTCAGGTCCTTCTATGGAGGTGGGTATGAAGCATTGTGCTTGGCTGGTTGCAGGATCGATGCTGGTGATCTCAGTGCGGGCGGGCATGACGCAAACGCCGCCCCCCCCCGCGCCCCCACCGGCTCCTGCAACATCGCCGACCCGGCCTCTGCCGACGACGCAGACTCCGCAGATCGATTGCAACTGGTTGACCGTCGATACGACTGCAAAGACCGCCACTTTCCAACTCGTCGCCGGCCTCACGGGCCTCAACGGTGCGTTGAACTTCAACGGCTTCAAAGACGGCGGCTTAACGTTGTCGGTGCCGCTCAACTGGAAGGTCGTGATCGCTTTCCGCAATCACGATGGCGTGCTGCCGCACTCGGCCGAGATCATTGATTCGGTGAAGCCGATGCCGCCTGGGCCGGTCGATGCCGCGATTCCGCGAGCGATGACGGTTCGACTGCAGCAGGGCTTGGGCACCGAGGAGCAGGACACGGTTCGCTTTGTCGCGAACAAGGCAGGGTCGTTCCTGATCTTCTGCGGCGTTCCCGGTCACGGCCTCGCGGGCATGTGGATTCGTTTCAAGGTGAGCCCAGCCGAAAAACGGCCGACTCTCACCGCGACAGCGTCATCGGCCGGACGATGACGATCGCGTTCTCCACTTGAGGCGTCCGGGGTATATTGGGACCATGCGATTCGTGTGTGCCGCCGTCGTTTTGGCGTTCGTCTTCGCCATGGCCGCACCCGAAGTGCATGCCTGTCCGGTGCACAGCAACTTACCCGCGCCTCACCATCAGGATGGTGGTTCACACCACAAGAATCATTGTACCTGCCCGCAAGCGTGCTGCCCTGCTGGCCTCAGCGTTTCATTGCCCACGATCTCTGGTGACTGGATCGTTGCCGTCCGGCCGACATATGCAGCGCATCTTACGATGCGCCAGGCGATCCTCCCTGCCGGCCGCAAACACCTTCAACCGCTCGCGCTCGCCCCTCCACCTCCACTCGCTTAATCGCTTTCTCAAACAAGCACTCTCGTAATCGTCACCCCTAGTGGAGGGGACCCATGTCTATTGGGAGACTGGTATCCTGCGCCGTCGTCCTGTGCATCGCATGGCGCAGCGGCGCCGCGCAGGACAAGGAAGTGCAACTGACGGAGTCGCAGCAGCCGCTCGTCATCTCCGGCTTTGCGGTTGGACTCGGTAGTTACGATCGCAACCTCGCGCAGAGCAATGCGCTGGGCTCCAAGATCGCCATCAGTCTGTTCCGGCCGTGGTCTGATCAGTTGTACCTCTTCGGTCAGCTGACGACCCATCTCGAGGTTCCCGACAGCGGACCGGCCGAGACGCGCATAGCAATCGACAATCTCATCATCAACTGGACGCCGGCGCACATGAGCGCGTTGACGCTCTCGTTCGGGCGATTCGATGCGCCCGTCGGTTATGAGCGTGACGACGAGCCGCTCAATCTCATCCCGACGTCGTCTTTCACATTCGAGCACGCCCGGCCCGTGAAGCTCACCGGACTGACGGCGCGCTATGTCCTGAATCCGCGCGTCAGCGTCCTCGGCCTCGTGGCCGACGGCTGGAACGTCGAGTCGGACAACAATTCCGGAAAGACGGGTGGTCTCAAGGTGCAGGTGTTTCCCACGTCCAATGCAGCCGTCGCCGCGGGGGTGCTGTACGGGCCGGAGCGGGATGCGACGAACGGCTCACAACGGACGCTGCTCACAACAGATGCCACCTTGCAGCCGACGTCTCGGCTGATCGTGCAGGCGGAAGCGCACCACGGCATGCAGCGCAACGCCGGCACGAACCTCGACTGGACCGCGGCCCTCGGGCAGGTGTTTTGGCGGGCTGGTCGGTCGATCGGCATCAGCGTCCGCGGCGAATCGTTGAAGGACGCCGGCGGCGTAACGACGGGAACGCCGCAGACGCTCCAATCTCTGACTATCTCGCCGTGGTACTTCTATCGAGAGGCACAGGAAGGAGTGTTCTCCAACGTCGAGTTCACGACGTTCCGTCTGCCGGCGTTTTCGCTGCGGCCGGCGGTCCGGTTTGATCACTCAACGACAGCTTTCTTTCGGGCGAAGGACGGCAGCCTGAGGCGGTCGAACGTGACCGCGCTCGTCGAGCTCGTCTATCTCTTTTGAGGAGGGCGCGTGCTCTACGACTTGGGACGCAGTGACATTCGGGTGCGCTGGCTCGTCACGCTGCTGGTCGCCACGCTCGGCACGTCGTATCTGTTCGGCGCGTGGATGGTCGGTCTGTATGCGGGGTTCGACACGACCAAGGTCGCCGAGACCTATGGGGCGGCGGGTGAGGCGATGATGATGCAGATGCCGCCGGAGACGACGATGGTCACCGAGCGTCCCATCTCGATGGCCGAGATGGGCGAGGAACAGCATCACGTCGACATGAACCTGCTGGTGCAGGATACGCACGTGCACATGCCGATGTATGCGGTGATCGCCGCGGTGCTCTCGGTCATCGTCCTCGGTCTTGCCGTGTCGCGCGGCGTGGGACTCGCGATCATCGCGCTGCTCTTCGCCGCACCCTGGCTCGACTTCGCAGGGATGTGGCTCACGAAGCTCGTCTCGCCCGGCTTCGCGATCGTCACGCTCGCGGGCGGCTGGGCGATGGCGCTGGGATATACCATCGTGGCGGCACTGGCCACGTATCAAATGTGGTGGAGGAAACCATGAAGACGCTATTCATCGGCGCGGTGGCTGCCGCGCTGCTCCATATCACGCCGACCGTGATTCTCGTGAAGCGGCAGGACGCGATTGCGCGTCTGCTGCCGGGCGCCGACCAGTTTGCGGCGCGGGAATTACATCTCAGCAGTGCCGATTCGAAGAAGCTCCATGACGCGGTGGGGTGGGAGCCGCCCGACGGGGTGGTGACGTTTTACGTCGGCAAGCA
>MNDR01000099.1:0-9107 GCA_001915025.1 Gemmatimonadetes bacterium 13_2_20CM_2_65_7
TCGCGGCTTTGATCACCTACGTCTCCGAGTCCGGCGCCACGATCTTCATCTCGAGCCACCTCGTGCACGAGCTCGAGCGCGTCTGTGATTGGGTGGCGGTCATGGACGAAGGTCGTCTCGTCACCGAACTGCCTCTCGAAAAAATGAAAAATGGCACGAAACGGCTTGTCATCGCCGACGCGCCGGCTGTCATCAACGACGCACCGTTTAGGATCCTGGCACGTGAGTCCTCGAACGGATCCGGCGAGACGTGGGTCGTGAGCAATTGGGAGCCCACCATGACGTCGTTTTTCGAGCGCATCGGCGCATCCGTTCGCGACGTGGTCGACCTCGATCTCGAGGACGGCTTTGTCGAATTGCTGCGCAGTTTTCGCACCGGAGTCCGCTAACCATGGTCATGTACAAAGCGCTTCTCTATACCCAGTGGAAATGGGCACGCCTCATCATCCTGCTCGGGACGCTCGCTGGATTCTCCTTGCCGCTGCTGTCACTCCAGGGCGCCGCACGCGCTGATCGGGGCGCCTTACAAGCCCAGGACTTACTTCGTGCCGTCCAATCTTGGGGGACGTTGTATCCGCTGCTCGCTGCCGCGTTGGGATTACTGGTCGCGATCGCGACCTGGACGGCCGACCATCGCGGGCGCCACGTTCACGCCCTGACGCTGCCGTTGCCCCGGTGGCGCTATGTCTTGCTGCGCTTCGCGGCGGGGATGACGCTGCTTGCGGTTCCGATCGCTGCCGTGTCGGTGGGTGCGCTGCTCGCCGCCTTCACGGCGACGATCCCATCCGGGTTGCAGGCCTACCCGCTCGCCCTCTCACTGCGCTTCGCGCTCGCCGTTCTCGTCGCCTATGCGGTGTTCTTCGCGATCTCCGCGGGGACCGCCCGCACTGCTGGCATCATTCTCGGCGTGATTGCTGCCTTGGTGGTCGTGCAAGTCGTCGCGAGCATCGCGAATCTCCAGCTCGATCTGGTCGGCACCTCGCAGGTCGTTCTCCTTCAGGGTCTGGGGCCTCTGGCTGTGTTCACCGGCAGATGGATGCTCGTCGATGTTTAGGAGATTTGGTCTCCTCCTGATCCTTGGCGTCCTGGCGTGCCCGCTCCTTGGCCAGGATACGCTGATCAATCGGTTACGAATTCGCTCCGATAGCCTCCTGCGGACCTGGCAGCAAGCGGTGGCGATCGCGAATCTCGCCGACAGTCTCGAGCGCGAGCGCGCGACCATCGGTCGCGACACCATCGCGGTCGGGGCGCTACGCATCATCACGAATGCATCACCGTTGCCCGTGCGCCAAGCGGCGGCGCTGGCGTGGCCCGCCATTGATAGTCTGTATGGTAGCGCGGCGGCAGATCTTGCCGAGCGGCCATACTTCATCCGCGCCGTCGACCCCGACTCGAATGCCCGACGGGCGGTGTTGCACGTGGGGCTCGAAGTGCCGTGGGATCTCGACCTGCGATCGACGACGACGCTGTTATTGACCACCGTGCCGATCGCGCCCCCAGACCGTGCGCTGGCAACGTGGCTGACTGGGGTACTCCGGCCATCGATCCACCCGCGCGAGGACGTGGGGGGCGTTTATTTGGAATTCGTCACCGCCCCTTCCCAGGCGGCGCGTGGCTGTTTCATGGGAGACATTGCGAGCTGCATCGACGCCTTGGGGCTGGGCGACACCAACCACCAGCTGGAACGGTGGTACCCGAGCGCGCCGGAGCGACGTGCGGTCGTCACTGGATCGTTCGCGGACTTCTTCGACCATGGCGGCAGTGCTCCAGCGCTTCGCGAGTGCGTGGCTGGGCGCGACGCATCGTGTACGGCACTCTTGCGATCTCTGCCGGCCGATGTGCTCCCGAAGCCCCTCTCGGACGCAGCGCGCGTCTCGCTCGTCCGCGATGCGCTCCGCTTGGGCGGACAAGACGCTTATCGTCGACTGCTCCGAGATCCTGAGGCCGCGATCGCCGATCGCCTTGCCGAAGCGGCCGGCGTCAGCGTGGACTCGTTGGTGGCAGGCTGGCGGAACGCAGCTCTCGCTGCTCGGCCGGCGCCGGTCGAGCTTCCGTGGTGGGCAATCGGCGTTGCACTGGGATGGGTAACCGTGTTCGCCGGGTGCGGACTCTCGAGCTCGCGATGGCGCCTCTAAGGGTCTGGATCGCCGTCGCGGTTGGCGGATGCGCGCTGATCGCCTTGGCCTACTTGCCGCCTCGTGGCGCGGCGCCGCGCGGCCCGCGATTCGCGACGTACTCACCCGAACCCACGGCCGCGCGTCGCCGCGCGCAGGCCGTCGCTAAGGAATGGCGCGAGACCGACGCGTCCCTGCGCCTGTTGGAAGATCGTCAACACGTGAAATGGGATTCCTCGAGGGTCGGACCGGCCATCATCTTCCGTGGACCAACACTCCCCCCGACTGCGGTGCGAACCGTCGAGGCCGTCGCGGATTCGATGTGGCGTGCGCTGGGGCTCGGCGAAACGAAGGTACGCGCGGCACTCGTGATCGCATTGGAGCGCGCGCCCGGGTCCGCGCCGGGTCCGATCCCGGACCAGAATGGCGTGGCCTTTCTCACGCCGGACTCGACCGATCGAACGACCTGCATGGCGTTCTTGCCTGCCAATCATTTTTGGACAGCGGTCCTGCTCGGGCACCCACCCCGGCACTTCGAGCCTGATTGGCTCGCGCGCTGGTTCCAGTCAGGACTCGGTCCGTGCGCGTACTACGCGGCGTACGGTACTCCGAGTCGATCGGTTCGGAGTTGGCTCGCGGCCCGCAATTGGGACGTGGCACTTTATCTCGGCACCCACGGCATCGCGGGTGAGCGGTTCTTGTCGGTGAATCTCCTGGGTGACCCCCGGTACTCGTGGTACTGGGATGGCATCTACTCGCTCTCTCCATCAACGGTAGCATGCCTCGCTGGCCGCCTCGACGGGTGCCGGAGCGCGGTTCTCTACGGCGCTGACGACGATGCGAGGATTGCGGTCCCTGAAATCGTGCGGCTCGAGCAAGGCTGGTGGCGCAAACAACACCTGTTGCCGGGCGAACGCTTCCTCGGAGATGTCGCCCGGGATGTGGGACGAGATCGCTTCCAGAGCTTCTGGACGTCGTCATTGCCGGTCGATACCGCACTCGCTGCGGCACTCCGGCAACCGGTTGGGGAATGGACGAAGCAGTGGGAACGGCGGTTCATTCAACCGATCCGTCTCGGTGCTGCCGCTCCTCTCGGCGCAACGCTGCTGGCGCTGCTGCTCGCGGCGGTTGCGGTGAGCGCGGTCGCGCTGGCTGCCTCGCGGCGTCAGGTTCGATGATCTCTGCCGCCAAATGTGCTGTGGGCGGATTGATGCTGATCACAATCGGCCTTCCAGCGGCAGGCTCAGCTCAAAACAGATGGGCGAGACAGGTACATGACGAATTGCAACGGGCACTCAACGTGGTGCACGCCCATGGTGGCGATCGCCCGCTCTTAGATAAGGAAGGAACCCTCAACCAGGAGGAGTCCGCATCATTTACGATCACCCTCCGAGAAGGAGTGTCCTACTCCATTTTCGGCGTCTGTGACGAGGATTGCTCGCGCCTTCGCTTAGTGCTTGCGACACTCGCGAACAGCGAGCTTGCGTTGGATCGAACCAGCGAGGGCTTTCCGGTGCTGCAATTCACGCCGAGGGTGACCGCTGAGTATCGAATCCGCGTCGCAATGGAGGAATGCCGCTTGAATCCTTGCTGGTATGCGGCCGGTGTGATCCCCTCAAGCGGTGCCAAACCCTAGCACAGCAACCGCGCTGTCCGTCTGCGAACCTCAGTGTAGCTTTGATACCAGCCTTGCCACCGGAGCATCGCAATTCTGCGCACCTGTGTTCCGATCATCATCCTCGCCCTCATCGCCATCGGGGCCCTGACCTGGGCCATCATGGCCCTCCGCCGCTCGCTGGCCCGGGAGCGACGGCTGGCCCGTGTCGACGACCTCACCGGCGTCCGGAACGCCCGGGCATTCCATGAAGCCGCCGGCGCCGAGATCGAGCGGGCTCGCCGGTATCAGCATCCCTTCAGCGTCGCGGTCGTCGACCTCGGCAACCGCGTCGGTGATGAGCCGGTGCGCGCGGCGGCCGCGGCGCTGCGCGGGGCGCTGCGGGCGACCGACGTGCTGGCGCGCCTCGGCCGTGACGAGTTCATCGCCTTGCTGCCCGAGACCACCGCCGCTTCGGCTCGCATCGTCCTCGAGAAGCTGCGCGCCGGTCTGATCGACCTCCGTATGACCGATGGCTCGCCGGCCACCCCCAGCATCGGCGGTGTGACTTTTCTCAACCCGCCGCGCGGCGTCGAGGAGATCATCCGCGCGACGGACGAGCGCGTTGCCGAGGCAAAAGCCAGTGGAACGACTTCCCACGTGACGTGGAACGCCGCACCAATCGAAAGACCATGAGCCGGCAGAACATCGCCAGCGGCGCGCCGTGGGAGCCGGTGGTTGGTTACTCGCGGGCGGTCCGGGTTGGCAGGGTTATCCACATTTCGGGGACGACCGCGACTGACGCACAGGGGCGGATCGTTGGGGTGGGAGATCCATACGCTCAGGCGGTCCAGGCTTTGCGGAACATCACCCGCGCGCTCGAGCAGGCCGGGGCCGGTGTCCGCGACGTCGTCCGCACCCGGATGTACGTGACCGATATCGACCATTGGGAAGCAGTGGGACGCGCGCACGGCGAAGTCTTCCGCGACATTCGTCCTGCCTCGACATTGGTGGCGGTCTCGAGGCTCGTCGATCCGGCGATGCTGGTCGAGATCGAGGCCGATGCCGTCCTCGAGTGATCCGATCTCCTTCGAGACGGTTCTCGAGAGCCAGTACAGTGGGATTCGCACACCCAGGCGCGCAGTCATCCGCGACGCGGAGCAGTGGCGCGCATTCGTCAGGGAGGCGACCAATGTTGACGGCGCGAACCCTGCGGCGCCCGCCGAGTTCGACTTCACGCGCGAGATGGCGATCGTCGCCGCGATGGGGATGCGGCGCAGCGGTGGTTACTCGATCGCGATTGAGAACATCTTTAGCGCGGAAGGAAAACTGCGGGTTGTCGTTCGCGAGGTTGCGCCGAAGACCGGCAGCATGACCACACAGGCATTGACCGCTCCCCTGGTGGTCGTGCGACTGGCCCGAAGCAATGACCCCGTGTCGTTTGTCGAGCGACCCGATGAACTGTGATTTGTGACCTGGATCACACGGAGTTAAGTTGCCTAGTATAGAGAAGGAAACGACTAGGGGGAGACCTATGCGTGCCACGCTTGCGGTTCTCGCAGCAACGTCCCTCGTAGCAGCCGCCTGCCAGCCCAGCGACCTCACCACGTCGGGTGGCGGCAACAACAACAAGATGACGGCGCAGGTGCTGGCGTCGGACGTGAGTCGTCCGACCGGCCCTGCCGCGAGCACCGCCACCGTGAGTGGGACGGTGACGTTCAGCGGCCTCACCGTCGAGCTCTGGGATGGACAACAGTGGCTCGCCGTGACGAATGGCGCCGCGGGTAGCGCGACCATCAACGTGGGCGATGGTACCGCAGCCGCGACCCTGGTCCCGGCATCACAGATTCCCGCCGGGGATTACACGAAGGCGCGCATCAGCGCGACCAATGCCGCCGTCGACCTCACCGTCAACGGCCAGGGCTTCTCGGCCCGCCTCGGCAATCCGACGCTTGGACCCTTCCAGATCGAGAAGACCGTATCGGTCACCGCCAACGCGGATGGTTCGCGCACGTTCAGCATCCAGTTCGAGATGATCCGGTCGGTGTCGCTGGCAGCGGGCGCCAACGGACCGGTGGTTCAGTTCAATGGTGATCTGGGTGGCATGAGCGTCCCCGCCGCGACGGCGCCCGGGAGCGTCATTGCCTCGGACGTTAGCCAGCCGACCGATCCCTCGGGTGCTCGCGCGAATGTAAGCGGGACGGCGACGTTTACTGGACTCTCGGTGGAGTTGTGGGACGGCCAGCAATGGCTTAGCGTCGCTCACGGCTCCGGATCCGCTACGTTTGACGTCGGCAACGGGTCAGCGACGGCCACCCTAGTCCCCGTCGAGGCGATTCCGGCCGGCAATTACACGAAAGTGCGGATTGGCGCGACCGATGTGGTGGCGCAGCTGACCGCGGTCGTAAACGGCCAGCAGTTTGCGGCGCAAGTTCGTCCGCCAGCTGAGCCGTTCGTCATCGAGAAGGACGTCACCGTGACGGTCAATGCGGACGGTTCGCGCACGTTCGCGGTGCAGCTCCAGATGGTGCGCACCGTGACGATCATGGCCGATGCGGTCACGGGTGCGCCGACGCTCAGCGTCACCGGCGACATCAACGGCATGTGAGCTAGCATTCGCGGGTACCCGTTCCCGACCGGCCGACTCCAAGTCGGCCGGTCTTTTTTTGTGGCCTTTTTTGTGGCCTTGCGACCTCTCGGATTTCGTGATATGTGTCACGGTAGGTTTGGTTACACCTCGCCGCCGCAGCGAACATTCATTTCGTCGGAGGATTCAACTCATGAGGCGATTGGTCAGGTGCGTCGCCGTGGCGTTGGCCGTTGGTGCGATTGCCTGCACCGAAACGCCGGCGCCGGTCGCACCACGGGGGGATCGCCCGATCTCGCTGAACGCGTCGTCGAACGCCGCGACGAAAGAACTGATTCCTGGCGAGTACATCGTCGTACTGAAACCCGCGGTCCAGGACGTCAGCGGCACCGCGCGAGCGCTCGTCGCCGCGCATGCGGGTTCGCTCGGCTTCACGTACACGCACGCATTGCGCGGCTTCTCCGCGCATCTGTCCGACGCGGCTGCCGCGGCCCTCGCTCAGCATCCGGCCGTCGCCTACGTCGAACAGGCGCAGATGATGCATATCATCGATACCCAGACGGGTCCGGACTGGGGTCTTGATCGGATCGATCAACACGATCTCCCGCTCGACAACTCCTACACGTGGAACGCCACCGGTGCGGGGGTCGACGCCTACATCATCGATACCGGGATTCGATTCTCGCATCACGACTTTGGAGGCCGCGCAACACCGGGTGTCGACGAAATAGACGCTGCAAACGGCGCGGTGGACTGCAACGGTCACGGTACACACGTGTCCGGAACGGTTGGCGGTCAGACTTACGGCGTCGCCAAACAGGTCCATCTCATCGGCGTGCGCGTTCTCGACTGCGGCGGGAGCGGCAGCGATGTCGGCGTCATCGCGGGCATTGACTGGGTCACGGGCGATCACGTCGCCGGACAGCCTGCCGTTGCGAACATGTCGTTGGGTGGCGGCTTCTCGCAGGCCCTCAACGACGCGGTTCACAATTCCGTCAACGACGGCGTCGTCTACGCAGTCGCTGCCGGCAACGAGTACGGAAACCCGTGCATCGGGTCGACGACCTTCCCCGGTCCGGAGTCTCCCTCGAGCGAGCCGTCCGCGATTACCGTTGGCGCGACGGATATCAATGATGTCGAGGCTAGCTTCTCGAATCGCGGTCCGTGCCTCGACATCTTCGCGCCCGGCGTCAACATCACGTCGGACTGGCTCACCAATGACGACGCCACGAACACGATCAGCGGCACGTCGATGGCGACGCCGCACGTCACGGGCGCCGCCGCGCTGTACGAGCAGGTGCACCCGAACGCTTCGGCCGACGAAGTCGATCAGGCACTGACCGCGAACGCGTCGCTCAACAAGATCGCGTTGAACAACCCGCTCGGTCAGAAGGGCGTGGCGCCGGGCAACTACTTGCTCTACACGGGCTTCATCGGCTCGCCGCCACCGCCGCCACCGCCGCCACCGCCGCCACCGCCGCCACCGCCGCCGCCACCGCCGCCGCCGCCGCCGCCGCCACCGCCGCCGCCACCACCGCCGCCGCCGCCACCACCACCGCCAGTGGCGAGTTACACTTGGACTTGCAGCGGCAAGGCGTGCACGTTCACAAGCACGTCCACGAGCGGTAACGGCATCGTCTCCACGGCATGGAATTTCGGGGACGGCTTAACGGAGAGTGGGACGCCCGTGATTCACACGTTCAAGACGTCCAGCACGTACACCGTGACAATCACGGTCCAGGATGCTGTAAACCCGCCGGTCAATCGCGCGTGTGGCGTGAAGGTGGGGAGTAACGGAACGTGCGGTCCTTGACGCCCGGGTAGCATCGTCATAACTGGAGCAGCAGATTCAACACGGGCCGGCGATTTCCTGCCGGCCCGTGATGTCACAAGCTAAAGCATCCTTCAGGATGTCCATATGCGACGTGGTTTCACGCTCGTCGAAATGCTCGTCGTACTCGTGCTGCTCGGGCTGGCCGCGGCATTGGTCGCGCCCGCGCTCGTTCCAACACGTGCGAGGCAAACCACAGAGCTGGTCGAGCTGATCGGCGCGACGCGCGATGCCGCGGTGCGTCGTGGCGAGGTCGTTTCGTTGCACGTCGAACGTTCCGGGGCGTGGCAGGTCGAGGGAGTGGCAGCCGGTAGGCTCGCGACGCCGCTCCCCGCTGCGCCGTTCACTCTTATCGTCTCTCCCCTGGGCAGCTGCGCGTTCGATGTGCGCAGCGGCGCAGCCGCGCTGGCAATCAGCTTGGACCCGCTGACGTGTGAGGTGCGCGGATCATGAGACGTGGGCTCACACTGCTCGAGACGATGGTGGCTCTCGTGATTTTGGGACTCGTCGTGATCGGCTTCCTCGAAGTCTTCCAGGGGTCGACGCGACTGTCGCGGGACTCGGAAACGTGGGCAACTGCGGTCGCCTACGCCGAGGACGGGATGGAGATCGCGAAGCTGGAGACCCAAGTGAAACCGTCGCATGACGTGCTCCCCGGCGGCTTCGAGCGGAGCGTCGAGACTCGCGTTTGGCGCGACGGCATCCAGCTGGTCACCGTCCGCGTGGCGATGCCCGGCGGCGGACGTGTGTCGCTCGACCGGCTGATCGAGACACGGTGAACACAAGACCCGGGTTCACGTTGCTCGAGGTGCTCGTCGCGATCAGCGTCGCGGGGATCGTGGCGCTGCTGGTCTATGGAACCGCCGTCGCCGGACGTGATGTCGAGGCGCGGCTTCAAGCGCGGCGGCGGACCGTGCAAACCGCGCAAGCGTTCCGTTCCACCGTGCAAGACGCGCTGCGCAACGCGCGGCCGTCGCGACA
>MNDR01000099.1:9162-13471 GCA_001915025.1 Gemmatimonadetes bacterium 13_2_20CM_2_65_7
CCACCTTCACGCCACACGCGCGATTGACCGGCGGGTTTACAGCATCCTGGACCGTGATTGTCACGGTGTACGTGCTGGACGTCTTGAACGGAATGGAGCGAACAATGGCGCTTCCCATCGCTCGTGCCGTCCGCCATCGAGCTGACGTACTGGGATGATCGCGGACCGATCGGGAGGCCATTGCTTCTGACACTCCCGCTGGGAGGCTCGCAGTGAAGCGCGCGCGCGGCGTGCGCGGCGTCGCGCTGATGCTGGTGCTGTGGCTGATCGTGGTGCTGGGAGCGATCGCGGTCGGTGTCGCCGCGTTGAGCCGTGGCGCGGCGGGCATCGTCGACAACGTGCGGACACGCGCCGCGGCCCGCTACGCCGCCGAGAGCGGGATCGTGGCCGCGACCTGGCGGCTGAAGCAGCTGCTGCGGGCCGCCGAGACCCCGCGAGACCAGGCGTTGCTGTTTCGGCGGCTCGACCGCGTGCTCGCCGACCTGCAGCAGGAAACCATCGGCGCGACGCAATTTCAGGTTACCGTGGTGGACTTGAACGCGCGCGTCGATCTGAACGCCGCCGACGAGCCAACCTTGCTCGCCTTCTTCGGGCAGTTCGTGAGCGCGCGCGAGGCGCAGTCGCTCGTCGACGCGCTCCAGGACTGGAAGGACGCCGACGACGACCCGCGGCCCCAAGGCGCCGAGGCTGCCGATTATGCGCGGGCCGGGTCCCCGTTCCGGCCGCCCAACCGTCCGCTGCAGCGTCTCGACGAGCTGACGCGCATCAAGGGCTTTTCCGATTCGCTGGCGGATCGCATCGCGCCCTTTGTGACCGTACAAGGCGACGGCCGCGTCAACCTGAACACGGCGCCCGTGCCCGTGCTGGCGTCGCTGCCGGGCTTTGACCCCGCCAGCGCTGCCGACCTCGCCGCCCAGCGCGAGCACGGCGCGGTGTTCACATCGCTCACGGAGCTGGCGCGGCGACGCGGGCGTGATTTCTCGCAGCTCACGACGATGCCCCACCGCGTCCTGTTCATCAGTCGCGGGTGGCAGGTCGGCCCGCCCCGCCCGCTGACCCACGAGATTCAGGCCGTCTACGACCTGGATGCGGTGCGGCTGTCGCAACCGCGACTCATTCTGCGCTTCTGGAGGGAATTTGACCGGTGACGAAGAAAATGGTGTGGGGTCTCGCTCTGCTCGCCGTCGCGTGTCATCAGGACCGCGGCCCGCTGGCCACTCGCAGTGGCTCGGAAATAGAAGCAGTGGTGCAGGGCAGGCCATTCGACCACACGTTCATTGTGCCGAACAAGACGAGCGACACCCTGGTCGTGAAACAGGTGATCGCGAGCTCGGGGATGATCACGCATGCCGATTCGGTCGTGCCGCCGCGCTCCGAGGGCCGGTTCACAGTGCGGTTCGACAAGACGCCCTATCTCGGCGTGATCAGTGAAGCGATCAGGGTCGAGTTCGCGGGGAATGTGCCGCCGCAGCGAGTCCGTGTCTTGAAGCGGATCGTGGCGCCGGTCGAAGTCGCACCGCAGTCGCAGTTCTACTTCTTCACGGCCAAGGGCGAGCCCGCTGAACGCGAGTTGACGATCATCAATCATCTCGAACGGTCCCTGAAGATCCTCAGCGTCGCGTCCAGCGATCCGGCGTTCCGGCCGACGCTCGCGACGCTCGAGTCGGGTCGCCGCTATCAATTGCGTGTCACGCTCGACACGACGACGGCGGTTGGCCGGCACGAAGGCACGATTCGATTGACGACGGACGTGCCGGCGTACGCGAACCTCACCGTCGCGGCCCAAGCCTTCGTCAAGGACGTGGTGAACGCCTCCATCGATGAGCTGAACTACTCGCGCGTCCTAGCGGACGCGCTGGATCGTGAGGCGTTGGGACAGCGCACGGTCCTCGTCCGCAAATATCGCGGCACCGACTTCCAGGTGGTCCGCGCGGTGACCGATATCCCGTTCCTCGCGGTCCGTATCGAGCCTCAAAAGGTGGGTGAGAGCTATCTCGTCCACGTGCGGATCCAGCGCGACCGCGCCCCCAAGGGGCGCTTCACCGGCGCCTTGCGCATCGAGACCAATGACCCGACCACCCGCGAACTCAAGCTGCCGATTCACGGCGAAATTCTGTGACCGGGCGGTCTCCATCAGAGACCGTCCTCGAGAATCTGGCGCTGTCGCTCCTCTCGGGGATTCTGCTCGCGTTGCCGTTTCTCATGCCCGCCCTGTGGTGGCTGCACTACGGCGCGCTCGTTCCCTGGATCATCCTGATCACGGGCGAGGAGAGGCGGTTCACCTGGCTGTATTGCTTCGCGGGCGCCTACACGTTCCTCATCATGACGTTGGGCGCGCTCTCACTCTTTCATAAGGCCGTGCCGTTCGCCGTCGCGGCGTTGTACGCACCATTGCTGATCCCGTTCGCGGTTCTGCTGCGCGTAGTGTATCGCCAGCTGAGACTGCCGTTCACGTTGGTCGTCCCCGTGATTTGGGTGTCGACCGAGTGGCTCCGCTTGCATTTCTCGCTGGGTGAAATGGCGTTTTTCCCGCTCGGCTCGTCGCAATTCAATCGGACGACGCTGATCCAGATCGCCGACATCACGGGTGTCTACGGCATTTCGTTTCTTGTCGCCGGCGCCAACGGATTCGTCGTGGACCTCTGGCGGCTGATCCGACGGAAGCAGCACCCGTACACCGTTGCCGCGTTTGCGTGCTATGGCGCGCTGTTGCTCGCGGTGCTGGCGTACGGCCGCGCTCGCGAGCAGGCGCTGCGCTTCATTCCGGGCCCACGGATCGCAATCGTGCAGCCCAACGCCATCCATTATCGGGATCCCCGGCGCGCGTTCGAGACCTACCAGCAGCAGGCCAACTTCACGCGCGCGACCGTCCGGCCCGGCAGCGCCGACGTCATCGCCTGGCCCGAGAACGCGATCGGCCAGCCGCTGAGCGATGACCCGCGCTACATGCAGGGCCTCAAGCAATTGGCGCACGACGAAGGCGCATATCTCCTGGTGGGTGGCTACACGTGGGCCGACTCACAGCCGCCCGCCGGTCACCTGCACACCTCGGCGTACTACTTCTCGCCGCAGGGCGCGATCGTCGGTCGCTACGACAAGATCCACCTGATCCCGTACTCCGAGTACACGCCCTTCCGCGGGTGGCCGAGGCGATTGGGTGCGGGGCTGGCGCGTGCCCTGCTGGGCTACTCGAGCGTCGGTGTCCCTGGCACGGAAGTCGTGCGGTTCGCGATCCGCGCTGACAGTGGCGGCGGTTTGCTCCAGTTCGCCGTACCCATCTGTTTTGAAGTCAGCAGCAGTGGCTTCGCGCGAACCGCCGCGGCGCATGGCGCCAGTTTCCTGGTGAACATCACGAGCGAGGGACTGCTCGGTCCCCCCATGTACGTGCACATGATCGCGCAGAGCACGATGCGCGCGGTGGAGAACCGGATCGCCGTCGTCCGGGTGGCGAACAACGGCCTCTCGGGATTCGTCGACCCGGTGGGGCGCGCGCACCTCATCCCAGGTCAAGGAGGAAGCGGGCGCTGGCTGTATCGGGAGGCGGGAATGCGGGTCGCTCGCGTGCCGGTGACGGTGGCAACCAAAGCCACGTTCTACACCCGGCATGGCGATTGGCTGGCCTACTGCTGCATCGGTCTCACGGTGCTGCTGCTCGGCTTCGCGGCACTGCGAATGCGGTCCAGCGCCTTGAGTGCACCGGGCACCGAGAGTCGCCCGTAACCGAAGTCGTTATCGGGGCCCCGCGGCCCCAGGTCAACGGCGCCCGCTCGCAATGCTTCTTCCAGCTCGGCCACGGACGCATCCGGATGACGCTGGAGCAGCAACGCCGCCGCGCCCGCCACGAGACCGGCCGCGACCGATGAACCGTCCGTGCGGATGTACGAGGAAGGTGTGAGCGGATACGCGACCGGCACGGCGGATCCAGGCGCGACAATGGTCGGGTAGATTGATCGGTCGCAGCTGTTCGGTCCACGACTGGAGCGCGCAAACAGCCGATCTCCGCGGGCGACCGCTCCCACGGAGAAGCCGTAATTGGACGGTGACCGGTCGGAGCGTGGCTCCGGACCGTAATTGCCGGCCGCAAACACCGGCAGGATCTCCGCCAGCCGCCACACCGCGACAATCCGTTGCAGCGACCGGTCGCAACCCGGTTCGGGAAGCTGCCACGGATTGATCAGGATGTCGGGTTGCCCGGTCGCGATCATCCACTCGGCGCACTGCGTGAGCGCGATGTTGTTGTAGTGCCCATCGGGAAGTCCGACGCAGGCGATCCACCGCGCGCCCGGCGCGACACCGATCGTGCGTCCGA
>MNDR01000099.1:13489-38531 GCA_001915025.1 Gemmatimonadetes bacterium 13_2_20CM_2_65_7
GTTCATGGGCGGCGCTCGCCCCCGCGTCGATGATTCCTACGACGCCGCCGTGGCCATCCAATCCCTCTCGCCCGCCGATGGCCCGCAACGCCCACGATACGGAATCGAGGTTCGTCACGTCCGCGCGCACGCCAGCGAGCGCGGATCCTGTGGGCGGCGTCTCCTCGCTGATCGTCGCAACATCGGGGGCTGCGGCGAGCGCGCGAATCCCCGCGGGCGTGGCACCCACGACGAAGCGATTGACGATGATGAAACGTTCGTACTCCGCGACGTCGCCGCGGCGTCGCAGGCGTTCGAGCAGCGGGATGAGCCGGCTTTGGCTCGCGTCTGCGACGCCGCGGAGTGCGGAGGTGACCGCCTGCCGCCGCGCCGCGCGTCCCGCAGCGACAGAGCGAAGTGAGTCGTCGAAGTGCGTCAGGTCGAGTTGGGTGGTCAGGTCGACAATGACGCGATGGGCGACGTGCTGCGCCTGAGATTCATTCACCAGCGCTCGCAGCGCGGGGGAAAGTTTTGCTAACGGGACAGCGGCGGCATGTTGGTCCGGAGAGCCGCAGGCGAGCAGCAATCCCAGGCCAAGACAGAACGGGGCGGGAAGGAAGCTTCCCGCCCCGACTTGGGCCATCATGCGGAATGGGGTACCAAGGACCCCCGGATGGCGATCCGTTACGTCTACTTCAGGGCCGCCCGGAGCGCAGCGTGGTTGAACGCCAGCGTCATGCTGGTCGGTACGCCGAACGCCATGCCGCCGCTGAAGCCGAAGCCGAGCGTGACCGGTTGCTTATCAGGCGTATTGTTGAGCAGTGCCCGGATGAGATCCTGTCCACCTGGCGAGGACAGATCGAGGGACGCGCTCATCGGCCGCACGCCGTTTTGACGCAGGTTGACTGTCAGCGCGTCCGCAAGCGGGACCGCCGCGCCGTTCACGGTAACGGACGTCATCTGTACCGTGAAGTTCTTGCCCAAGGCTCCGGACCAGATCTGGGTGAAGAGATCGCCCAGGCTGGCGAACGCATCCTGGAGCTCGAGGTCTCTGTCGACTTCTTCCGACGCGGAGTTGCACGACGCCACTCCGGGGCCCAGCGCCGACTTGTCGTACATGATGTTCGAGAAGAACTCGCAGGTGCCCGGAGCCCGATCGACGGCGACCCACCACTTATTGAATTTGCCGCCCAGGAATCCGCCGCGTCCCTGCACGTCATCACCGTCCCGGTCGATCATGCCGTCGCGACTAAACGAGCCGACGACTGGATTCTTGTAACTGTTGATCGTTACGGGCGAGCCCGGCGCATACTTGACCGTGTAGGAATACGTCCCGTCATAGTCACCGCCGAAACCCGAAAAGGCGACTTCGCTTCCCCACAACTTCGCTTCGCTCGCTGTTTGGTGACCCGACCAACCGTCGTAATCTGTGATCGCGCATCCGATCGCGAACACCGCCATCCCGCCGATTGCAGCGGATAACGCTGCCTTCTTCAGCATACCATCCTCCAATGAGGAAAGGTGAGGATTTCGCTTGGTAGGCCCCTCGCTGCATCTCCTTTCGTAGCCCAAGTTGATGCGGGAAAAACACCAGGACTCGCCGGAAATACGTTCCATTGCGCAATGTGTCAATGGTCACCGATCGACGGGTCACATCTATTTCCAGCTGACGATGTCAGCGTCTTCGTCGCTACCGCCCGGTCGCCCATCGCGACCCAACGTTTAGAGATCGAAACCAGCGGGGTTGCGCGGGCCGACCAGCGCGGCGAGCAGTCCGATCACGATGATGACCACCAGAATCTCTATGAGTGTGAATCTGCGCTTGTTCATGAGAACGCCTTCGTGTTGATGCCATAGATCGCCTGCAGCATGGCCAACGCCACGAACCCCACGAGTGCGCCGAATAGGAGAATCAGCGCAGGCTCAATCATGGCGACTGCCGTGCGCAGGGCGCGTCGCACTTCCGCGTCGTAAGTATTTGCAACACTGTCACATAGCTCTTCCATGCTGCCGCTTTCTTCGCCCACCGCTAGCATCTGAAGCGCGAGCGGGGGCAAGACCCCAGCGAGCGCGGGAGCCAGTGGGCTTCCTTCTGCCACGGCTGAGCTGGCGCGGTCGATCCCCTCCTGCACGCTGAGGTTGGCGGCGGCAGAGCGCGCGATGCGGAGCGCTGGCAGCAGCGCGACGCCGCTGCGCAGCAGCAGACCCAACGTGCGCGCGAACTGTGCCGTCACGTACTTGAGCTCGAGATCGCCGATCCACAACCAGCGCAGACGCGCCGCGTGCCAGCGGCGGCGCACCTCGGCGCGGGCGAGGGCACTACGCACCCAGAGCGCGACTCCCGCCGCGGCGATGAGCAGGAACCACCACCCCTTTGTCAGCAACACACTCATGCTGACCAGGATGCGAGTACTCAGCGGCAGCGTGCTGCCGACGTCGGCGAGAATCGTGGCGAACCGCGGAATCACGAATAGGAGCAGCACCGTCACGCCGATGCTCGCGACTCCCGCCATCAACGCCGGATAGAGCAGGGCAGACCGAATCTGCGAGCGCAGCTCCGCGACTTCCTCGAGGTGCTGCGACAACCGCTTGAGTACGACGTCGAGAGCGCCGCTCGATTCGCCTGCTGCCACCATTGCTACGAACACCGGTGGGAAGTAACGGGGATGGCGCTCCAGGGCTTCCGCCAAACTCGCTCCGCCCTGCACTTCACGCCGCACCTCACGCAGCACATCCGCCAGGCCGTCGTGCCCAGCGTGCTGGATCGTGAACTGCAGCGCGCGGTCGAGCGGCACTCCGGCACTGAGGAGTGTAGCGGCGCTTCGGGTCCACAGTCCCAGAGCGGCCCGGCGGCCGAGCCGGCGTCCAGCTCGCGTCGCCGTCGCCGCCGAGACCTCGTCGACTGTCACCGGATAGAGCTGCCGGCGCGACAGGTCCTCGAGCACTTTGCGCCGCGAGGGCGCTTGCAGCGTGCCTTCGACGATTTGGCCCGCCGCGGTCGCCGCGCGGTAGTGGTAGCTAACGGTCATGCGTAACCCTCAGCACTTCGTCGACGGTGGTGATACCGAGGTACGCCTTCAGCCACCCCGCGGCCCGCAGCGGCACGAGCCCGTTCGCCTCCGCCAACGTGCGAATCTCGCTCAACGGCGCGCCGGCGACGACGCGCTCCCGCGTCTCATCGTTCATTTGCAGGAGCTCGTAGATGCCGGTCCGGCCGCGGTACCCCGTTTGCGCGCATGCCTCGCAGCCCGCGCCGCGGCGGAAGCGCGGGGGTGTCCGCTTGGGGACATCGACGCCTGCGAGATCCTGGGCAGCCGGCTCATCCGCAGCGGCACACTGCTCACACACCACGCGCACCAACCGCTGCGCCACGATGCCGCGCACGGTGGCGGCGACGAGGTATGGCTCGATGCCCATGTCCACCATGCGCGTGATGGCGCTGGGCGCATCGTTGGTGTGCAGTGTCGAGAAGACGAGATGTCCGGTCAGCGCGGCCTGGATGGCAATCTCGGCGGTCTCGCGGTCCCGCATTTCGCCGACCATGATGACGTCGGGATCGTGCCGCAAGATCGATCGCAACGCCGACGCAAAGGTCAGACCGGTCTTGGTATTCACTGGAATCTGCGTGACGCCGTCGATCTGGTATTCGACCGGATCCTCGACCGCGATGATCTTCACACCAGGTTGATTGATCTTTCGCAGGGCCGCATACAGCGTCGTCGTTTTCCCGGAGCCGGTCGGGCCGGTCACGAGGACGATGCCGTGCGGCTCGCCGATCAGCTGTTCGAAGGAGCTGAGCACCCTGCCGGTCATTCCGATCTCAGTGAGGTCGCGCACGCCTCCGGTGCCGGAACGATCGAGAATCCGCAGCACCACACTCTCGCCATGCAGCGAGGGCGTGACGGACACGCGGAGATCGAGCTCCCGATCCGAGAGACGCAGGCGGATACGGCCGTCCTGCGCGACGCGCCGCTCCGCGATGTTCAGGTTCGCCATGATCTTGATGCGACTGATCACCGCCGCCTGGTACTGCCTCGGCGGGCGCGAGATGTCGTGTAGCACTCCGTCGATCCGGTAGCGTACCCGCAGCCCGTCGGTAGTGGACTCCAGGTGGATGTCGCTCGCGCGCGAGCGCAATGCTTCGAGAATCACGACGTTGACGAGCTTGATGACGGGCGCTTGACTGGCGAGGGCGCGCAGGTCGTCGAGCGCCTCGTCTTCCTGAGCGAGCAACTCGAGGTCCGAGCCACGCAGGTCGGCGGTGGCGGCGTCGGTCGTCCCGGCCGCGGATTCGACCGACAAGATGGCGGACTGCAGCTCCGCGGCCGGCGCTGGGACGACGCGGACGCGGCGCCCGTAAGCCCAGCATAGCTCGTCCACCACCGTCGGATCGAGCGGCGCTCCTGCGGCGATGATCAATTCGCCGGCGGGATCGATCTCCAGCGGCACGAGACAGTGCTCGGCGAGATACTTGGGCGAGAGCCGCTGGGCCAGCGGGCCAGCGACCGCCGCGCGCAACTCAGCGACGGAACGGGAAGAAGGTTCTCGCAGCGATTCGAAAGACGGCTGACTCATTGTGGTTTCTGTGCCGGCGTCGGAGGAACAACAGGCAAGATGCTATCGATCTTCTGTCGCGACCCTTGGAGCTGGTCACGCTCGCGACGCAGCAATTCCTCCGCATCCTCATCGGTGAACACGACGTACGGCGTCAGAAAGATCGCCAGCTCGGTACGGTTGCGAGTAACCGAGCGCGTGACTTCCGCGATCAACACTTCGAGCAATACCTGTGGGGGCCGCACGTCGAGCTCCTCGATGGTGCTCTGCGGCACGGTCGATCCGCGCCGACGATTGGGGACGTCGGTCAGCACGACGTTGCTGTCATGGTTGCCTGCGGCTGGAACGCTGGAGATGCAGGACGCGCTGTCCCGAGGGCTGGGCGAGGACGACGGTTGAATCGGTGATATCGACGATCGGTGCGCCGGCAACCACGTCACCGATGTGATAAATCTCGGCCCCCGGGATGTCCGGGTCGGCGTCGATCAATGCCGTCGCCGTTCCACTTGCACCGATCGTGATTCCGTACAGCCGCACCGCGGGCGCGCGATGAACCGGCTGTCCCCTGGCCGCGAGTCCCGGCGGGGTGAAGCGCACGCGAGGGGGGACGCGATCGGTTGAAAAAATATTGGTGGAGACAATCGTCGCGTAGGTCGCCGGCGGAGCAGTCGGCACCGGCCGCTCCGTTGCATGCGAGATGCCCGGCGCGACCGATTCGGACGCCGGCGCACGCGGAGGAGCCGTCGGAGCCAGTTGCAGGCCGACGGCGACGAGCGCGAAACCCGCAGAACTCCCATACAGCACGCGCAGGAGTCTCATGAGCCCTGTGGCGTTTGAGACGCCGCCGGATAGAGGCCGTGCAGGCGAACCGACCAGGTCAGCGATTGGCTGCCGGCCGTACTCTCGAAGCCCGCGTTAATTCCCAGCTCGTCAGTCACCAGCAGTTTCTCGCCATGCTGCAGCCGGTACAAAAAATCGACCAGCCCGTAGACGTCGCCGTGGACCTGGAGCCGGACCGGGATGGCGAGTAGCCCCCCCCCTTCGCGGTTCGGTTCCGCCTCGCTGACGGCGTCCACTCTGTCCAGCTGCACTGCGCTCTCGTCCGCGTAGCGCTGCAACAGGACCTGCAGATGCGATGCGGCGACCGCCGGAGTTGTCCCGGCGAGGAGTCGCCCGCGAACCGACTGCTGCGCGAGTCGCACTGTATCGAGCGCTCGCCGCAGCCGGCTTTCACCCGATACGAGCGACTGCAGTCTGGTCCACTGCTCGCGACTCGCGGCGATGGCGGCCTCACGCGTCACCCACCGATGAGCGAAGGGCAGCACGATCAGGACGAGGAACAGCGCCGCGGCGCTCACCGCCGCTCCGGCTGCCACCACGCGCCGCTCGCGCGGGTTAAGGCGCTGGAGTGTAGCGGAAAGCCAGGGCGAAGTTCTCATAAGTTCTCGTGCCCACGACCGCGCGGTTCGTCGCGGAGAGGAAGCGAACGTCGTGGAAATCGGGTGCGGCAGCGAGCAGCCCCAACAACTGGGCGGCGTTGGGCGCGAAACCTTCGAGACGCCACTCCGCGCCCGCGGCATTGATCGTGCGGATCGAGGCCCCGCGGGGGAGCCGCTGAGACAGCGCCAGCAGGACTTTCATGGGATCCGGGCGGTCGGATTCGATCCGTCCGACCGCTGCCGCTACCCGTTGCATAGTGGCGAGCTGCGTCTGCAGCGCGAGTGCCGGCGTGGCCTGGGCGTTCAGCGTTTGCAGGTCGCGGTCGAGCCGGTGTTTCACCCGCGCCCGCCAGCCACCGGCCGAGAGGATCACGATGAACAGGGCGGCCGCGCAGATCGCGCTCGCGAGTGTCACCGCCCGCCGCCGCCGCCGCGCGATGCGTGCCTGGAGCTCGACGGAATGCAGCACACTTTCTGCTTGGTCGTCGTTGCCCCCTCCCGTTGCGAGGGCCGCGCCGTATGCGGGGAGGAACAGCGCCGGCACACCGCCGGCCGTCGGCATCGGTACGACACGCGTTTCCGGAAGCAGCGCGCGCAGTGCCGCGACACGTTGCTCATCCCAGGGCGCGACGTAGACGGTCGCTTCGCTCGTCGCCGCGACGGCCGCCGCTGTATCAGCCAGTTCGCCGTAGACCCGGCGCGCGCGCGCGACGCGGCCCTCGCGTAGCTCGATAACCTCTTGACCATCGATCAGCGCCGTGCCTGCGGTTACGTCCGCCCGCGCCAGTGCACGGGAAAGCGCAACCGGTCCGGGCTCGACTCGATCCACGGTCCCGAGTGCCTCGAGTGCCGCGACCCACGCTGTGAGTGGGGCCTCGCGCGCCGCGAAGACGAGATCGTCCTGCGTGCGCGTGGCCGGAACGAGATCCTCCGCCCGGACCGGGAAAAAGCGCTCCGGCTCGACGCGGATGATGTTGGCCTTGTCGGCGGCGGACAGCGGCGGCAGCTTGACTTGCTTGACGAACAACAGCGATAGGTCGACGGCAACGCCGACCGCGTTCGCGGGACCGAGATGCGCACGTAACTCGCGGACGGCGTCCTGGGGATCGGAGCCGTCCCACTCGACCTCAGCGACGCGGGCCGTGCGCCTTGGCCGCGCCCACCCATCCAGGCGCACGGCGCGGATCACGCGCGCGCCAAGTTCGATGCCAAGCCGGGAGTTCACTGGGCGAAACTGCCCTCTGCTCCAGAGGGTGTCAACATCGTGTCGATGAAGGTGTTGGTGAGCGGCTCCACGGGCTTGATCGGCTCAGCCCTCACGCCCCGGCTACGCACCCTGGGCCATGACGTCGTGCCGCTGGTGCGGCGCCGGCCTGCTCCGGGGGAACGGTCCATTGGCTGGGATCCCGAGCACGCGACCATCGATCGCTCCGCGCTCGAAGGAGCGGACGTCGTGGTACACCTCGCCGGCGAGAACGTATTCGGACGCTGGACGCCGGCCAAGAAGCAACGCATCCGGGACAGCCGGGTGCTGGGGACGCGACTCGTGAGTGACGCGGTTGCCGGTCTGAACCGGCGACCGCGGCTCCTGCTGGCCGCATCGGCGATTGGATACTACGGCGACCGTGGCGACGAACACCTCAGCGAGCAGAGTACGCCGGGGGAAGACTTCCTGGCGGTAGTCGCGCGAGAGTGGGAGGCCGCGACCGCTGGGGCGACGCGGGCCGGCATCCGCGTGGTGAATCTGCGGTTTGGCGTTGTGCTGACACCGAAGACCGGAGCGCTCGCGAAGATGCTGCCTGCATTCAAACTGGGACTCGGCGGCCCGGTGGGTAGCGGCAACCAGTACCTGAGCTGGATATCGTTAGACGATGCCCTCACTGCAATCCTGCACGTGCTCGATACGCCCACGCTCAGCGGTCCGGTGAACATCACGGCGCCCAGTCCCGTGACGAACCGCGAATTCGCCAAGACACTCGGCAAGACGTTGGGCCGTCCTGCCGTGGTCCCGGTTCCCGCGTTCGCGCTGCGCCTGGCATTCGGGGCGGAAGGTGCTGCGATGCTGCAGAGCGGCCAACGCGTATTGCCGGCGCGGTTGCTGGAGTCCGCTTTCCGCTTTCGCTACGGCACGTTGGAGCCCGCGCTGCGTCACTTGCTTGCCGCGCCCGAGAGCGGCCGATAGTATCGGGCATGACGCTGCGCGACGCCTACAACGAGGAACCTGAAGCGCAGGAGCCCAACCCCGACGAACCGGAGGTATCCCGACGCTCCCGGGGCGTCGCGCTGGGGCTCTGCATTTGCGGCGGCCTGTTCGGATTGCATCGGTTCTATGTCGAGAAGCCGAAGACGGCGATCGCCATGATCTGCACGGGCGGCGGCTTCCTCATCTGGTGGCTGTACGATCTGGTGTTGATCGCCGCGGGTGAGTTCCGGGACTCGGACGAATTGCCGGTGCGTCGCTGGGGCGTCGAGGCGACGCCGTCGCTCGCGCGGGAAATCACCGGCCGTGCCGAACAGCGTGTGATCGCGCTCGAGGAGCAGTGCGACGGTTTGCGCCAGCAATTCAACGAGCTCGCGGAGCGCGTCGACTTTGCCGAGCGAATGCTGGCGCAACAGCGCGAGCCGGGCCGACCTCAGTTACCGCGTCCTTCCGGATCATAGACGGCATGCGCATCGGGGTGCCGAAGGAGGCAGCCGCGAACGAACGGCGGGTCGCACTCACGCCAGACGTCGCGGGTCGCCTGAAGAAGAGCGGGTTCGAGGTGATGATTGAGCGCGGGGCGGGAACCGCGGCGTTCTTTCCCGACGAGGCCTACGCCGCGGCGGGCGCCACCGTCAGCGACCGCAATTCCGTCCTGCAATCCGACATCGTGCTGCAAGTGCAAGCGCCGCTCGCCGCGGAGCTCCCGCGCTACCGCGAAGGCAATGCGCTTGTCGCCGCGTTTCAGCCTTCCGGTGACCTCCTGCGCCAGCTCGCGCAACGCAAACTCACCGCATTCAGCCTGGTACTGCTGCCGCGCATCACACGCGCGCAGCCGATGGACGTGCTGTCGTCGCAAGCGACCGTCGCGGGCTACAAAGCGGTGTTGGTCGCCGCTTCGGCCATCGGCAAGCTGTTGCCGATGCTCGTCACGGCGGCGGGCACGCTGTCGGCGGCTCGCGTTCTCGTCTTGGGCGCCGGAGTCGCGGGCCTCCAGGCGATCGCGACGGCGCGCCGGTTGGGCGCAATCGTCTTCGCGTTTGACGTACGGCCTGCGGTGAAAGAACAAGTGCAGAGCCTCGGCGCCTCGTTTCTCGAGATGGCGATCGAAGAACACGCGGAGACCGCGGGCGGATACGCGAAGGAGCTGTCCGAAGAGACGCACCGCAAAGAGCTGGCGTTTCTCGCGGGCGCCGTAAAGGACGCTGACATCGTCATTGCGACGGCCGCGATTCCGGGCAAGAAGGCGCCGGTGCTCATCACCGCCGCCGCGGTGCAGGGGATGAAGCCCGGGTCGGTGATCGTGGATCTCGCCGCGGAGACGGGCGGCAACTGCGAGCTCACGCAGGCGGGGGCCGAAATTGTGCGTAACGGAGTCGCGATTCTCGGTCCGCTGAACCTGGCGAGCACGGTGCCGCTGCACGCGAGTCAGATGTATGCGAAGAACGTCTCGGCATTTCTCGGGCACATCGTCCAGGACGGGCGACTGCGCCTCGACTTCGACGATCCAATCATTCGGGAGACGTGCGTGACGTACGCGGGCGAGGTGCGCAAATCATGAGCGATTTCGGATCGATGCTGTTTGTCTTCGTCCTCGCGACGTTCATCGGCCTGGGCGTGATTCGCCGGGTGTCCCGCCTGCTCTATACGCCGCTGATGTCGCTCACCAACGCGATCTCGGCCATCGCCGTCGTCGGCTCGATCGTCGTGACGGGCGCGGATCACCCGCTCACGATCCGTATCCTCGGGGCGGTCGCGCTGTTCGCGTCGATGACCAACATCGTCAGCGGGTTCATGATCACCGATCGCATGCTCAAGATGTTCAAAAAGCAGTGATGCACCTCATCGGAGAGCTGTCGGCCGTCGTGGCGACGGCGCTCTTCATCTTCGCGCTGTATTGGATGAACGACCCCAAGACGGCGCGCCACGGCGTCGTCGCCGGCGTCAGCGGCATGTTGGTGGCGGTGCTGGCGACCTGGATCCAGCCGGAGATCATCCACCACACCTGGGTTGTCGGGGCGATCGCGGCGGGATTCCTCGTCGGCGTTCCACTGTCTCGTGTCCCGCTCACCGCGGTCCCGCAGCGGACGGCGTTGTCGCACGCGTTCGGTGGTCTCGCAGCCGGCCTCGTAGGAGCGGCCGAGTATTTCTTGTGGCTCGGCCAACGGAGCGGTGGGGCGGTCACAGTTGAAATGACGCATTTCCGCATGAGTGCGTTGGCCGCGGAAGTGATTCTCGGATTCCTGACGTTCACGGGGAGCCTGATGGCGGCGGGCAAGCTGCAGGAAGTCCGTTGGATTCCGCAGCGGCCCGTCACCTACCCGGGACAAAATGTCGTCAACATCGGCGTGCTCGCGATCGCAGTCGCCCTGGGCGTCGCGGTCGCATTGCATCCGGGCGCGCCGTGGGCCGGGCAAGCATTTCTCGCGATCGCCGCGCTCGCTCTCATTTTCGGCGTGCTGCTCATCATTCCGATCGGCGGCGCCGATATGCCGACCGTCATTTCGATCTTGAACGCCTATGCGGGCCTCTCGGCCGTTGCGATGGGCTTCGTGCTCGACAGCAAGCTGCTGGTGACGGCGGGCGCCCTCGACGGCTCGAGCGGCCTGATCCTGTCGATCATCATGTGTCGAGCGATGAACCGCTCGTTCACCAACGTGCTGTTCGGGGCGTTCGGAAAAGCGCAGCCGGCGATCGCGGCAGGTGAGCAGAAAGAGTGGAAACAGGAGACCGTCGAGGGCGCGGCGCAATTGCTGGAGCAGGCCCGCAACGTCGTCATCATTCCCGGCTATGGGATGGCGGTTGCGCAGGCACAGCACAAGGTCCGCGAGCTCTACGACGCCCTCACGAAGCGGGGCATCGACGTCAAATTCGCGATTCATCCCGTCGCCGGCCGGATGCCGGGGCACATGAACGTGCTGCTCGCCGAGGCCAACATTCCGTATTCGGCGCTCGTCGAAATGGATGAGATCAACCCCGAGATGCCGCAGACCGATGTCGCGCTCGTGGTGGGCGCGAACGACGTCGTCAATCCCGCGGCGCGCTACGCCAAAAACACGCCGATCTACGGCATGCCCATCATCGACGCCGACAAGGCGAAGACCGTCCTCGCCGTAAAGCGGAGCAAGAATCCGGGCTTTGCGGGAATCGACAACGAGCTGTACGTGCAGGACAACACCTGGATGCTGTTCGGCGATGCGAAAGCAGTGCTTGGCGACCTCGTGAAACAGTTCGCGGGCGCGGGGATCCACGGATGAACGTCACGACCCTGGCCCTGATTGGTGTTGTCATCCTCGTTGCCGCGCTGCTCTCCGGCTTGGTCGAGCGCACGCGGTTTCCTCAAGTCGCGTTGTTTCTCCTGCTCGGTCTTGTTATTGGACCGCTTGGTCTGGGGCTCGTTCATTTCGACCTGCACTCGCAAATCCTGCAAACCATCGCGACGCTCGGTCTCGTGTTGGTGCTGTTCACCGATGCCGTCAGCGTGAACTTCTCCGAGGTGCGGCGCAACCGCACGCTGATTCGTCTTGTCCTCGGCCCCGGCACCTTGCTGACCGCCGCAATCATTGCGCTAGCGGCTTGGGTCCTGCTTCGCCTGTCACCCGCATTTGCGGCGATTCTTGGCGCGTCGCTCGCGTCGACCGATCCCGTCATGATGCGTGGGCTACTGAGAGGCGCGCCCGATGTGCCCACCGAAGCCCGCCACGTGCTCGCGTTGGAAGGCGGACTCAACGATCTCGTGCTGCTGCCGATCGTGCTCGTTGCCATGGAAGTGATTACGCGGACCGCGACCGTGACCGACTGGGCGCCCGCCGCCATCAGGCTCTTCTTGCTTGGCCCCGCCGCAGGTGTCGTAATCGGATTCGCCGGAGTGGCGGTGCTGGAGCGTGTGCGCCGCTGGATGGGTGTCCGACGGGACTACGAGTCGCTGTATGCGCTGGGGCTCGCGTTCACCGCGTACGGCGCGGCGGAAGCGCTGCACGGGAGCGGCTTTCTGGCCGCGTTCGCCGCGGGGCTCACGATCGCTGCGTCGGATGCGGAGCTCTGCGACTGCTTCCTCGACCTGGGACAGGCCGGCGCCGAGATGTTCCTGCTGTTCACCTTCGTCGCATTCGGCAGCTCCCTGATCTGGACGGGGCTCGCGGGGTTGGGAGTGCTCAGTCTCGCGTTCGCGTTTGTCGCGTTGGGTGCCCGGTCCGCCGTTCTCGCCGTGTTGCTGCCACGGCGGCTCGACGCTCGCAGCCGCCAGCTGATCGTGTGGTTTGGACCGCGGGCGCTCTCTACGCTGCTGCTGGTACTCCTGCCTGTCTTTGCCGGTCTTCCGAGTGCCGAGTCGCTGTTCGCGCCGGCAGCGCTCGTCGTGCTACTCTCGGTTGTCGTGCATGGCGGGGCGCTAATGGTGTTCGAACAGAAGCATACAGTGCCGAAGGGAGCGGCACCGCCGCTCGAGGCATCGCAGATCGGCCGCACGCCCGAGCGGATCGCACTCGATGAACTGAAGGCGCTCGAAGCGCGCGGTGAGCGCGTGATCTTACTGGACGTACGCAAGGAAAACAGCTGGAACGAGAGTGACCAAAAGGCGCGTGGGGCCATCAGGCTGCCACCGGACAATGCTGCGCAACTCGCTGCCGAGCTGGCGCTGCCCCGCAACGACTGGCTGGTGGCCTACTGCACCTGAAACAATGAAGCGACAAGCGCCCGGGTGGCGCGAACGCTGCAACAGGCCGGCTGGCCGACGGCGTCCTGCTGTTTGCGACACTGCCTTGTGGCGATACAGACGACGCGTCGCGCATCCGTCCAGACCGGATGCACGCCGTGCGCGCTCGCGGCCACGCCGTTGTAATCCCCGATGAACGTGCCGCTGAAGCCAATGTTCGGATCGGTCGGGCCGGAGCTGACCAGGAGCTGCTTGCCGAAACTCTGGCCGCTCATAGAGGTCGAGAGATAGGTGTTGAGCAAGCGATTCCCTGGCGTATCATCGCGCTGCTGAAACTCGACCTGCACGACGCCGTTCTCGGCGACCGCGATCCACGGATACACCTGATCGGCGGTCGAGAGATCGCTGTTCACGATCGTTGAGTTGCTCCAGATCGCGCCGCCGTCCGTCGAGCGACTGAACCGGACGTCCGCATTCCCGCTGCGGTAATCTCCCCAGACGACGTACACCGTGCCTGTTGGTCCTACGGCGATCGAAGGGAATGAATTGACGCGCCAGCTGGAATTCTTGAGCGCGCAGCGACCATCGGTATTGAAGTGATCGCAGATCTCGATGATGGCATCGATGCGGACGGGATGCGCAAAGGTGTTGCCGCCATCCAATGACTTCGCCACCATCGCTTGACCGTTGAACCCCGTGCCGTTGCCGTTCTCGAAGACGACATACACTTCTCCGTTCGGTCCGACGGCGGGCACGGATCCCTGGTCGAAATTCATATCGGGTGAGGAAACAGGGTGTGGGCCGCTCCAAGTCGCGCCACCGTCGTCCGAGTAGGACAGCACGATGGGCGATTCGATGTAGCGGTCGTCCGCGCGATTG
Organism: Gemmatimonadetes bacterium 13_2_20CM_2_65_7; assembly: GCA_001915025.1. Classification (GTDB taxonomy): domain Bacteria; phylum Gemmatimonadota; class Gemmatimonadetes; order Gemmatimonadales; family GWC2-71-9; genus 20CM-2-65-7. The sequence goes on from MNDR01000099.1 coordinate 27,195, forward strand.
AACTTGAACCGGGTCCAGGTGACGTAGATCCGGCCGCGATGCGGACTCATGGGCCGCGTATCTACGGTGACGAACTCCTTGTCGTTGAAATAACCCACCAGTGGCTCGGCGCCGCCCAACACCGTGGCGATCACAGTGCCCGCGGGTCGTAGCGTCTTCAAATCGGTCGTCTTGCTTGCGAATACCACGGTGGTCGAGGTGGCATTCGTGGCGGGCGTGAAGCCGAGGCAAACGTGGTAGCCGGTACCATCCGGACCGAATGCCGTCGCCGGATCGCCGCCCGCGACCGCGCCTGGTGGCACGGTGGTCCCTTCGCCCACGTCGTTCCACGTCCCCCCGCCGTCGCTGGACGCGTAGATACCGCACGCCGCCAGGTCGTGGCGGTAATCGTTCGCCCCGGAGAGCAGGCGGTTCGGGTTATTGGGATCGAGGGCTATGGGTGTTTCGTTCTGCGGGAAAAAGGTCAGGTCCTGATTCTCAACCACGTTGGGGCCGATGTTCTTCGCGGGACCGGGAGGGTTGCCGCCGTCTTGCGGGGGCGCGTTGCCGTCCTGGTTTTTGAGCGATGGATCAACGGTCGTGACGCTCGAGAGATCGAAGATGTGATCGTCGCCGCCGATCAGATCTGCGCGTATCCCGGGCGCGACGGCGCGAGAGTGATCAATGCAGGCCGCGGCGAGGACAGCGCAGACCGCGACCGGAAACCAAGGCTTCATGGGTTCCTCCGGCGGGAGTGGATGTGCTCGAACAGGCGACGGAGGTATTACACAAGAGTTTTGTGGTGGTTTCGGCACCTCAGCGATCAACGCTTCCAGGTGTTGTTGTCGCGATCGATGTCAGGATAGATCCGTTTCGGATCGATCACGGCGCTCGTCAGCCGCTTCGCCGTCGGCAGCCGATAGGTAAACCGCGTGCCCAGGCTCCACATCTCGACCGGGAGGTTGCGGGTTTCGGTCGACCCATCCGCATACCGCAGCTCCAGCGTGACCGGCAGCACCATCTGCCCGCGATTCGAGAGATAAAGGAAGGTGGTGTCGTCTCGGGCACGCACGGACGGATGTTTGTGATTCCAACGGCGCGCGTATTCACGGAAAGCGCGATCGAACTCCTCGTGCCCCACAACGGCCTCGCGCAGGATCGTGAGCATCAGCGCCGGTTTCTGGTACGCGGTCCAATAGAGCTGGCGGACCTCGTCCGGCTTCGTGATCATCGGCTGTTCGCTGCTCGGAATCGCCGTCGCGGCGTACGCCGCGAGCAACTCGCGTCGCACGGTGTCGCCATAAGCGGTGCCCTTGAAGAACGCTGCCGCGGCGTCGTAGTCGGCGAACGTGTTGAATCCTTCGTCCATCCACGGATAGCGGCGCTCGTCGGAGCCCACCTGCATCGGGAACCACTGGTGGCCGAGCTCGTGCATGAGCACCCAGTACTGATCCTCCCGCTTCTGGAGCGAGGGGCAGTAAATGACCATCGGGTACTCCATGCCCTCGACCAGCCCCTCCACCGCCGAGATCTGCGGCCAGGGATAGTGCCCCAGCGCGTTCGAGAAATGCTTGAGCGCGAACCGCACCATCGCGTTCGCTTCTTCCCACGGCTGCGCATCCGCACGATAGAACGTCTGAATGAGAATCCCGTCCCAGCTACTCGCATCCCAACGCAAGTCCGGGCCCGCGGCCCACGCGAAGTCGCGCACCTCGCTGGCGGTGAAGCGCCACGTCCGTGTGCCCGGCACTCGGCGTGTACCGTTCGCGATCGCCTCCGCCCGTGTGATGATCGGCACGACTTGACTCGAGCTCAGCGCGTGCGCGAGCCGGGCGCGCTCCTGTGGCGTCCGAACTGCAGTGGGGTTGGCCAGCGCGCCCGTCGCGGTAACAAGGAACCCGGCGGGCACCGTGAGGCTCACGTCGAAATCGCCGTACTCGAGGTAGAACTCCCCGGCGCCGAGGAACGGCAGAGTATTCCAGCCGTGCACGTCGTCGTAGACGGCCATGCGCGGATACCATTGACCCAGCTCGTAGAACTTCGAGCCGACCCGCCCCATCCGACCGCCGCCGTACGGCGGTATCGGAAAATGCCAGGCGATGTCGAACGTGATGCTGCGTTCGGGAGCCAGTGGGCGCGGTAACTCGACGCGCATCATCGTGCCGAACACGTTGGTGGTGAGCGGCCGCCCGGCCGTGTTGAAGCGATCGATCGTGATGCCGCCGGTGAACCCCTTGCCGCCAAAGTCGAAGACGACGCCTCCTGCGAACACGAGCGGCGGCTGGTTGAGAATCGCGGTGATTGATCCCGGCGCAAAAAGGTTTTGGTCGAGCTGCACCCAAACAAAGGAAAGCGGATCGGGCGAGCGATTGACGTAGTAGATGCGCCCTCTGCCGCGGAACACGTTGGTGGACGTGTCGAGCGTCGCTTCCAGCGTGTAGTCGGCGCGCTGTTGCCAGTAGCGCGGTCCGGGCGCGCCCGAGGCGCTGCGCTCCGGGGTGGGGGTGGGCAACGCAAGTGCTCGAAACGGAGACGTATCGGCAACGGAGGAGGCTTGTTGCGTCGTCAGCACGACCACAGCGATCAGCGCGACCATGCGTTCGTCCTCATGACAAGTGTCCTGCAATCACACCGGCAGCGCGGTGTGCGATACCCATCACCGTGAGCATGGGATTGACGCCGGACGACGTCGGAAAGACGCTGGCGTCCGCGATATACAGGCCTCGTATACCCCAAACCCGATGTTCGGCATCCACCACCGAGGTGCGCGCGTCGCCTCCCATACGGCAGGACGCCATCTGATGGAAGGTGACGAGCAGCAGCTGGTTCGGCCCCCAGCCCGCCGAGTCCACGCGTCGGAGCCAGTTTTCGCGCGCGTTCGCCGCGCCAGGGCGATAACTGATGGCGCGCGCCAACGGCACCCAAATCTCGCGAGCGCCTGCCGCCTCGAGCAACTCGGCCGCGGCGGCGATTGCCCGGCGCAGGTGCCGGGCGTCGTACCGCGAGACGCGATAATCCACGACCGCGACGCTATCCCGATCCACGGTCACGCGTCCGCCGAAGCGGTCGCGGAGCAGAATGCCGACCAGGGCGGTGTGCGGCAGTCTGGCCATTCGCTCGCGATACTGGGCAGCGGATTCCCACGGCGCCGCGAGCGCCTGGAACGCGGGGTGCACGGGCACCGTCTCGAACTTGAATCCGTAGCCATCGTCGAGATCGGCGAACTGATCGGAATAGTGCGCCTGCACCGTGCCTGTCCACGGCCGCACATCTTCGTCCATGTCGGCCAGCACGGCCGTCGCCGGATGCAGCGCGAGATGCTGGCCGAGGGCGGGCAGCGTGATCCCTGAGCGCAGCAGCAGCGCCGGCGAGTGGATCGCGCCGCCTGCGACGACAACCGCCTTCGCGCGCACGGTAACACGATGCCGTTGAACGCGCGCTTCCACACCCGTCGCCACGCCCCGGTCGATGACCACGCGCCTCACGTCGCAATCGACGACGATGCGGGCGCCGTGCGCGACTGCGTCGTGGAGATACGTAAGCAGCGTCGATTGCTTGGCGCCGCGGCGGCAGCCAAAGCCGCAGTAACCGCAGGTGTCATCCTGCGTGCAGCCGCGCACGTCGCGCGGTAAGAGGCCATGATGCCAGCGCAGCCGCTCGAGCCCGCGAATCAACACCCGGTCACGTCCTGAAGGCTTAGCTTGCGCCGTATTGACACCGAGGCGCTGCGCCACGGCGTCGAGTGAGCGAGTGAACTCCGCGCTCGTGAAGTGAGGCAGGCCATGGTCACGCGCCCACTCCTCGCGCACCGAATCCGGCGTCGGGAAGCTCGTCGTGTAGTTGATCACGGTCCCGCCGCCGAGCGTCGCGCCTTGCAGGACGACGAGTCCCAGATCGCGCGTCGCGAGCAGGCCGCCCGCGTCGTACATCGTTTGCAGCGCCTCGCCCTCCTGATGTGTGAAGTCCGCCTCGTTGCGGTAGCCACCCTTCTCCAGCGCGATGACATCCTTGCCGCTTCCCGCCAACTCGGCGGCGACGACCCCGCCACCGGCGCCCGAGCCTACGACAACGACGTCGCACACGAGTGTCGTGTCGCCACGTATCGTGAGCGGGCGGATTGGCTTTGGTGTGTTGGGTGGAACCCCGAGCGGCCCGGGATAGCCGATCGCGCGACCGGCCCCTGGCGTTGTGTAGTGGGTAACGGTGGTGAGGCGTTTGAGCGCCTGAAATGCTTTGCGGCGTTGCGGGATTCGACTCGTCGCCCAGCGGCGCAGATAGCGCTCGCGCTCGGGTGCCGGCATGGATGTGAACGGGCGAGGCGTGCCGCTCAGCAGAAAATTCACGACGCGGCTTTCAAACAGTCGCAGCAGCAGGTCGAGCTCGGCGCGGTCGGCGCGGCGCGGGAGGGCTGCAATCATGCCGGCGACGCGCTCACCCAGATCGGGTGGGGCATCCTGAACGAACGTATCCGCGACAGCGCGCAGGACTTTCCGCGCGGTCGGTGATAGCGTCAACGCGTCTGAACGAACGTCAGCTTGAAACCGTCAGGGTCCGTGATCATGAACGCCCGGTCGCCCCACGGCATATCCTGCGGCTCCTGATCGAGCATGCCGCCGCGCGCTTTGATTTCTGCAGCCAAGCGATCGAGGTCCTGGGCGGTGTGGCACCACACTCGCGTGCCGAGGCCCTTCTGGCGATCGCGACCTTTGGCGAAATCGTCTTGACCCAGCATGAACGTCACCGAGCCGGCGTGAATCTCACATCCGGCGAGCGCTCCATCCTCCCGCCACTCTTCCCCAATCACGAACCCGAGCACATCGCGGTAGAAGGCGATACTGCGTTGCAGATCCGTTGCCGTGAACGAGGGAGCGATCTTCCGTAAGCGAAGCGTCTCCGGCTGGCGCCGGGCGCCGGGTCGTGTGGCGGAAGCTTTCTTGGAAGCAGTTTTCTTGGCGCGTGCACGCTTCACCTTTGTAGCCATCGGTCCGCTCCAAAAACGGGGGGACCGAAGCGTAGCGAACCGGCGGGCGTCTCGCCAGATTCCCCAATCCCTGCACACACCTGGAGACTTTGATCATGGCGACCAGCAATGCCGTCGCGACGTGGGAAGGCAAACTCAGAGACGGGAAGGGCAGCTTCAAGGGCCAGAGCGGAGCCTTCAGTGGTTCGTTCAGCTTCGGGACGCGTTTCGAGGGGAAGAAGGGCTCCAACCCGGAGGAGCTGATCGCGGCGGCGCACGCGGGCTGTTTCAGCATGGCCCTGTCGGCGGCACTGGAGAAGGCCGGGCACCCCGCGACGCGGATCGAGACGCGCGCCGCGGTGACGATTGAAACGGTCGACGGCTCGCCCAAAATCACGCGCAGCGCGCTGGAAGTGCGTGGCAAAGTTCCGGAGATCGATCAAGCGGCATTCCAGCAGGCTGCGGAAGGCGCGAAGAAGAACTGCCCCGTGTCGAAAGCGCTGCAGGGCAATGTCGAGATTACGTTGGACGCGAAGCTGGTCTGACGCGCTGCAGGAAGATCAGGCCGGCGAGAAAGAACGCGCCGAGCGCGGCGACGGCCGACCGTTGGCTGCCCGCGACATACGAAACACCACCGAAGACGAGCGGGCCGAGGACCGAGGACGACTTTCCGCACAGCGCATAGAAGCCGAACAGCTCCGACTCCTTCCCGGGCGGAATGAGCGACGCCATCAAAGCGCGGCTCGCGGCCTGAATCGAACCCAGACCGAGTCCCGCGATGACGGCGACCGCGACGAACGTCGGTTTCGTCTGGGCGAAGTAGGCGGCCGTGGCGACGCCAATCCACAGCACCAGCGTCAGCGTGATCACGCGCTTCGGGCCCCAGCGGTCGGTGGGGCGCGCCAGGAGGAGGGCGCCCGCGAGCGCGGAGAATTGCACGGCCAGGAAGAGCTTGATCACCTCGGGCGTCGTGAACTTCAGCGTCGTCGCGGCGAAAATTCCGGAGAAGACGATCGTCGTCTCCACCCCGTCGAAATAGACGAAGAACGCGAGCAGGAAGCGCCGCATCTGTGAGTTGCCGAGCACGTCACGAAAGATCCGCACCAGCTCGTAGCGCTTCTCGGGTCGGGGCTCGGTGCTGGGCAGACTGACGAACGCCGGAATCGAGAAGACGGCGAAGAAGGCGGCGACGACGAGCCACAAGGCGCCGAAGTGACGCGCATTCACGAGCGGCAGCGCCACGATGAGGCCCACGATCGATCCCAGGTAGCCGATCGCAAATCCCAGTCCCGACACGAAGCCCAGCTGATCGGGCGGAGCGATGTCCGGCAGGTACGCGTTGTAATAGATCTGCGAGCTCTCGAAACCGAAATTCGCGAGCGCGATCAGGGCAAAGCCTTGCAAGATCATGCCCGGCTGCAGCGTGGTGAACAGCGCGATGCAGACAATGCTCAGCAGCGTAAACGCGATAAAAAAACGCTTGCGCAACCCGGAACGATCGGCGAGCGCGCCGAGCAGCGGGCCGGTCAACACCACGAGCAATAGCGATCCCGAGATTGCGCGGCCCCACCACAGATCGCCGAGGCCGTGCTCGTTGCCGACGATGTGCGAGACGTAGTAGACGGCGAAGACGGTCGCGACGATCACGGCGGAGTACGCGGAATTCGCGAAATCGTAGAGACACCACGCCAGGATGCGTCGCCGTTGCGGGTTCACGAGCCGCAAAAATGGCGTCGCTCGAGTGCCATCGCTAGTTTGGACCCGTGCCCTCGACCTGCTGGACGGTCTATCTGCTACGCTGTCGCGACGGTTCGCTGTACACCGGAATCACGAATGACTTGGCGCGCCGGCTCGCGTTGCACGAGAGCGGAAAGGCCAGCGCCTACACGCGCTCTCGGCGGCCGCTCGCGCTCGCGTACCACGAACTCCGTCCCGATCGCGGCTCTGCCCTGAAGCGCGAAGCAGCCCTCCGGCGACTGACGCGCACGCAGAAGCTGGCGTTGTGCAGCGCCGCGACCTAGTTGCCGCGACGATCGCGGTACTGCTGGCGGCGGGCTGCGTGCGCCTCGGCATATGGCAACTGCATCGGCTACAGCAACGCCGAGCTCGCAATGCCGTGCTCGCGGCGCGCATGGCGTTACCTCCGCTGGTACTGCGAGCGAACGTCAGCTTCGACTCAGCCCGTGAACGCCGGGTCGTCGCACATGGAAGGTTCGACTACTCAGCGGAGCAGACCTGGCCGGGACGCAGTTTCGAGGGCACGCCAGGCGTGGCGTTGATCACGCCGCTGCGGCTTGCGGACGGGGGCGGGGGTGGGGGGATTCCTGCCCTATGTCGTGCAGATGGAAACCCCGCTTCCGGGGCCCAACGGATTACCGCGGCGCTGGCCCGCTCCAGTTCTCGACGACGGGCCTCACCTTTCGTATGCGATTCAGTGGTTCAGCTTTGCGGTGATTACGCTGGTTGGAACCGCCGCTCTGCTCAGACGTAGACCCGATTCGTAGAAGTCGGCCGGACCCGACGAATTACGCCTCCAGAGCTACCGTTTTGAGCCTGATTTGGCGATATTGTTCCTCCATCAGCCCCGCTTGGTGCATGCTGATGCGCCGGCGGGCGTTTCATTCCGCGACTAAAGGAGCATACATGGCGGCTGCCCTCCCCCTGAAGCGCCCCGTCAAAGTTGGTGAGCTGGTCCGACGCCGGTTGCGCGAGCTGAAGCGCACCCCACGCGAATTGGCGGACGCGGTTCAGGTGTCCGAGATCTACATCGCTGACCTCGTCGCTGGACGGCGGCGTCCCCCGGCCCCGGGCCGCATGGACGTCTACGCCCCGATGACCAAGTTCCTCAAGCTACACCGTAACGACCTCCCCACCTGCGCCAAGGCGGAGCGGGATAGTGAGACGAAGAGTCGTCGGCGGCCGCATCCGGAGATTCGCCGCCAGTTTCTGGCGCTCTGCGCCGATCCGGCCCGCGCGCGTGTCCTGGCGCGGCGCCTCGGCCGCAAGGACGGCGTCGGTCTGGAGCGCGTGATCGTGGGGCGGCTGCTCGAGGTGGCCCAAGGCTTCGTCCGTCGTCAGCTCGACGATGATGTGGGTATCCGCATTGCCGCGAGCCGCGATGGCTGCAGCTATCTCGAGATGCGCATGAAGCTCATGGAATTCCTCGACGCCACGCCCGAGGGGCTGACACCTGACGACGCCGAGGAGTTCGTCCGTCCGCGCATTGCCGCCTGGGAAATCGATCTCGATACCCACGCGATGCGGATCGTGCTCCGGTCGCAGGATCCTGCGCCCCGACAGGTCAGGGCGCTCAGTATCTAGCAACTCGAACGAAGCAGGCGCTAAGACGCCAAGACGCCTGAGTGGTAACCAGCTTGCAAGCCGTCAGCTGTTAACCACTTAGGCGTCTTTGGCGTCTTGGCGACTTCTTACGTTCTTGGTTTGTGGCTGTCTCGTAGTTAGCTTTACGGCGCAAAGAACCGCGAGCTGGCATCCTTCCGGATAGTCCCGCTCAGGGACTCCGTCGCTGAACACACGCACGGTTTTCAATCCCTCAGGTTCAAAACTGAAGCAGCGCTGAATGTTGGGATGACATTGGGTCATCTCACGGCGCGCGTGTGTAACGACTAGACGCCGAGACGCGAAGACGCCGAGGCGACTAGGAAGGAGCAGTTGAAGTATGCCATTTGCAGCACTGGGCCTAGCGCCCGAACTCGTTCGCGCGGTCGCCGATGAGGGCTACGCACATCCCACCCCAATTCAGTCGGAGGCGATTCCGCTCGCCCTCGCCGGCCGCGATCTGATCGGCTCGGCGCAGACGGGCACCGGCAAGACCGCCGCGTTCGTGCTTCCGATTCTCCAGCGGCTGGCCCCGGGACCCCGCGGCACGTTGCGCGCCCTGGTCCTCGTGCCGACGCGCGAGCTGGCTGAGCAAGTCGCGACCAGCATCCGCGCCTACGGCCGACACACGCATCTCAAGGGCGCAGCGGTCTATGGCGGCGTCGGGATGGAGCCGCAGACTCGCGCGCTAAAGCACGGCGCAGACATTGTGGTCGCCACGCCGGGCCGTCTGCTCGATCACATGGAGCGTGGGCATGTCGACTTCTCGAAGGTCGAAGTGCTGGTGCTCGATGAGGCCGACCGGATGCTGGACATGGGCTTCGCGCCCGACGTGCGTCGCATCCTGAACGCGCTCCCCGACGAGCGCCAGACGATGCTGTTCTCGGCGACGATTTCGGTCGAAGTGGACGCGCTGGCGCGGCGTGCCATGAACGGCCATGCCTCGGTCGAGATCGGCAGGCGGGCGCAAGCCGCGGACGGGATCGAGCACGTGATCGTCGCGGTCGACAAGCTGCAGAAGCGTGGCGCCCTCGCCGCGATCCTCAAAGCGAAGCCGGCCGGCCAGACGCTGATCTTCACGCGCACGAAGTACGGCGCGGATAAGCTGGTCACGTTCCTGCGCCGCGAAGGGATCACGGCTAACGCCCTGCACGGCGATAAGGCGCAGAGCCATCGCACGCGCACGCTCGATCAGTTCCGGTCAGGCACGGCGGAGATTCTGGTCGCGACCGACATTGCCGCTCGGGGAATCGACGTGGACGGGATTCGGATGGTGGTGAATTACGACGTGCCGACGGATCCTGAAGTGTACGTGCACCGCGTCGGCCGGACCGCTCGCGCCGGCGCGCGCGGCTTGGCATTGACGCTCATCTCGCCGGACGAATGGTTGCTCATGGCGGACGTCGAGCGCTTGATCGGCCAGACGTTCCCGCGCGAAGTGATTCCGGGCTTCGAGCCATCAGTCCCACCGCTGCAACCTCGACTGGCGCTTGTTGACGTGCCGAAACCGGAGCGCTCGATGAGGCCGCGGAGGGGCGGTAAGCGACGGTAAGCGACGGTAAGAGCAGAACCCTTACCGTCCCTTACTGTCACTTACCGTCCGGTTTGAGGCTGCGCACGAAATTCGCCACTGGCGTCGCTGCCAGAGTCATCAGCCGAATCGAGCCTCGCGATGCCAGCTCCACCGACACCCGCGCGATCGTCTCGTTGTCGGGGCAATCCACGATGCTGACGAAGTCGTAGGGGCCGAGCACGGCGTACTGCGCCGTGACCTTGGCCCCGTACTTCTCGATCTCCTTGTTCACTTCCTGCACCCGCTTGGGGTTCGTCTTCAGCGACTTGGCACCTTCGTCCGTCAGATTCGACAGCAGGATGTAGGTCGGCATGTCGCCTCCGGAGGCGTCAGTTTCGCTTCTCGATCGGCACGTAATCCCGTTTGTCGGGACCGGTGTACACCTGTCGCGGGCGCGCGATCTTCTGCTCCTTGTCCAGGAGCATCTCCTGCCATTGCGCCAGCCAACCAGGCGTCCGACCGATCGCGAACAGGACCGGGAAGATGTCCATCGGAAACTTCATGGCTTCGTAGATGATCCCCGAATAAAAATCGACGTTGGGATACAGCTTGCGCGACACGAAATACTCTTCCTGGAGTGCGATGCGCTCGAGCTCCAGCGCGATGTCGATCAACGGGTTTTTGCCCGTGACGTCGAACACCTGATCCGCGATTTGCTTGATGATCTTGGCGCGCGGATCAAAGTTCTTGTACACCCGATGACCAAAGCCCATCAAGCGCACTTCGCCCTTCTTGACGCGGAGGAGGTAGGCGGGAATGGCGTCGATCGAGCCGATCTCGCGCAGCATCTTCAGCACTTCTTCGTTGGCGCCGCCGTGCAACGGCCCGTACAGCGCCGCCGCCGCCGCGGCCATGCAGGAGTAGGGATCCGGGTGTGAGGATCCCACGCCGCGCATCGCGCTCGTCGAGCAGTTCTGCTCGTGATCGGCGTGAAGGATGAAGAGCACGTCCAGGGCGCGCTCGAGCACCGGGTGCGGGCTGTATTTCACCTCGGTCGTCTTGAACATCATGTTCAAGAAGTTGCCCGTGTAACTGAGGTCGTTGTCGGGATAGGCGTACGGCATGCCGACGGAATGGCGGTGCGCGAACGCTGCCAGCGTCGGGGTCTTCGCGATCAGGCGAAAGATCTGATTGCGGCGCGACTGTTCTTCCGAGATGCGCTTCGCTTCCGGATAAAAGGTCGAGAGCGCCGCCACCGCACTGACGAACATCCCCATCGGATGCGCATCGTGGTGGAAGCCGTCGATGAACTTCTTGATGTTCTCGTGAATGATCGTGTGATGCGTGACCTGGTACACCCACGAATCGAGCTCGGGAGCCGACGGCAGCTCGCCGTTCAACAGCAAGTAGGCCGTCTCCAGGAACGTGCTCTTCTCGGCGAGCTGTTCGATCGGGTATCCCCGGTAGCGCAGAATCCCCTTGTCGCCGTCGATGTAGCTGATCGCGCTGCGACACGCCGCCGTATTCATGAACGCGGGGTCGTAGC
>MNDR01000101.1:0-13024 GCA_001915025.1 Gemmatimonadetes bacterium 13_2_20CM_2_65_7
GTCGACGACCGCTCGACCGATGGCACCGCCGAGATTGTCGAGCGGGCGACCGGTGGCCGGCTGCGGTTGGTGCGCGGCACCGACCCTCCACCGGGCTGGTTCGGCAAACAGTGGGCGATCATCCAGGGCTACCGCGTCGCACGGGGCGAGCTGTTGTTGTTCACGGATGCGGATACGAAGCACGAGCCCGAGCTCTTGCCGCGCTCGGTGCGCGGGCTCCAGGTCGAGCGTGTGGATCTCTTTTCGGTGTTGCCGCGGCAGGAGATGCGAACCTTCTGGGAACGGCTGATTCAGCCGCACGTTTTTCTCGCGCTCGAAACTCGGGTCGGCAACCTGCGGAGCGTGAATCGCACGCGCATCGAATGGAACGGCATCGCCAACGGGCAGTTCATCCTGACGACGCGAACTGCGTACGAGGCGATCGGAACGCACGAGGCGGTCAAGGACACGGTCGCCGACGACCTGCGGCTCGCCCAGGCGTACGTACGTGCCAAGAAAGACATCTTCCTCGTGCACGCACCGGAGTTCATGGCGACGCGGATGTACGGCTCGCTCAGAGAAATCATCGCCGGCTGGTCCAAGAATCTCGCCCTCGGCGCGCCCCTCATGGCGCCACCGATCCGACTGCTGCGCGTCGTCCTTCCTTATCTCATGTGGCTACCGGCACTCTTCTGGATCGCTCCGCCCGCTGCATGGACTGCGACCGGCTGGAGCGCGGCGCGTTTGGCAACGTTTGCTTCGCTGCTCACCTGGCTCGCGGTGTGCATCGCCGAGGGTGCGCCCGTTTGGTATGCGTTGCTGTATCCATTCGGTGCCGCGATCGTGGCCTTCATCATGATCAGATCGGCCTGGCGGGGGGGCAGAAGGGTCGAGTGGCGCGGAAGGGTCTATGACGTGACCGGGGGCTCACACGCGCTGATGTGAGCCCCCAGCCCCCAATCCCTAACCCCCAACCCTAGCGCGAAATCGAAATGCTGTATCCCGATACAGATGACCGTACCGCGTCGGTTCGGGAGGCCACCTCGAGCAGACTCCCCGCGTACTCACCGACCTTTGCAAGATCATCGATCGTTACGGTCGCTACGACACCGCTGGTGAGGTTACCCACCACCAGGAAACGCACCTCAGTGGCGGACACCACGCGCCAGTACACCTTGTACGTGGAGCTGGCGGACTGGGCATCGCGAACCCCGGGACCTGTCACAGTAAAGAGCGCGGCTCCGTCATCGGTGTTCGGCGTGTGGAACGAGACGGTGACCGTGCCGGGTGTCGGCGGTGAAGCTTCGGACTTGCAATCAGCTAAACCGGCGAGCGCGACAATGGCAATCGCCGCGATAAACCTCTCCCCCCGGATGGTGTTCATGGCTGCTCCTTTCCGGTCGCGGCGACCGACGCCGGCAACTGCCCTTGCGCCCGCAGATGGGCACGGAAATCACCGACGTCGTAGCGCCCGTTCTTGTTGCCCTGGAGATCCAGGAAGCGTTGCAGGTCAACTGAAAGCTGCGACGATCCCAGCAAGTGGTTCGCGGCATCCGTCACCGACACACTGGGCTGCGACACCACGATTGTGAAGTCCGCGTACCCCACTCTGCCGCCCGCGTCGACCCTCACGCTGAAGGGAAACGATCCGGCGGTTGTCGGCACGCCGCTGATGACTCCCGTTGTGCTCGTGATTATCAAGCCGGGAGGCAGAGCGCCGAACGCGATGCTCCAGCTTGGCGTACCAGGTGGGGAGGTCACTTGCAGCGTGGCCGTGTAGTCCGCGCCCATGATTCCCGCCGGCAATGAGGTCGTCGCGATCGCCAGGAGATCGACGCCGATTCTGAGGCCAGTCCCACGCATCGATCCCTGCCGCATCTCCACGACCGATCCGACGTACGGGGCCGACAGGTTGTAGCCGTAGTTACTCGCAAATAACCGCGACGTCATCGAACCGTCGGCAGTAGCTCGCGAGAACGCCAGATAGATCGGTCCGCCCAGATTCGAGCGCGCGAACGGGTCGTTCACCAGCTGACCGGTCGGATCGTACAGGAGCACCGTCCCGAGATAGCCGTTCGCGACGTACAGATAACCGTCCGCGTCGAACGCCATGCTCTCGAGGTACGGCGGCGCCGAAATGAAGAGTTGGGGCGCGCGATTCACGAGGCGATAAATCCCGTCGTAGCCATTGGAGATGTACAACACTCCGCTGGGCGAAAACGCGAGGTCGGCGTCGTAGCGCCGGGCGCTTATTGCGGAGACGTCGATCGAGTCCTTGCGGAACCCGCTTGGACCGAACCGAAAGAGCAGGAGGCGGTTGATGTCGAGTACCCACACATCACCGTCAGGGCCGACGGTGATCCCGCCGGTGTTGCCCAGTCCCGTAGCAAATGACGACACTTGACCACCCTGGGTCACTCGCGAGACGCCACCAAACGAGAAGCTCGAGTCCGAATACGTCACGAGCAGATTGCCAGAGCCGTCTACTACCACCTTGAGCGGCACATTGCTCGCGAAGGTCGCCAACTGAGAGGCCGCACCGGCAGAGCTGATCTTCCACAGCTGCCGGCCGTCGATGTCAGTGACGTACAGTTCACCTGCCGCTCCCGCCGCCATGCCGTACGGGCCATTGAGATTCGAGGCGAATAGCGTCGTGGGATCACCCGGGCCCGGCGGTGGCGTCGCTTTCGCACCGAACGTCAGATAGTAGAAGAATCCCGATCCGCCGCTGCCGTAGTAATCCTGGATCACCACGAAATACGTACCGGGAGTCGTGATGTGATACTCGATGTAGGGGTCCAGTCCATTCACGTCGTCGCTAAAGGCCAGCGTCGTCACGCTGTCCGGCGCGATCAGCCCGAGCACCGGATCCATGTTCGAGCCGACTCGGCTCGCGTTGACGTCGAGGACGAGGATGGTATCCGTAGCAATGTTGATGACGTACCAATCGACGTCACCAGTCGTATCCATGGCAGCCGTGGCTGTGTCTCCAAGCGCCGCCGGCGTCGCGGTTGCCGCAGTGTTATTCGGTTCAGTCTCGGTGATACTGGCCGCCGCGGATGGGGCAATCCGGTGGAAGAGCGGCGCACCATACATCAACTCGGGATGCGAAAATCGCGCACCTGTGCGGTGAGGTTTGGTTCGCGTGCGTTGCTGCGCAGCGAGCGAAGTTGAAGTAGCGAGAACGGCAGCGAGAACGAGCAGCACGCTGCGGCGACCAAGTGGCATAGACCCTCCCGGGCCGGCGGCGGGCTACAAGAGTTGACGCCTGTTGAATACAGGAGCCGATTCAAATAGGAACGCCGCACAGCGATCTTGGCCCACGGTACGGCTCTCCGCTAGGCCGCCGATCCAAACGTCACAACCTCCAATTGTGACGTCATAACCTCCCAATTTTGCTCGCGCCGAGTGCTATCCCCACCAGGACACTAGCCGTCGCGGATGCCAAGTGCAGGATCGTCGCCCAGCGGGCACGCCGGGCGGCGGCGAGACGAACGGCCGAACCTAATGTCAGCGATACCAACAACATGCCCAGGATTGTGCCGCCGCCGAACGTCGCGAAATACATGAGTCGCGATGTCGTGTCCGGCGCCGCCGCCACGAGCAATGCGGCAATCGCGCCGCTTCCCGCCAATCCGTGCGCGATGCCGAAGCCCAGCGAGCGGCGCGCGTCGGGCCGGGCATGGCCGTGCGCGTGACCGACTTCATGGGCATGACTGTGCAGGTGGACATGCGGCTCGGCAGCTCCTGAATGCGAGTGCGCGTGCATGTGCCAGCGACCGCGCGCGTACCGCCAGATCACGACCGACCCCAGCAGCACCAGCAGCGCTGCGACGAGCAGCTCGGCGGCCGGCCAGAGCTGGGGTGGCAACTGGAGACCGAGCACGAGAATTACGGCGACGACCACACCCACAGTCGCCGTATGACCGATGCCCCAAACGAGGCCCAGGCGGGCGGCGCTCCAGAGCCGCGCGCCGGGCCGCGTGGCAAGCGTTGAAACGGCAGCCAGGTGGTCGGGTTCGAACGCGTGCCGGAAGCCGAGGAGCAGGCCAATCCCGCTGATGGCGAGTAGGTTAGGAGCCATAGTGGCCGCGAATCTAGCCTACAACCCTTTGCGGCGCTTGGCTATCCAAAAGCGTGCATGCCTCGACAGGTGCTTGAGGACACCCTGACTGCTGACTCCATAGCGGCCGACACGGCCCTCGCGGCGAGCGGGGACCCCAGTGCGTTCGAGCGCCTGTACCGGAGCCATGTTGCCAGGGTCCATACGCTCGTGCGTCGCATGCTGGACGCGGATGAGGCCGATGATGTCACGCAGGACGTCTTCATCCGGGCATGGCAAAAGCTGTCGACGTTTCGTGGGGAGTCCGCATTTGGCACGTGGCTGCACCGGCTCGCTGTGAACGTGGTACTGGCGCGTCGCAAGAGGGTCGGCGTGGAACGCGGCCGCTTCCTCACAGAGGATGGACCGCTGGATGGCGTGACCGGCCGGCGTGAAACGCCGGAGTTGTCCCTCGACTTCGAGGAAGCGCTCGCCCGCCTTCCCGCGGGCGCCAGGCAGGTGTTCGTGTTGCACGACGTGGAGGGGTATCGCCACGACGAAATCGCGCGCATGCTCGGGGTGGTACCGGGCACGTCGAAATCGCAGCTGCATCATGCGCGGATGGCGCTGCGGAGGCACTTGGACCGATGAACGATCAATGGACGAACCGGCTGTCGGAGTATCTCGACGGCGAGCTCGACAACGAAGAGCGCGTCGCGCTCGAGGCGCACCTCGCGACCTGCGGGTCGTGCTACGCGACACTCGCAGAGCTGCGTCAGGTGGTCGCGCGCGCGCAGTCGCTCGCAGACAGCTCCCCGTCGACCGACTTGTGGCCGGACATTCGCGCGCGGCTGACCCCGAGCCGGCGGGCCGCAGTTGACCGCCCCGACCGCCTTGTCCGCCGCCGTTTCAGTTTGACCGTCGGGCAGTTGCTCGCTGCGAGTATCGTGCTGGCGCTGCTCTCGGCCGGAGGTATGTGGATCGGTTTGCGCTCGACGAAGCCCACGGTTACGGCCAATCAGAACGTCACGAGCCCACCGCCCGATTACACACTCGCTTCCGCTGGTCGCTGGCGGACGTCGACCGACGCAGCCGTCACCGAGCTCGAGGAAGCGCTGGCGCGCAACCAGGGACAGCTCGACACCGCGACTGTCCGTGTGCTCCGGCAGAATCTAGCCGTCATCGACCGCGCGATCGCGCAGGCGCAGCGCGCGCTGAAGCGCGATCCGGGCAGCAATTACCTGAACCTGCATCTCGCCAATACGATGCGGCAGAAAATCGAGCTGCTGCGGCGCGCCAACGCGCTGGCAGCGGGTCAGAGCTAGAAAGGCTAGAGAGGGCACGTACGACATGCAGATGCTATGCGCAGCACTGGCGGCCGTCACACTGGCCCTCCCCCAGAGGGACAACATCCATCAAGGACAGGGGCGAGGGCAGGGACAGGGACAAGGTTCCGGGGACACCACGTTCGCAGTGCAAAGTGGCGCCCGCCTCGACGTCAATAACTTCGGCGGCGAGATCGTGGTCAAGACGTGGAATCAGAACAGCGTGCAGGTGCGCTCCAGTCACTCGAGCCGCAGCCAGGTCAACGTGTCCGCAACAGGATCAACGGTTTTGGTGAGAACGGAAGGGAGACGCGGCCCGCCTTCCATCGTCGATCTCGATATCACCGTGCCGACGTGGATGGGCATGACGCTGAGCGGCACGTATACGGACATCAGCGTCGATGGCGCGGGCGGCTCCGTGACGGCGGAATCGGTGCAGGGCGACATCGCGGTAACCGGTGGCACCGGCAACGTGGCTCTTAAATCGGTCGAGGGCGGCGTGACACTCGCCAAGACCCGCGGCCGTATCGAGGTGAACTCCGTCCAGGGCGATATCAGCATCGAAGAGGCGAGCGGCGATATCACGGTCGAGACGGTGAACGGCGACATCACGCTCACCCGCATCGACGCCGCGAATGTCGAAGTCAACACGGTGGACGGCGAAGTCCTCTATGACGGCTCGATCAAGCCTGGCGGCAGTTACCGGTTGGGCACGCACGACGGCGACATCACCGTGGTGATCCCGCCCGGCACGAGCGTCTCGGGATCGCTCTCCACCTTCGACGGCGATTGGGACGCGAGCTTCGCTGTGGATACGCTACGGGTAGCCAGGCATCGCTTCACCTTCGCCATCGGTCGCGGCGGCAACTCCGCCCGGCTCGAGCTCGAGACCTTCTCCGGCAACATCAAGCTGCGGCGTCCGGGCGAGGTGGATCTCGAGTCGCGGAAGCACAAGAACTCGGGGCACAGCCATAACGACCGCGACAACGACAACGAGCAGTACAACTGAACAACGCTCCGGAGGATCGATGCGTAGTCTCATGATCGCGATCTTGCTCGGCACGGCGGTTGCGGCCAGCGCGAGCGCCCAGGATTTCAACTGGCACGGCCGCATTGCCCGCGGCAAACGGCTCGAAGTGAAAGGCGTGAACGGCGATGTCCGCGCGGTAGCCGCGACCGGCGGCGAGGCGGTCGTGAACGCGAAGAAGACCGCGCGCCGCTCCGATCCTGATGACGTGAAGATCGAGGTCGTTCAGGATTCCGATGGCGTCACGATCTGCGCCGTCTATCCAACGCCGCCGCGCGCCCGGCGCGAGAATACTTGCGAGCCCGGTGACGGCTGGCATTCGAGCACCGAGAACAACGACGTCAAGGTGGACTTCGAGGTGCAGGTCCCGGCCGGCGTGGAGTTCAACGGCCAGACCGTAAATGGCGAGATGTCGGCTGAAGGCCTCCAGGCTGATGTGCGGGCGAGCAGCGTGAACGGCAGCGTGCGCGTGACTACGACCGGCCTCGCCGAGGCGTCGACGGTGAACGGTTCCGTCTATGCGCAAATGGGTCGCGCCAATTGGACCGACCGGCTCGAGTTCAGCACGGTGAATGGCGGCATCACGCTGATTTTCCCGCCGAAGCTCGATACGGAAGTACGGGCCAACACCGTGAACGGCGACATCGAGTCCGACTATCCGCTGACTGTGTCCGGCAAGTTTGGCCCGCGCCGCGTGCGTGGCACGATCGGCGCGGGCGGGCGGACGCTGAGCCTATCGACGGTTAATGGGGGGATCCGGCTCAAGAAGAGCATGTGAGCGCGCACATTCGTACCAGCCCGCAGTACTCCGGTACCTAACCCGTCACTCACCAGCCGCACCTTAGCTCCTCTTTAACGAGGGGTTTTGGTGCTGCGCGACATTCTCGCCCGCACCGAGCAGATCGACGATCTCCGAGAGCTGTTTGTGGCGCTCGGCTACGAGCCGGCGTGGGAAGTGGTACCACCCGGGCCGTGGCTTGGCGAAGCGGCCGCAGCCGGCACCGGAGTCAGTCGCGCATCGTTGATTGCGCGGCGCGGAGCGTTCCGCGTGTTCGCGCTCGCCGCAACCAACCCGGAACAGGCGGGGCGAGTCGCCGCACGACGCCTGTCGGCCGGCGCCGAGCGGGGGCTGGCATGTGCGCTGGGCGGCGAGCCGCGACGCCTCGTGTGCGCCGCCGGTGCCGTTGGATTGCGGGGGGGGCTCGCGACGATCTCGTTGCCGCGCCCGTCGAACGCGAGCCTGGCGACGCTGGAACGACTGGCGCCGGCAGAGAGCGAATCGGCGCTCGCTCTCTCGCTTCGAATCTCGGACGTGCTCGCCAGCGAGGGCGTCACGCCCCGCTTCTTCCGGGCGTTTCGCGCAACTCTGGACCGGCTCACCGATCGCCTGAGCTCGCCGCGATCCCGCGCGGATCGCCATGCGCTCACGCTGACGGCGCTCACCCGCGTGCTCTTCCTTTATTTCATCCAGTCGAAGGGCTGGCTCAATGGCGACACCCGCTATGTGCCCCGACTCCTCGATCGGGCCCTCTCGGCGCGCCGGCACTTTCACCGCTCCTTTCTCCACGCCCTCTGCTTCGGTGCGCTGAATCGGCCTGCTGATCGGCGTGGCGCCGCCGCGCGATCGCTTGGGACGATCCCATTCCTCAACGGCGGCCTGTTCGAGCCGACCGCGCTCGAACGCCGTTGCGGTCCCGCCGTCTGGGGCAACGGGGATTGGCGCTCCGCGTTCGACGATCTCTTCGAACGATTCCACTTCTCCGTCCGGGAGCACGATACCGGAGAGTTCGTCGCCCCAGACATGCTTGGCCGCGTTTTCGAGGGCGTCATGGAGCCCGAGGAGCGGCGCTCGAGCGGCAGCTACTACACTCCCGCGTCGCTGGTGCGTGAGATCGTGCGCGCGGGATTGGAAGCAGTGCTCGTCAACCGGCTCGGACTGAATCCGGATGACGCGGCTCGTTGGGTCCATGAGCGCGTCGCTCCGTCATCGGCGCACTGCCCCAACTTGCACGGTCTCACAGTGCTCGATCCTGCCGCAGGGTCCGGCGCCTTTCTCCTTGGCGCGCTTGATGAGCTCGTCGCATTACGCCTTGCGGCCGGCGACGCGCCCAGGCGGACGGTGAAGCGTGACGTGATCGCGCACTCGCTGTTTGGCGTGGATCTGACCATGACGGCCGTTCGCCTGACGGAGCTGCGACTCTGGCTCGCGCTCATCGCCGACGACGACACGACCGATTGCTCCGCAATCACTCCCCTCCCAAATCTGGACGGTCACGTGCGTCAGGGAGACGCACTCCTCGATCCGTTGACGTTGGCGTCCTCATTGGGTGGCCGGGCGCTTCGCGCGAGTGGAGCGGATACACGCCGTCTCGCGGAGGCGCGTCGCACACTCTTCAGTTTGACGGGTCCCGAGAAGCGGGCCGCTCAGACGGAGCTGAGTCGCTCGGAAGCGGGATTGGCACAACGCCTGCTCGATGACGGCATCGCATCGCTCGAAGCTCGGATAGCTGAGCTGCTGCGGCTCGCTCGTGAGCGTGACTTGTTCGGACGCGCCCGTGGCCTCTCGGCAGACCAGCGCGTTCTTCTCGAGAGGTTGCGGCGCAATCTCCGTGAGCTGCGGGCGTCGCGGCGAAGACTCCGCGAGGACCACGCCGCGCCTTTCTTCTGCTTTGAGTCCCATTTCGGAGACGTCGTCAGCGCCGGCGGATTCGACCTCGTAACTGGGAATCCGCCGTGGGTCCGTGGCGAGCGGCTGCCACCGCGCGTTCGTGAGACGTTGGAATCGCGCTATACCTGCTGGAAACCGGTGGGCGTGCGCGGCTTTGCTCACCTTCCCGATCTCGCCGTCGCGTTCACCGAGCGGGCCGTCGAGCTGGCTCGCCCCGGCGGTGTCGTGGCGCTGCTCGTGCCCGCCAAACTCGCGAGCAGTGGCTATGCCGAACCGCTGCGACGGCGGCTCGCTCAGCATACCCGCCTCGAGCGGGCGGCGCCGCTCGACGAGCCGACGGCGCATGCCTTCGGCGCCGCGGTCTATCCGATGGCTCTCGTCGCGGCGCGTGCCGAACCGGCTGGGACAGAAACAACGGCAACGACGTTGGGACCGAAGCCACTCGCCGCGTCGTTCCCACAGCGTCAGCTGGAGACCGGGCCGTGGATCTTGGCGGCGGGCGCGGACGGTATTGCTCGACGGCTGCGGTCTGCCTTCCCCACCGTCGCCGATCGTTGGACGCCGCAGCTCGGCGTGAAGACGGGAGCGGACGATCTCTTCCTTGTCGACCACGAGTGTCCGGGCACGCGCCCTGCGGTTCGCGGGCGAGATATCCAGGCTTGGCGTTGTCAGCCGCGGCGCTTCGTCTTGTGGACACATGGTTGTGATGGTCGTCCACTGGCTGCCCTGCCAAAGGACGTCTCCGAACACCTTGCGGCGCACGGTGACCGATTGCGCGGGCGCTCCGACTATCGCGGCGGACCGCCATGGCAGTTGTTCCGCACGGCGCTGGGCCTGGCGCGCCATCGCGTCGTATGGCCGGATCTGCATCGTCGTCTCGCCGCGGCAGTGCCCGACGCTGATGTTGTGCCGCTCAATACCGTTTACGGCATCGTCACGCGCGGCCCGGCGGATGCCGCCGCGCTGGCAGCGCTGTTCAATTCGCGCTGGCTCACGGCGCTCGCCCGGCTCGTGGCGGATCCCGCGCGCGGCGGATTTCGCCGCTTCAACGCGCGGGTCGTGCGCGGTCTGCCGATTCCTCCCAACGGCGCCCCAGTCTGGTCGGACCTCGCTCGTCACGGCCGCGACTGGGAACCCGCTGACGACCTCATCGCCGATGCTTTTGAGCTCGACCTCGCCGACCGACGCATTCTGGCCGCGTATTCTCTCTGAGCAGCTCGTCGCGGTCGCAGAGCCGCTCACCGTCGCCCTCGAGCCGGGGACGCAAGCGCCGCCGCGCGAAGTCGTCGCGAGCGCGGCACGGGCGCTGCTCGACAGCGCGCCGGTCGGGGAAGCGCCAGTCGCGTGGCCGGCTTGGCTCGCGCCGCACCAAGTCCCCGCCGCCGAGCGACTGGCTGCGATCATCGCGCGCCACGGCGGGGCCTTACTCGCCGATGAGGTCGGGTTAGGCAAGTCGTACGTCGCTCTCGCGGTCGCCCTCGCCTACAAGGAACCGTTCGGCCTCGTCGTACCAGCAGTCCTTGTACCGCAGTGGCGCGCACTGCTGGACCGTTTCGGCGTGCTCGATACACTCGTCATCACTCATGAGTCTCTGAGCTTTCACCCTTACCGTCCCTTACCGTCTCTTACCGTCCCTTACCGTCTGTTCGTAGTCGACGAAGCCCATCGTTTCCGTAATCCCGACACCAATCGGTACAGGAACCTCGCGCGCCTCGTCATCGGCAGCCGCGTGCTGCTCGTGACCGCGACGCCCGTGCACAATCGCATCGCCGATCTGCTCCACCTGCTGCGCCTCTTTCTCCGTGATCACGCCCTCGCGGCGCTGGGCGTTCCTTCACTGCGCAGTGCGGCGCGTGAGCGCACCGATCCGACGCTGGCGAGCGCGGCGACATCCCGGCTCATCGTCGCCCGATCACGCGACCGGGTGCAGCACGGCTACGCCGCTGGATCACTGGCGATTTCGTTTCCCCACGTCAGTGGCGCCACCGTACGAGCGGGCCCGACCTCTGATGCGCTGCTTCGTGAGTTGATTACGGGGGTTTCCAGGCTCCGAGCCGGCGGAACTGCGACACCACTGCTCCGCCTGATGCTCTTGCGACGGCTCGGTTCGAGCCTGCTCGC
The DNA here is from genome assembly GCA_001915025.1 of Gemmatimonadetes bacterium 13_2_20CM_2_65_7. Taxonomy (GTDB): domain Bacteria; phylum Gemmatimonadota; class Gemmatimonadetes; order Gemmatimonadales; family GWC2-71-9; genus 20CM-2-65-7. The sequence goes on from MNDR01000101.1 coordinate 11,163, forward strand.
CTTTCGCGCGGCGTTGCTGCGCCACGATGCGTATCTCGATCTCTCCGGTCGTGCCGCCGCCGAGGGTCGCGCGCTCAACCCGCGCGAATTCCAGCGCTGTTTCCCGCGCGCCGCCGAATCCGACGTTCAGCTCGTGCTTTTCCCTTTGCTGATCGAGCCCGGTGGTCCGAAGTCGTTCGAGGAAGATCATCGTGTTGTCGGGCACCTGCGCGCGTTGCTCAGCCGTGCACCCGCAGGCGATCCCAAAGTGGACGCATTGGAGCGACTGCTCAGCACCCGCCCCGCGAAGACAATCGTCTTTACGGATGCGCAACCGACGGTTCGGTATCTGCTCCATCGACTGCGGCATCGTCGCGTCGCGGCGGTGTTTGGGCATGTAGGCCGCTTTGCCGCAGGTGAAGCGGGGCGCCAGGAGGTCCTGCGTGCCTTCGCGCCGCGAGCCCAGGGCGCTCCACCACCAGCCGCGGCGCTCGAGACGGATCTCTTACTCGCGACCGACCTCTTGAGCGAAGGGCTGAACCTCCAGGATGCCGGCCGGGTCGTGCACTATGACTTGCCGTGGAGTCCGGCGCGCCTGGCGCAACGCACCGGCCGCATCGACCGACTCGGCTCGCCGCATCACACCATCGCGACCGTCACATTTCTTCCGCCGGCGCCACTGGCGGATGCGCTGGCGATCGAGGAGCGATTGGCCGCCAAGGTCGGTGCGCAGAATCTCGCCGGGACGAATGGCACGCTGGATTGGACCGATCAGCTCGAGGCGCTGAAGGGCGATGCGCCTCGAGCGCCGCTGGGGTCCTGGGCTGCCATATCCGGCCCATCGGCCTCCACTGTCCTCATCGTGCGCATCGCGAATCTCGTGGAGGCGATCGTCGTCGCTGGCGGTGCCGCGCGGACGAGTCCTGCCGGCGCGACGAGAATTCTCAGCGACGCGATCGCAGCGCGGCCGGCGAGGGTCGATCCTGCTACGCTTCAGGAAGCGATCACTGCCGCGGCGCCGCTCATCAAGGCACGGCTCGCCGCGGTGCAGGATGCGCGCTGGCGTGCCGGCGATCGCGACCGCCTCGCGCGACGACTGATCCCCTGGGTGCTTTCGGCGGCGCGGCGTGCCGCGCGACGAGGCGACGGCGATCAGCTCGCTACACTCGACGCTCTCGTGTCGCGATTAGCGCTGGGGATGACCGCGGGCGAGGAGTTCCTGCTCGATGAGTTGCTCTCGCGAACGGAGCCGCTCACAGTCAGCCACTTGCTGGCGTGGCATATCCGCCTGCCACCGGCGCACGTTGAGGACACCTCACAGACTGTAGAGCTGGTCGCCGCATTGGTCACGGCGTTAGCTTGATGTAGTGCCGCTAACGACATTCCTCTTCGACCTCGATGGCACGATCATCGACTCCATCGAGCTGATTCTCCGTTCCTACCGCCACACGATGCAGCTCCACCGCTCCGACGAGCCGATGCCACCCGACGACATGTGGATCAAGGGACTCGGCACGACGCTGTGGACGCAATTCGGACAGATCACCCATGACAAGGAAGAGATCGAGAGGATGGTCCAAACCTACCGGACCTACAACCTCACACATCACGACGCGCTCGTGAAGCCGTACGACGGCGTCGTCGACGAAATTCTCCGTCTCAAAGATCGCGGCAAACGACTTGGCCTCGTGACGAGCAAGCTCCGGGACGGCGCCATGCGCGGGCTGCGCGTATCCGCGCTTGACCAGGCCTTCGACATTGTGATCGGCTGCGATGACGTCGCCCACACAAAGCCGCACCCCGAGCCCGTCCGTAAAGCGGTCGAAGAGCTCGGCGTCACATGCGACGAAACCGTGTTCATCGGTGACTCGCGCCACGACATG
>MNDR01000101.1:13089-23266 GCA_001915025.1 Gemmatimonadetes bacterium 13_2_20CM_2_65_7
AAGTGCGCTTCAATCTCTCCGAATCCGGCGTCCATCCGCTCACGATCCAGGAGCTGCTCGGCCTCGCCGGCGCCTCGGCGCTGCCGCTGCTCGACGTGCGCCTCGGCTACAGCCAATCCAACGGCACCGACTTGCTGCGCGAGCGCATCGCCGCTCTTTATCCCGGCGCATCGCCCGACCAGATCCTCGTCACGACCGGCAGCTCGGAAGCGAACTTCGTCACCTGCTGGCGGCTGCTCGAGACAGGCGACAAAGTCGCCGTGATGATGCCGAACTACATGCAGACGTGGGGACTGACGCAGAACTTCGGCGCGGAGGTTAGGCCGTTCCAGCTCCAGGAAAAAGCAGGCTGGGAGCCGTACGCTGAAGAAGTCCGCAGCGCGATCGCGCCCGGCACGAAGCTCGTCGTCGTCACCAACCCGCACAATCCGACCGGCCACGTGCTCAGTCCCGAGCTCCGCAAGGTGATTCTCGACCGCGCCGCGGAAGTCGGCGCCTGGCTGCTCGCCGACGAGGTGTATCAGGGCGCCGAGCGAGACGGCAAGACGACGCAGTCGTTCTGGAACGGCGGTTACGAGAAAGTGATCGTCGTCAACGGTCTATCGAAGGCATACGGTCTTCCGGGCCTGCGCATCGGTTGGATCGTGTCGCAGCCCGCGTTCAGCCTTGAAGCGTGGGCCCGGCACGACTACACGACGATCGGCCCATCGGGCGCGTCGGATCATCTGGCCGCCGTCGCGCTCGATCCGCTGGTGCGCGAGAAACTGCTCGATCGCACGCGCCGCATTCTCAACGCGAATTATCCGGTGCTGGAAACCTGGCTCAAGACCTTCGGCGACACCTTTTCCTGGCATCCGCCGGCCGCGGGCGCGATCTGTTGGGCGCATTATCGCGGCGCCATTCCGGCGCTGGAGATCGTCGAGAAGCTCCGCGCCCAGCATGGCGTCCTGCTCTGCCCCGGCGATCACTTCGGCATGCCCGGATTCCTGCGCTTCGGCTATGGCGGGGAGCTGCAGCATTTCCAGGAGGCGCTCGCGGAAACGGAGCGAGGCCTGCGGAGGTTGTTCACCGACTGAAGGTCATCCCGCTGCCGGCCGACTCCCGGGACGCGAGCAAGAGAGTGAGATTACGATTGCCGATCTCACGGGGTCGGCGTACAAGACGCCGCCATCGCGGCCACCGTGATGGAGAGACTCGGACAATGACGACGCGCCAAAAGCAGCAGGGCCGGGAGACCGCGGTTATCCGCGCCCCGCAGGATGGCAGTGAAGTCGGTGTCGTTGCGCTAGCGGGTCCCGAGGAGGTCCGGGCAGCGCTCGACGCAAACGTCGCGGCAACGAGCGCCTGCCGGGAGCTTCCGGCATACGAGCGCGCGGCCGCGCTGCGCAAAATCGCCGATGGCCTGGAAGGGGTGAAGAGCGAGCTGGCCCGTACACTGGCGCTGGAAGCCGGCAAGCCGATCGCCCAGGCGCGCACCGAGCTCGATCGAACGATCTTCGTGTTTCGCGATGCCGCTGAAGAGGCGACGCGCATTGGCGGCGAAGTGCTTCCTGCCGACACCGTCCCGGCCGGCAAGGGCAGGATCGCGATCACGCGCCGCTTCCCCCTGTCGCCGATTGCGGCGATCACACCGTTCAACTTCCCGATCCTGCTGGCGGCCCACAAAATCGCTCCCGCGATGGCGTGTGGTGCCACCGTCACCTTGAAGCCGCCACCGCAGGATCCGCTCACCACCCTCCACCTCGGCGATCTCGTCAGGGCCTCGGGTTATCCGGAGGGCGGCGTCAACATCACGCCGTGCCACGTCGAGGTCGCTCAGATGCTGATCGAGGACCCGCGCGTCCGGCTCATCACGTTCACGGGCAGCGCGAAATCCGGTTGGGCGATTCGCGCGAAGGCTGGCACCAAGCGCGTGCTGCTCGAGCTGGGCGGCAATGCGGCGGTGATCATCGAGCCGGATGCAGATCTCACGTGGGCGGCCACCCGCTGCGCGGTCGGCGGCTTCACCTATGCCGGCCAGTCGTGCATCTCCACGCAGCGCATATACGTGCACGAGCGCGTGTATCAATCGTTCCTCCAGCTCTTCGTGCAGCAGGTCCGGCAGCTCAAGGTCGGTGACGTGCTCGACGAGCACACGGACGTCGGTCCGATCATCTCACTCGAGGCCGCCGAGCGCGTCGAGCGCTGGATCAAGGAAGCGGTCGCGGCAGGCGCGGAGGTCGCGCTGGGGGGAAAGCGCAGCGGTGTCTTCTTGGAGCCCACCGTGCTGCTGCACACCACCGCCGAGATGAAAGTGAACTGCGAAGAAGTCTTCGCGCCGCTCGTGACCGTCACGCCCTATCGGGCGTTGACCGACGCGATCGCCTGGGTCAATGCGTCGCCCTACGGACTCCAGGCGGGAGTCTTCACGACCAACCTGCAGACGATGTTCCGGCTGCACGCCGAGCTCGACGTTGGCGCGGTGAACGGCAACGACATTCCCGGCTTCCGGGTCGATCGCCTGCCTTACGGCGGCGCGAAAGCCTCCGGACTTGGCCGCGAGGGCGTGCGGTATGCGATCGAGGAGATGACCGAGCGGCGGGTGCTGACGTTGAAGCTCGACTAGCTAGACAACCGCTCGCAGCAACAGATAGGACAGCCCTCCGATTCCGGCGGCCGCCGGAATCGTCGCCATCCACGCCCACACGATCCGCCCGGCGACGCCCCAGCGCACTGCCGAGAAGCGCTGTACCGCTCCGACGCCCGTGATGGCGCCGGTAATCGTGTGCGTCGTGCTGACGGGGATACCGTAATGGGAAGAGACGAAGAGCGTGATTGCGCCGGCCGTTTCCGCACAGAACCCCCCAAACGGGGTGAGCTTGGTGATTCGCTGACCCATCGTCTTCACGATTCGCCACCCGCCCGCCATCGTGCCGAGCGCAATTGCCGCTCCGGCCCAGAGAATCACCCAAGTCGGCACGTGTTCGGCGTCCGTGAGATGAAACAGCTGAATGGGAAAGTTCACGAACAGCTTCTGACTCGAGACCAACAACGCCACGACGATCCCCATCGTCTTTTGCGCGTCGTTCGTCCCATGACCGAGTGAGTAGAGCGCGGCCGAGACGAGCTGTAGCACGCGAAACGTCTTGTCTACCCTCCGGGGCATGGATCGTCGCAGCGACCAGGACAAGGCGACGGTGAGCAGGAGGGCCAGCATGAACCCCATGACCGGCGCGATGACGATGAAGATCAATGTTTTGGTCCAGCCGCTCGCTATGATGGCGGAGAATCCGGTTTTCGCGACGGCCGCACCGGCGTATCCGCCGATCAGCGCGTGTGATGACGACGTGGGAAGGGCCAGCCACCACGTCACGAGGTCCCAGATGATGGCGCCGAGCAGCCCGGCCAGCACAACGGTTGAATCGACGATGGTGATGTCGATCAGCCCTTTGCCCACCGTTTTGGCGATCGCCGTGCCGAAGACGAATGCCGCGACGAAGTTCCAGAACGCCGCCCACACGACCGCTGCGCTGGGCGACAGCACGCGGGTCGAGACGACCGTGGCGATCGAGTTAGCCGCGTCGTGAAAACCGTTGATGAAGTCGAAGATGAAAGCGACGACTAGAATCGCAAGGACAAACCAGACGGAACCGGCCATCAGGCGTGCTTGATCGTGATGGACTCGACCACGTTGGCGACGTCTTCGGCCTGGTCGAGCGTGCCCTCCAGATTATCGTAGATCTCTTTCCATTTGATCAGCTCGATCGCGTCGCGCTCCTTCTCGAACAGCTGACCCAGCGCCTCGTGGTAGACCGAGTCGCCTTCCTCTTCGAGCTGCTTTGCCTCGACGCAGTAGCGTATCACATCGTCGCCCTTCTTGAGGCGGCTCACCGCTTCGAACAGTACGCCCATCATGCGCTGGAGCACCTCCACCAGCCGCAGGACGCCTTGCGGAGCCGTCCCCAGCCGGAAGATCTGCGCGCGTCGCGCCGTGCCATCCATGGCGTCCATGACGTCATCGAGATCCGACGAGAGTTGGTGAATGTCTTCGCGATCGAGCGGCGTGATGAAGGTGCGGTCGAGACGGTTCACGACCTCGTGTGTGACTTGATCGGCCTCGTGCTCCAGTCGCTTCAACGCTTCGACGTGAGGCGTACGCCGATCGGGCGGCGCCTGAAAAAGTTGGCGCAAATGCTCCACCGCTTCTTTGTTACGATTGGCCACTTCCGTAAACAAATCGAAGAACTCTTCTTCGCGCGGCAGCAGACGCACGCGGTCCTCGGGAGGTAGGGGCTGCAAAAGATAGCGGCCGTTGAGAATGGCAACTAGGTTATCAGCCTCATGACTTCTACACCGGTCCAATCCGAGCGCGTCGAGTTCGTCCGCGCGATCTCGCGGCTCGATGCGACCGCGCTGGTCGTCGGATCCATGATCGGATCCGGCATTTTCATCGTGTCCGCCGACATCCTGCGGCAGGTCGGCACGCCGGGTGTGCTGCTGCTCGTGTGGCTCCTGTCCGGCGTGGTGACGCTGCTCGGCGCACTCACGTATGGCGAGCTCGCCGCGATGTTTCCCAAAGCCGGCGGACAGTACGTCTATTTGCGCGAAGGCATTTCACCGCTGTTCGGCTATCTCTACGGCTGGACGCTGTTTGTCGTCATCCAGACGGGGACGATTGCCGCGGTCGCCGTCGCGTTCGCGCGCTTCACGTCGGTGCTCTGGCCGTGGCTCTCGCCGGACGTGTTTCTCGGCACCACGCTGCACGTCCCGGCGCCGATCGGGGACATCGCCGTTGGATTCTCCCGCCAACGGATCTTCGCAATCCTTTCCATCGTGCTCCTCACCTGGATCAACCTGCGCGGCGTGCGGACCGCGGCGTTCATTCAGACTTCGCTGACGGCCATCAAGACGACCGCGCTCGCTGCGCTGATCCTGCTCGGCCTGACGATCGGCCGGAACACCAGTGCGATTGCCGCCAACTTTGGGCCGAGTTTCTGGCCCGCCGCCGGAATCACACTCGCCATCGTCCCGGCCATCGGTGCCGCAATGGTCGGCTCGTTGTTCTCGATGGATGCGTGGAACAACGTCGGCTTCGCATCGGGTGAGCTGAAGAATCCTGAGAAGGACCTGCCATTCGCCATGGCCGCGGGCGTGTTGACCGTGACGACGCTGTACGTCCTTGCCAACGTCGCCTACCTGAACGTCCTCCCGGCGGACGCGATTGCGCACGCGCCGCAGGATCGCGTCGGCACCGCCGCCCTACAAGCGATGTTCGGGACGCCGGGCTTGTACATGATGGCCGTCGCGATCATGATTTCGACATTTGGATGCAACAACGGATTGATTCTCTCGGGCGCGCGCGTGTACTACGCGATGGCGCAGGACAATCTCTTCTTTAAGTCGGCGGCGACGCTGCATCCGACGTATAAAACCCCCGCGCTCGCGCTCGTTGTCCAGGCGGTTTGGACGTGCTTGTTATGCTTGTCGGGCACCTACGGCCAGCTGCTCAACTTCGTGATCTTCGCGGCGGTCGTGTTCTATGCGTTGACCGCCTTCGGACTCTTCCGCTTGCGAAAAAAGCGCCCCGATTTGCCACGACCAGTACGCGCTCCGGGTTACCCCCTGCTGCCGGCGCTGTACGTCGTGTTGACCGGACTGATCGCGGTGGACCTGCTAGTCCAGAAGGCCACGCAGACCTATTCGATGCTGGGACTGCTGCTCGTCCTAGTCGGCGTGGTCGTCTATTACGTCTGGCGACGGGTGGTGGCCGCCTAGCAGCTTTCGGGTTATATTCGGGTGGTATGGGTGGCGCCGCCCGCAAGCCCCGCGAATCTCCGCCTCAGCCGCTTCCTCGTCCTTGTCCTGACTGCGGTGCCGGGACTGCGCATCAGTCCGGCTGCCTCGTCTGCCTGCTTTGTGGGTGGGCGCGCTGTGGGTAGCCGGGCGGTTGGGCGGCTGAGCGGTTCGGCGGATGGAAAGCCGCTCGAGTTACCACTCGCGCTAACCGCCCAACCGCCGAACCGCCTATCCGACGCAGTTCTCGACGAGCGCCTCCGCGGCACCCGATTCGTCTCGATCACACCGCAGCGTGTTCTCAACTCTCCCGCGTCGACCGGAATGGATTACTGGTCCCTCAATCCGTACGTCGGCTGCGAATTCGGATGCAGCTACTGCTATGCCCGCTATACGCACCGCTACGTCGTCGAGCGCGCGCATGACGCCGGCAAGTTGACCGACGCCGAGTTTGCCGACTATCGCGGCGAGCACGGGTGGGAGGCATTCGAGCGGCGCATCTTTGTAAAGGAACAGGTTGTGGGCGCGCTCACCGCCGATCTCAAACATGTTCCGCTCGGCGAGACGATCGTCATCGGTACGGCGACCGATCCGTATCAGCCGGCGGAGCGGCGGTTTCGCATCACGCGCACGGTGCTCCAGCATTTGACGCGCTGCGAGGGCCTGTCGTTCGGAATCATCACGAAGAGCCCACTCATTGTGCGCGACGCCGATCTTCTAGTGAAGCTGCAGCAGCGGAACGAGGTCCAGGTTCACGTCTCTTTGATCACCGCTGATGCGCGGCTCGCGCGCACGCTGGAGATGCGCTCTCCCGTCCCGGCAGCCCGGCTGCGCGCCCTGCGCAAACTCATCGAGGCCGGCGTGAATGCCGGGTTGATCGTGGCGCCTGTGCTGCCCGGTATTACCGATGACCTGCCCCATCTGGACGCGCTCTTTGCGGCCGCAAAGGCCGCCGGCGCCCGGTTCATCCACGCCGGCGCGCTCCGGCTCTACGCAGCGGTGCGCGACCGGTTCATGCCGCTCATTGCCGAACATTTTCCCGATCTGGTGGCGCGGTATGAGCGTGCCTACGCCCGGCAGGCCGGCGCGCCGCGCGAGTATGCTCGTGCACTGGCGCGCCGGGTTCAGCGACTACGGAAGAAACACGGGTTTACAAAGAACGACGGCATGATCGACCGTTATCGCCCCAGTCGCACGCCGACCCAAGGCGAGCTGGCGCTACGCGGCAGCCTCCCCTAGTTCCGCGATAGAAGCTCGAAAACCCGCGACTGGCCACACACCGGCGTTGCAGCATCATGGATGTAGCCGCGCACGAATCCGTAGCTGAAGGCCGTGTCGGCCTGGTCTTCCAGCACGTAACTCGAGCCCGGAGCAATTGCGCCAGCCGGCAGCAGTCGCGCACAGCCCAGGTTATCCACGAATTTGGAGGCAAATCCCCCGGCACTGCGTCGCGAGTTATCGGGATTCGTGAGTCGCACAGTCACCTCGCCGTAGGTCCGAACGGGAAGATTGGCGGCTGTAAGGGGCGCTGTCGGCGCGTACACAGACGCAGCTGCCCGCATCTCAAACGTTCGCGCAAAATCGGCCTGTAGCCCGGGCGCCGTCCCCACCGTGTCGAGATCCGCATAGTAGATATCGACTGGCTGCGCCTCAGGGAGGCAGAGTATCGGAGTTGTGTTCTTGACGAGAAAGTACGGCGCGAACGTTACCGCGGACTGGTCCGCGGTGATACCGGGCTTGTACACACCCTGAAAGCAACCGGGACGCGAGACAAGCAGGCGTACAGTGAAAGGCTGCGCCACGGGGACTTCGGCGGGCCATTCCATCCATTCGACGGTGGACGGTACTACTCTGAGGTCGGATTCGCAGGCGGCGAGGCAAACAGCGAGCATTGCAAACTGGGTAGGACGCATAGACCTCCTCCTGAAGTAAGAGATCCCGATTATCTACCCTAAGAAGTACCCTGCAGGTCACCTTCCTGCCACATGCGAGCCACCGCTCTGATCGTTCCCGGCGCATTCCCCTCGGCTCGATTATTGGCCAGGATGAACGCCTCCACCCGCCGCCGATGCGCCTCTGTCACCAGGCGCACCAGATCGGCGCGCAGGCCCGGCAGCGGCTCCTGAATGCGATCGTACGGCTGAAACTGCTTCACCGCGTCTGCATATCGCCGGCCTGGCTTCAACAGGGCACGCGCCACCGTGAAGTTTGCCGGGAATACCCACGCAAGATCGAGCTGCTCGCCGATCGAGGGCATTTCCGTCCAGGAGTTGAACACGTGCGCGACGCCGTGCCGCTTCAGCACCTCGCCGTGGAGATCGGTGAGCAGCTCGGGATTGCGCAGCTCCACTCCGTACCGGAAGTCGCGCGGCAGTTGCTCGAGAAATACATCCAGTTGATCCGCCCATTGCAGCGGATCGGGAATGTCCTTGCCATGCATCGACTGGAACTCGAATACGAAGCATCCCGCGTGGTCGCGAAATGATCGCTCATATGGACCGAGCACGGCTTCCTTGAAAAGCGCGGCGTTCAGAAAATCGGGATTGCGCATCCCAGCGAGCCCGGGCTGGCCGGCGTCCTGGCTCAGGCGCCTTGCGGTGATCCGATCCCAGACTTTGCTCACACAGGGAAATCCGGGCGGAAGCGCACGCGCATATGACTGCAGCTCTTCCTCGGAAGGAGGATCGTAGAAGGCGCTATCGATTCCCACTGTCCGAAACAGGGGATAGCGCGCGTACTCCTCCAGCCGCTTTGCCGGCTGCGGCCCGCGGTAGCTGCGGCGGTAGACATCGCCGAACCAGCCGTCATAGGTCCAGGTCGAGGTGCCGAAGCGGATATGGGGCGGGATAGCTCGAGCCAGCGCGACGACTTCTGGGTTTAGCGCTGGAAGTGCCTCAGGACCAAAGAGATCGGGCTGGGTCATCAGTCTAAATATCACCTTGCGACATGACGAGCTTTCGGGATATATTCGGGTCCCATTTTGACTCTGAAATGTCTCAACGTCCGACGAGCGTACTCGCTGCCTGTGTCTGGATTCCCCTCTTCCCACTCCGCTGTGAAGAGGCGCGTCATGAAGGGCTTGCAGGCTACTCCATCGCGCTGCTCGCTCCCGACACCACTCGCAAGCTCTGGCAGGTTTCGCCGCACGCCCGTCATACCGGCGTGAAGCCGGGGATGACGGTCAGCCAGGCGATCGGACTCTGTCCGACGTTGCGACTGATCGAACCCGATCCCGTCCACTACGACGAACAGTTCGCCAGGCTCCTCTCTGCGCTCACCGCAGTGAGTCCTGTCGTGGAGCCGGCGGAGCTGGGATTGGCATACGTGGGGACTGCCGGCTTGGAGGGGATTTACGGCTCGGCAGTCAAGATTGTAGCAGCGATAAAGAGAACGTTGGAATGTTGGAATGTTGGAATGAGCGAAGCCTCGTCATTCCGTCTGGGTTGGGGAGCTGGAAAATTCACAGCTTGGGTCGCCGCAAGCCGCGCCAAGCGGAGCGAAGCGATCGTTGTCCCCATTGGCGAAGAGCAGAAGTTTCTCGCTTCCCAACCCATCGCCGTTCTTCCGCTCGATCCTGACATTCACCGCCGCCTGCGCCAGCTCGGCATCCGGACACTCGGCGCGCTGGCTGCGCTGCCGGAGGAAGCGATTGCGGCGCAGTTCGGATCGGTCGGCCGGCGGCTCTGGCTGCTCGCCGCCGGTCGTATTACCGAGCCTGTCGTGGGCCGCGTCTCGCCCGAGCCGATCGTGGCGGCACTCACGTTCTTCACGCCGGTTGGCGAACGCGAGCTGCTCAGCCATTCGCTCGATCAGCTGATCGCTCGCGCGCTCAGGCATCCTCGTCGCATCGGATGGCGCGTGCACGCGCTGCGACTGCGCGCCGATCTCGATGGCTCCGGCTCCTGGCTCGCAACGATTCTGCTCAAGGATCCGAGCGCCGATGCCGCGCGCATCGCCGCTCCACTCAAAATTCGTCTCGATCAATCGCCGCCGACCGGTGCCGTCGAGCGGCTCGTTTTGGAATTCACCGCGTTTGCTCCGGGGACTGCGGAGCTCCAGCTTTTCGCGCGCGACGCCCAGGCAGCGGCGCGTGCCGGCCAGCAGCGCGCCTTGCAGAGCGCCGCGCGCGAGATCCGGATGCGAATCAAGCGGTCCTCGCTTTATCACATCATCGAGGTGCAGCCATGGTCGCGCCTGCCCGAGCGCCGTTACGCATTGATCGACTACGAGCCGTAAACGCGCCGAAGCCGGTGGTGTTGGAATTGGACGCCTCCGGCGTTTTGTCGGTCTCCAAAGTAGGCAAAATCGAAGCCATCCTCGAAACGTGGCGAATCGATGATGAATGGTGGCGTCAGCCGATTTCACGCGGCTACATGGAAGTCATGCTGGAAGGCGGCAAACGTCT
>MNDR01000101.1:23326-86241 GCA_001915025.1 Gemmatimonadetes bacterium 13_2_20CM_2_65_7
CATTCGCGCATGCCGCCAAGCCACTCGGGATTCAGGCAATCACCGGCGCCGCTGTCACGCTCACGGATGGCAGCGAGCTGATTCTGCTCGCCGAGACGCCACAGGGATATACGAATCTCTGCCGTCTACTCACCACCACGCACCTCGGCGCCGAGCGGCTCGATCCGCGACTGCCGCACACGGCGCTTGAAGAACGGCATGACGGACTCATCATCCTGTCTGGCTCGCGCCGGGATGGCTTGCTGCCGCGGACGTTGGAAAACGATGGATTGAGCGCAACCAGAAAGCTCGCCGAGCGATGCAAGGCGATATTCGGCGCCGATCGATTTTTTGTCGAGATCCAACGCAACCGGGTGCGGGGCGATGTCGCCCTGACGAGTGCCCTGATAAGCCTTGCGAATGACGTAGGCCTCAGCGCTGTCGCCACGGGCAGCGTGCATTACCACGCGCGCGAGCTGCATCGTCTGCACGATGTCATGGTCGCTATTCGCCATCGCACCACGCTCGACGGCTCGCATCGGGTCAGGAATCCGAACAGCGAGTTTTACCTGCGGCCACTGGAAGAAGTCACTACGCTGTTTCGTGACTGTCCGGATGCTGTCGCCACTACTTTAGCCATCGCCGAGCGTTGTCGCGCCTTCGATTTGACGCGCGATCTGGGTTACACATTCCCCGACTTCCGGGGGGCCGATCGCGCGCCCGCACCCCAAGCCCTCACCGAGCTGTGCCGTGCCCGTTTGGAGGAGCGCTACCCGGAAGACTCGCTCTATCACTCTCAGGCAGTGCGCCGGCTCGAAGCAGAATTGGTGCTGATCGAGCATCATAAGCTCAGCGGCTTCTTTCTCGTCTATCACGATCTCTTCGATCTCGCGCGCGAGGTCGCGACCGACGTCCGGCGCGGATCGCGACGCGCCAGCGGCAATCTCCTGCCGGGCAGAGGCCGCGGCTCCTCCGTCTCTTCCATTGTCTGCTATCTCCTTGGCCTGTCGCACATCGATCCGATCGCGAACAAGCTGTTCCTCGGCCGCTTTCTGAACGAGACCCTCGCGTCGGTGCCCGACATCGATCTCGATTTCCCCCGCGAGATTCGCGAGGAGCTGATCCGCCGTGTCTACACGCGCTACGGCGCCGAGCACGTTGGGCTCGTGTGTTCGTTCCCCACCTATCGGCTGCGCTCGGCCGTGCGCGAAATCGGCAAAGCACTCGACCTGCCACTCGGCGAAATCGAGCTGGTCGCAAAGTTGGCGGATGGGCGCGCGGACGACCTTCCCGAAGAGATGGAACATCTGCCGGGCTTTGCCGGCCGCAAGGATGCTCCCCTGTGGCGGGATTTGTGTGCACTCGCGCACGAGATTCGCGGACTGCCGCGCCACGTGTCACAGCATCCGGGTGGCATGGTGATTTCCTCCCGGCCCCTGGTGGAGCTGGTGCCACTCGAGCACGCGGCAATGGAAGACCGCGTCGTCTGCCAGTGGGATAAGGATTCCTGCGATGACGCGCGATTCATCAAGATCGATTTTCTCGCGCTCGGGATGCTGTCACTTGTCGAAGAATGCGTCGAGCTGATCGCCCGTCACACCGGGTCGCCCCCCGACCTCTCGCGTATCGACTTCGAGGATCCCGCGATCTACGATCGCATCTGCGCCGGTGACACCATCGGTCTGTTTCAAATCGAGAGCCGGGCGCAGATCCAGATGATCCGTCGCAGCCGCCCGCGCAATCTCGAGGACCTCGCGGTCGAGGTCGCAATCGTGCGGCCAGGACCGATCGTCGGCGGCGCCGTGAACCCGTACGTGCGGCGGCGCGAAGAGCAGCGCCGCGCGCACGCGGCGGGTCGTGCCTATGAGCCACCGGTCGATCATCCCTTGCTGCGCGACTGTCTTGCGGAGACGCTGGGCGTGATCCTTTATCAGGATCAGGTGCTGCAGGTCTGCCAGGCACTCGCGGGATTCACCACTGGACAGGCGGAGGCGCTGCGGCGGGCGATGAGCCGGCGCCGCTCGCACGATCTGATGGCCGGCTTCTGGGACGAATTCCGCCAGGGGGCGCAGAGCCGCGGCGTTCCCGAAGCGACCGCCGAAAAAGTGTTCGCCCAGGTGATCGCCTTCAGTGAATTTGGATTTCCCAAATCGCACGCCGCAGCGTTTGGATTGCTCGCCTATCAATCGGCGTGGCTCAGGCACTATCATCCCGTCGAGTACTACGTCGCGCTCTTCAACAATCAGCCGATGGGGTTTTACTCGATCGATGCGCTGGGTCGCGACGCATTGCGCAACGGCATCGATATGAAATTGCCGGACCTCAATCGCAGCGACGTCTGGTGCACGGTTGAACGGGACACGGCTGCTCTACGGGTGGGATTGGGTTTCGTGCGGCATTGGAGCGAAGAGACAGCGACCGCCACTGTACTGGAGCGTGAGCAGCACGGACCGTTCAAGAGCGTCGGCGATTTCATACGACGCGCTCCGCCTGCTCTCAAACGAACGGCGATCGAAGCACTCATGTGGGTCGGCGGCTGTGATGGGTTCGGACTCACCCGGCGCGAGCTGTTGTGGCAGGTGGGTCTCTGGCTCCCTCCCAAGGCCCAGCGCAGCAGCGACGGACGCGGGCGTTGCCAGCTCGAGCTGGCGCTGAATCATCCTCACGAGCACTTACGTTTCCGCGGTCTGGCCGCCCACGAACAGCTGCTCGCCGAATACGCCACACTCGGCTTCTCGGCCAGCGGCCATCCTTTGTCGTTGGTACGTAATGCATTACCAGCCGATCTCACGCTCAACCGCGATCTCGAAAACCTGAAAGCTGGAGTCAAGTGTCAGGTGGCGGGGCTGGTCGTTGCGCGCCAGCGGCCAGAAACCGCGAAGGGGACCGTATTCCTCCTGGTCGAAGACGAGACCGGCATGACGAACGTGATCGTGCGGACCGACGTGTACGACCGCTATCGCGCGGCTGTCCGCGGGGAGCCGTTTGTGCTGGTTCGTGGCAAGCTCGCCAAGGATGATGGGACCGTGAATGTTCTGGCGGAGGAGATTACCGGACTGCAATGCGAAATGACAAAGCCGCCTGATGACTCCGCCTTCCGAGCTCCGCATTCCGCATTCGCCTTTTTGAAGGCAATGCGTCGAGTCGCACCCGACTCGAAGGATTGGGGATGAGCGCTGCCTTGGGGTTTCGCGTGAAATCCGGCTGGGCCGCCGCCGTGCTCCTCACGGGCCCAAAAACAGCCCCGCGCGTGGTGGACAGCCGCATCGTCGAGCTGAGTGATGCCAAGGTGCCGCACTCGCGCCAACCCTATCACGCGGGAATGGGGACCGCGCAAACCAACCGCCACATCGTCGACAGGCTGGTTCGAGGAATCGAGCGGTTCTCGCGCCTGTCCCTGGCCGCCCTCGTTGCCGAGCACCGGGCCGAACATCAGCTGCGTGCCGCGGGAGTCGTCGTGTCGTCGTTGATCGATCCCGCGACGATCGCCAGTCCGCACATGCGCGCGCATGCGTCTGAGGGCCGGTTGTTCCGAGCCGTCACCGCCAGCGGGCTGGAGCGCTGCGGATTGGCAGCCGCGGTCGTGCTCGAGCGCGATGTTTACGACCGGCTCGCCAGGAAACTCCGTCGGGCGCCTGCGACCGTGAAGGCTCAAGTCGCGGCGCTCGGCGACGGCGTTGGACGCTGGCGCGCCGAGCAAAAGGTCGCGGCGGCCGCCGCCTGGTTGGTCCTGAGCGGGGGTTGACGCGGTCACGGCACCGGGCGAGATATTTTGTCGTGGGCCGCCGCACCCATCTGCTGGTTTTTGCTCTCGTCCTTTTCGTCGTCCCCGGCGCAGCCGGGCAAGGTCGCAGTGCGGAGTCCGTACGCGCCGCTCGCGCGCTGATCGGCAGCGGTCAGTTCGCCAAGGCCGATACGGCGCTGCACGAAGCGCTCGAGTCCGCGCTGTACCTCATGGACAGCGTCAATGTTTTCGTCTGGCGCGGCATTCTCGAGTACGTGCGCGGCTCGGACAGTCTCGCGCGGACGAATTTTCGCAGCGCGCTGCAGTTGCGTCAGATCGTCGCCGTTCGTGGCCTCGACGAGATTTCCCCCGGCCTGCAAGACGTTTTCGACGCAGAGGCGCGGCCGTTCCGCATTTTCGTCGCGAGCGACCTCGATGAGCCCGCGGCTTGGCGTGCCGGGCCGAAGCTCGTCTATCCGGCAGAACTGCGGCGGCGGCGCGTGGGCGGTCACGCTCTCGTAACCGCGGTCATCGATACCCTCGGCCGAGTCGAGGAGCGCGGTTTCGAGATCCTCGAATCGCCGGACTCCGCATTCAACGCCCCGTTGCGGCAGATGATGTTCGCCGCGCAGTTCACGCCGGGTCGCGTCAAGGGTCATCTCGTGAGGAGCGCCGTCAGCCTCGGATTCACGCTCAACCCGCCGGCTCCCGCGAATCCCACGACGCTCATCGGCGCGGCACGCGAGCAATTGCGCGCGCATCGCGCCGACAGCGCGCTGGCGCTCACCGCAGACGCGTTGGACAGTGCCAACAACGCGACCCCCGGCGAACGCGTGTACGCGGTGCTCGTTCAAGGGATTGCATGGCACGCGAAGGGCCGGGACAGTCTGGCGGCGCGGTCGTTCGAGGAAGGTCTCGCGGGCTATCACGATCTCACGGCGCGCGGCGTCGACCTCGCGCCGTTCCTCAAACGGCTGGCGGATTCCATCCGCATCAGCCGCCACCGCGGCAGGACCACCGCTGGTGTGGCCTCACCGTTCGGCGCACCCAGCGTTGTGGGAGCTGCCGATGAGCCGCCGGCGCTCATTTCGTATCCGCCGATTCGCTACGCCGCTGAGATGCAGGCCCTGCGGATCGGCGGCACCGTGATTGTGGAAGCGACACTCGACACCACCGGGCGCGTCCTGCCACCCACTGTGAAGGTGGTCCAGAGTCCCAATCCAGTATTCGATGCGGAGACGAAGCGGGTCGTCCTTGCCGCGGTATATCGACCGGCCCGGATTGGGGGCCGGCCCACGCGTGTGACGATTCGTCAGCCGGTCACATTTGCAGCCTATTGACGCCCGAGCGAGAATCAAGGCATGACAACTGAAGTCGCTACACTCGCTGGCGGTTGCTTTTGGTGTCTTGAAGCGGTTTTCGAGCAGCTTCGCGGCGTCAGCAAGGTGACCTCCGGCTACACGGGCGGTCACGTCGCCAATCCCACTTATGAGGCCGTCTGTACCGGCACGACCGGACATGCGGAGGTCACGCAGGTCACCTTCGATCCCGACGTGGTCTCCTACCGCGATCTCCTCGGCGTCTTCTTCTCGCTGCACGATCCCACCACCGTCAATCGCCAGGGCGGCGACGTGGGCACGCAGTACCGCTCAGCGATCTTCTATCATGACGACGAGCAGCGCCGGACGGCGGAGGAAGTCATCAGGGAGCTGGAGGCCGAGCATATCTTCGACGACCCGATCGTGACGACGATCGAGCCACTGAAGGCTTTCTATCCCGCCGAGGAATACCACCGGGAGTATTACCGCCGCAATCCCAACCAGCCGTATTGCCGCGCGGTCATCGCCCCCAAGGTCGCCAAACTCCGGACCAAGTACCTGCAGAAGCTCAAAATCTAGCCGGCTCGACTCTTTCCCAAGTAGGTGCGCACAAGAGGAACTGGGCGGCGGCGCATCAACGCGGCCCGCAGCACGTCGCGCTCCTCAGTTGGCGCCTCGACGAGGAAGCGCTCCTTGCCTTCGCTTTCCTTCACAACGATCGGTACGCCGTCACGATAGAGCACACGGTTGCTGGTAATCGCCGGCACCGCTTCGCCGGGCGTCAGGATCCCAACGAGGTTCAGAGGATCCGCGCCACTGATCGCGACCAGCTCCCCGTCCCCACCTTCGCGGCGCGTCGTGCGGAGCAGCCCGATCGCTTCGGGCAGCGCATACTGCTCGCCCGAGACCCCGCCGACGAATCTCCCGCCCCTGATCTCGCCGCGCGCTTCGAGCCGGCGGTACACGCGCAGGATGTCGCGCCAGGGTGCCAGCAGCGTCTCACGCTGCACCAGGCGGCGGAAGACCACGCCGTAACGCCGCAGCAGCTGCCAGGCGATGGCTTCAGCAATGTCCTCTTCGGGAATCGGTGGCCGCGCGTGCGTGCGCGACCAACGTCCCGCCGTTTCGACGCCGAACGGCGCGATTCTGCCGCGCCGCCGGTAGCCTCCACCCAGTGGTCGGCGCCGATCGGACGGCACCAGCAACGCGCGCAGGCCCGCGAAGCTGTCGGATGAAACCAGTCCCCACGCGACCAGCTCGCCGAGTCCCTTCTCGACTTCGGTTCGCAATAGCCCGGTCGCGTTGACGAGATCCCCGAAAAAGAGCGCGCCCCGTTGCTCGAATGCAGAGAGCATCGCCTTCGCGGTTGAAGAAAGCGGCAGTGCGCTTGGATCCGGCTCCGGAAGTCCGGCCCGCCAAACCTCCCCGCGGTCGCGCCGGAACAGCGCGATCGGAGTGCTGCGCACGGGACCAGCCTTTCGATTCCGCATTGCGACTTCCGCATTCCGCGTTGCTGTGAGTCTGCCCCACGCGATCTCGCCCGACAGGCACAGTCCATCGAGCCAGAGCGGATCGTAATCCATGAGCCGCCCCGGCAGCACTTCCGATTCCCAGGCGCCCGCGGCGAGCTCGTAGCCGTCGAGGACGTCGAGAACCGCCGCCAAACCTTCGGGCCCCTCGGCTCGCGATCCCGGCGCGAGGCGCTGCCACCGGAACAGGAAGCGCAGGAAGTCCGCCGCGGCGACCGGCTCGATCTCTCTGCGTAGCCGGTCGAGCGTGTAGCGATGAATCCGCGCCAGCAGCCGGCGCTCGCACCACTCGGTTCCCTGCACTCCGGCGGAGAAGCGGCCGCGAAGCGCGAAGCCTTCGTGCTCGAGCGCCGCGAGCGCGAAGTCGACGTCAATGGTAGGAAGCCCGGTAGCGTCGGCGATGTCGGCGGCGGTGGTCGGGCCGACCACCTCGAGCCGCCCACGCACCAGCTCGCGAATCGCGTCTTCCCTGTTCCAGGTTCTTGCTCGCTCGCGCTCCGGCGGTGTCACGACCGGCTCGTGCAGAGCGCCGGGGAACGCGGTTTGTACCATGGGCAACCGCTCAGTCGCCACCCACAACCGTCCATCCACAGTGGTCACCCGGCCGGCGCTGATCAGGCTGTCGTACGTGTCCTTCCAGGACGCGTGCGTTCCGGCCTCGACGCTTGGGACGGCGCCCATGATGAGCAGCGCGTCGTGGAGCTCGTCCGCGGTTTCGGGATCGGGCCATGCTTGCTCGCGCACGAGGTCGATGGCGGACTGATCAAGCTTCCCGAACTCGTCCGCGGTCTTCACGTCGAGCCCGCGACGGGTTAGCACCGCCTGCGTGCGGCGCTCCTCGAGCGGTGCGTCATCGAGGAACGCGTAGGGCCGGGCGTTCAGGACCTCATGCGACAGCGGCGACGGCTCTGAGGTGTCGCGGGCGATCATCGTGAGCTGTCCCGCTTCCATTCCCTCGAGAATCCGCTTGAGACCGGGGAAATCCATCGCCTCGAGCAGGCAGTCGGCGATCGTCTGATTCACGAGGGGGTGATCGGGGATCTCGCGGTCGCCGACGAGATTCTCGGGACAGGCGAGCTGATCGGGGAACACCGCCGCCACGAGATCCTCGGATTCCATCCGTTGCAGCGGCGTGGGGACTTTGCGCCCGCCTCTGAACCGCAACACGGCGAGCGCGCGTGTCGCGTTCCAGCGCCACCGCGTCCCGAAGACCGGCGCGTCGAGCATGGCCTGCACAAGCAGGTGTTCGGCCGTCGCCGGCTTCAAGTACTGGAAGACATCCTCGAGCGGGAAGCTGTGCTGCGGACCGAGCGACAAGACGATGGCGTCCTCGGTCGCCGCCGCCTGGAGCTCGAAGTTGAAGCTGCGGCAGAAGCGCTTGCGGAGCGCGAGTCCCCACGCGCGATTGATGCGGCTGCCGAACGGCGCGTGCAGCACGAGCTGCATGCCGCCCGCTTCGTCGAAGAACCGCTCCAGCACGAGACATTGCTGCGTCGGGATCGTGCCGAGGATCTGCCGGGTCGCGCCGAGGTACTCGACGATCTGCCGGGCGCCCGGCTCGTTGAGTCCGAGACTCTCAACCAGCCACTGAGTCGCGGCCGGCGGATCATCCAGCCGGTCGGCGATATCCTGCCGCAGCCGCGACACTTCCTCCGACAACTCGTTTGTGCGCCCCGGCGCTTCGCCGAGCCAGAAGGGCAGCGTCGGTGGCTGTCCCTTGGCATCGGCCACGCGAACCTGCCCCGACTCGACTTTGACGATCTGGTACGACGTGTTGCCGAGCTGGAAGATGTCACCCGGCGTGCTCTCGATCGCGAAGTCCTCGTTCAACGTGCCGACGAATGTCTCGGTCGGCTCGAGAATGACGCGGTAATCCCCCAGATCGGGGATCGCGCCGCCCGACGTGATGGCGGCGATGCGCGCCCCGCGCCGCCCCTTGAGCTTGCGGTTGATCCCGTCGTAGTGGATGTGCGCGCTGCGCCGGCCGCGCCGGGTCGTAAACCCTTCCGCCAGCATCTGCACCACGGCGTCGAACTCCGCCCGGGTGAGCTCACGGTACGGATACGCGGAACGCACCCGCTCGTAGAGCTCGTTCTCATCCCACTCTTCGCCGGCGGTCGCCGCGACGATCTGCTGGGCGAGAATGTCGAGCGGCTTGTTGGGGATGATCAGGCGATCGAGCCGGCCCTCGCGGGTGGCGCGGAGCATCGCCGCGCACTCGATCAGCTCATCGCGCGAAAGGGGGAAAAGCCGCCCTTTCGGAATTGCGCCGAGGCGATGCCCGGCCCGGCCAACGCGCTGCAGCAGCGTGGCAATCGAGCGCGTCGAGCCAACCTGGATGACGAGATCGACGCTGCCGATGTCGATGCCCAGCTCGAGCGACGCGGTGGCGACGAGCGCTTTGAGCTCGCCCCGCTTGAGTCGCTCTTCGGCTTCGAGCCGCTTCTCGCGCGACAGGCTGCCGTGATGGCTCGTGACGTGATCGGCACCGATCCGTTCCGAGAGGTGCATCGTGAGACGCTCGGCGAGGCGCCGAGTGTTCACGAACACCAGCGTCGTGCGATGCTGCGTGATCAGCTCAGCGATCCGGGTGTTGATCTCTTCCCAGACCTCCGCCGACATCACCGCCTCGAGCGGCGACGATGGGATCTCCAGCTCCAGATCGAGCCTGCGGATGTGGCCGGCGTCGACAATCGTGGGCAACGGCTGACCGGTGCCCACGAGGAACTGGGCGATCTCTTCGATCGGTTTCTGCGTGGCCGAGAGCCCGATTCGCTGAGGCCGCTTCCCAATCAGGGCATCCAGTCGAGCGAGCGACAGGGATAGATGACTGCCGCGTTTGTCGCGCGCTACCGCATGGATCTCATCGACGATCACAGTGCGCACCGAGCGCAACATCTCGCGCGCGCGCTCGGACGTGAGGATGAGGTAGAGCGATTCCGGCGTGGTCACCAGGATGTGCGGCGGCTGCTTGAGCATCGCCTGCCGCTCGGACTGCGGCGTGTCGCCGGTGCGGACCAGCGTCCGCACCTCCACGTCCGGCAGCCCCTGCTCCGCCAGCGTCGCGCGGATTTCGGCCAACGGTTCAGACAGGTTTTTCTGTACGTCGTTCGACAGCGCTTTCAGAGGCGAGACGTAGACCACCTGCATCTCGTCTGTCAGCTCACCATTCAATCCCTGCCGTACCAGACCGTCGATGGCAGACAGGAAAGCGGCGAACGTCTTACCTGAGCCGGTGGGCGCGGCGATCAAGACATCGCCGCCCTGTTGAATTACCGGCCAGGCGCGACGCTGTGGCTCGGTCGGCTCGGCGAAGCGGTTGGCAAACCAGCGCTCGATGACAGGATGAAAGCGGGACAGCGGCATAGGACCCGAAATATACCCGAAACTGAGTTAGCGGAGAACCTCGTGCAAGGTGACCCCACGCAGCGCCGCGATGCGCTCGATGGTCTCACCGATCTTGTTGTTCGGCGTCGAGGCACCTGCGGTCACGCCGATCGTGAGCGGACCCCCTCCCCCAGGAAGCCAATGCTCACGGCGTTCTTCATTGGTGTGGGTACCCACCGGACGGTGGCGAATGCTGCCGTCCTCCATGTCGATGCACGCCGCATCCTCGATGTGATACGTCGGCACTTTTTCCTGGCAGATGGCGGCGAGATGCGTCGTGTTGCTCGAATTGTATCCGCCGATCACCACCATGAGGTCGAGTGGCTCGGCGATCAGCTTGAGCACCGCGTCCTGCCGCTCCTGAGTCGCCGAGCAAATCGTGTCGAATGTCCGGAAATGCTCGCTGACCGCCGCATCGCCCCAGCGGCGAGCCATGCTCTTTCGCACCTCCGCGGCGATCGCGAGCGATTCGCCCGACAACATCGTCGTCTGATTCGCGACGCCCACATGCTCGAGGTCCCGATCAGGATCGAAGCGTGGTGACATTTTCCCCTTGAACTGCTTCAGGAACTGCTCCTTGCTCCCTGCTCCCTCGATGTAGTCGCAAGCGATCCGCGCTTCCTTCATGTCGCGCACGACTAGATATTTGCCGCCCGGATATTTCGTGACCTGACTGGATGTCGCCTTCGTCTCTTCGTGATAATTCTTGCCGTGGACGAGCGCGGTGAAGCCGTCGCGCGCGTACGATTCGACACGCTTCCAGACGTTGAGCACCGAGCCGCACGTCGTGTCCACGAGAACGCAACCGATCGTGCGCAGCCGCTCGAAGTCGTGGACCGTCACGCCGAATGCGGGAAGAATCACGACATCGTGGGCGGTGACGGCGCCGAAGTCGAACTCCCCGTCGCGCTCTTCGGGCCGGTGTAGGAATTGAACACCCATCGCGGCGAGCTTCTGATTGACGTGCGGGTTGTGAATGATCTCGCCGACGAGGAACGTGCGCTTGGCAGGGAACTTCGTGCGCGTTTCGTACGCGTACTCCACCGCGCGGTCTACGCCATAACAGAACCCGAATTCGCCGGCGAGCCGGAAGGTGACGTCCCCTACTGTAAGCCTGTAGCCCCCCGTGCGAATCGCATCCACCACACGGCTGTGGTAGTCCGCGGCGAGTGCGCCTTCGATGGCGCCCTTGAGGCCGAATCCTTTCCGGTAATACGTCTGTTCCACGGGGCTCAATCTAACTGGACGCCGCGGCCACCGCGGATCGCGTCGAGCACGCGCTGAATTTGCCAGCCATCGCGGAACGTCGCCGGCTCGCCGTCGGGCGTGCCACCGCGGATCACATGGACCATGTCTCGCAGCAGCCGCACGAACGATCGCGCCCACATGTTGTTGGGCTTTGTTTTCTCCCAAAGATCGTCGGCGGCCGAGATGTCTTCGAGTGGACCGCCGGAGTTGCCCAGCTCGAGCTTCGTTTCGCCGCTGAGCAGCAGCGTTCCGTCGCTGCCCGTGACCTGGCCGAGATGGCCCGGGCCGTGATGTGCGACAGCGCTGAGCGTGATCGTGGCGAGGGCACCTCGCGCTGTCTCGAGCACACAACTGGCGAAGTCGTCGGCGGTCACCGGCCGCACGACCTCACTCTCGTCCTTCCTCTCCTTCACGAACGTCTCGACCAGGCCCGCGACGTATGTGATCTCGGTCCCGCTCCAGAATCGGCATAGATCGACGAGGTGTGATCCCACGGCGCCGAGGATGCCGCCTCCGCGCGCGGCGTCGAACCACCAATTCCACGGAGCATCTGAGGTCTGCGGCCGGCCGTCCCCGCGCAGGTATGGCTTTAACGACAGCTCGATGTGACGCAGCTCGCCGATGGCGTTAGACCGAATCAGTTCTTTCGCCCGGCGTCGGTTGCGTTCGTAGCGAAGTTCGTGGTCGACCCACGCCACGCTGTCGGGATGCTGTTCGGATGCTGCCACCATCTGCGCCGCTTCGAACGCATCGATCGCCATCGGTTTTTCGCACAGCACGTGCTTCCCTGCTTCCAGCGCAGCAATCGCGTATCGCGCGTGCGAATCAGGCGTCGTCGACACGACGACCAGGTCAACGTCCGAGGCCTGAGCTAACGCCTCACCGTCTTCGTACGCGCGCAGCCCGAACTCGCGCGCCACAGCTTCCGCGTTGGAGCGATGGCTGCTCGCGACGGCCGTTGTGCGCGCGCCCGGAACGAACCGAAGTCCAGGCAGCTGCACGCGACGGGCGAACCCCGATCCAATGAACCCGACGCGCACTTCTCCCGATGCGGTCATGGTTGGTAGTTGCAGGACACGGTGTGGTTCGACATGGGCACGTCATGGAACTCGATGCGTGCGGGAGTGCGAATGGCGTTCTCGATCCCCGAGCCGGTGACCCGAACGCCGATGCTGTTGCCGTCGCGACGAACCTGTGCACTGCCGGTATCGAAAGCGAATTCATGTGGCACGTCGCGCAGCAGATACCGAAGCGCCGCATTCGCGCTGGGAGTGGTGATCGTGTCCCCCAGCGACGTAATCGGATAAGCGCCCGACGTGAGCGAATCGCGAAACCGCAGGCGCGCGAGCACGCCGCTGCCTTGCGGATCAAATCCCTGGAGGAGAATCGACCGGCGATCGGTGCAACGGCGCAGCGTCGCCGGCAAGGCAAAGCGCACGGTGTCCTTCGGCGGAAAAGCCACCATGCCCTGTACCCGAATCGGGTCCTCGGCGCCTCCCGAGCAGGAAGCCGCGAGCACCAGCAGAGCGAAGATCCGTGTCAGCGCGCCGATGTCTGAACTCCAAGTGCAGAGCGCGCCGCTTCAGGGGTCAACGTATGCGGGGCGAGCGCGCGGATCAGTCCGGCGGGCAGCGGGCGCGGCTTCAGCTGCTTGCGATCGACGCAGACGAGCACCATCCAGCCGGCCGCGCCAAGCGACACGGGGAGGGCGGGGGGGGCGTTCGTCCGCAGCACGTCGAAATGCAGTGTGAGCGACTTGGTGCCGACCTTGCCGACGTACGCGGCGATGCGCAGACGATCATCGAGTCGCGCCGGCCAGTAGAACTCGCTGTGAACCGCTTTGCGCGGAAGGAAGATGTCGTACTCGTCGAACATGCGGGCGTACGCGAGACCGCAATGCCGAAACATTTCCGTCTCGGCGATCTCAAACAGCCGCACGTACGAGCCGTAGAAGATGATTCCCGCGAAGTCCACGTCGGACCAACGGACGTATTCTTCGATGACGAACGGTTGCGGGGCCGGGGATCCCATCCCCCGGGGAAGCTAGGACCCTAGGCTGTGGGGCGAAAGCCGTCCATGCCGTAGGCCTTCAGGCGTCTCCACAATGTCGTGCGACTGATCCCAAGCCGGCGCGCAGTCTCCGCGAGCTTCCCGCTCGTGCCCTGCAACGTGTCGGTGATGGCCTGGCGTTCGCGCTCGGCGAGGGTGAGGGGGCCGGCTGAGGGAAGAATGGCTGCTTCACCAAGATTCTGCGTGCCGTTCTTGAGTGAAGAGAATCTGGCGCCGAGACTCTGCAGTCGATTGCGGATGTCGCCATTTCCGTCGATCGCCCGGCGTGCTGACGCGTTGGCATAGAGCACTCGCCCCTGCGGATCGAAGATAACGATGCCCTCGCTCACGGAATCGATGACCGCGCGAACGAGGGGCGAAAATGTGGCGGGGGAATTCCCCGCAGGACTGACGGGTTTGTCGATCATGGGTTGGCATCCCTCATACAGGATTGCGTCGTGGTTCAGGCTGCGCCGGGCGATCGCATAGGATCGTGTCAAGATGAGACCTGCTCATAGGGCAAAAGGTTGCTGACTTGTTTCGGGTTGCGCCATCGCGTTCTCTATGAGTACGTACTATGAGGGGCTTTGTTAACGGGGTGGACACTAAGAAATCTTAACGCCTGCGACGCCGCCCTCTTCGACCCGCCCGCATCAGGCGCGCCCGATGTGCGCTCTTGAGCGTGCGCAAGCCCGAACGTAGCTCATCGAGCGAGCTCGCCCGCACGGCTTCGTGCTTTCCGCGCGTCACCGTATAGCGGACGGGTCGGTCAAACGCGGGGAGATCGTTCGGGTGAAGCCGTCGGGCCTGACCTTCCTTTAGCCGCAACCTGACGATGCCGCCGACGCCCTGCTCGACGTCGTAATCCACCGGCACGCGGTCGCCATACAGGAATACAGAAGAGGGCAGGGAATCGAGGCGATGCCGTTCCCGCTCGGGGATCGCTGCGTCGGGATCCAGGACGATCCGCGCGCCGATGAATTCATCCCATGAGCGCACACGCGCGAGCTGAGCCGCGATCTGCTCCGATAACTCCTCGCTCCGCGCCTGGCTGAGCTGTCCCCCCGAGCGCCGCCAATAATGGCCGAACCGTTCGAGCGCGCGGCGGACCTTACCTTGGTCCGGGTGCGGCGTTTCGCCGGCCAGGAGTGCCTGTACCAGCGCCTGGCGCGCCGCGTCCGCAAGCTCCTCTGGGAACGGACTCGGTAGCGGCTCGACATCGCGATCGAGCGTGAACCCGAAGTACTCCACGGCACGCACTACCATCAGGCCTTCGCGCCGGCGCTGCCGCTCGAACACCGCTTGCGGCCTTCCGCGGCGCGCGTAACCGCGAATCGCGCGCTCGGGAATCTGCGTGCCCTCGATGCTCGCGCGCGGCACGCCGAATCGGTCGGCGAAATACCGCAACGTCCCGGCGATGGCGCCCCAGCTGCCACAGACGGAGCTGCGGCTGACCCGCGCTTCCCGGCCATCGGCGGTCTGTTCGTCGATGACTAGGTCGAAGGGCATGATCTTGGCCACAAGGTCAGCAAAGACTTCCAACGTCTTCCGATCGCCGTACGGCAACTTTGCCGGTAACGGCAGCTCCAGCTGGCGATAGACGGACGCCGCACCGAGCGCGATGTCCTCTATCGCCTTCACCAGCACCCCGCGCTCCTCAGCCCACCGCTCGATGTCCTCATCTCGGAACAGATGGCGCGGCAGTCCGTACACCTCGCCCAGGTAACCGTGTTTGTTCACGGCTTCAGCGTAGACGTTGTATGCGGTGATGTGATCGGAGCCCGGTACGATCAAGCCACCGAGCTGACGTTCCTCTCGCGTCATGCGATGCAGCGACTCGATGTTCGACGCCACGGCGACGAGCGGCACAAGCGAGGGCTCCGCATGATACAGGAGCTCGCCCCAGGGACGCTCCACCGGCATGGCCTCGACATCCCTCCCGTAAGTCGTTAGCCTGCCGTGATCTATGAGACCGCGCTCGGTCAGCATTGCCACGCTTTCGCGATAGGCGCGGCGGTCGAGCGGAACGGGAAGGTCGAGCTCCGCAGCATCGACGCCGATTGCCGCGCAGGTGATCGCCACGCGCTCGGCGTCACCCGCAAGCTGGAACTCGGGCGCTGTCGGCCGAAGGTCTGCGAATTCGAGGTCCCGATCGCTGAGGATGTAGACTTCGCCGCCCTGGACTCTTCCGTGCACGCGTCCGGCCATCTGCAGAATTTCGTTGGCACCGAGATACGCGCGCGTCAGAACGTTCTTGCCACGCTCGACGACGTTGGTATAGCGCGCATCGTAGATCACGACCGTATCGAGACCGCGGATATTGAGCGCGGATTGTCCTGCGGCGGTCATCGCCAGCAGGAAAGGACGTTTGACCAAACCGTCAAGAAAGGGTCGGATCACCCGAATCGGCTCGCCGCCGTGGTAAAACGCCGTCGCGAGGTTAGGCCAGCGATCGCCCAGCTCCGTAGCGATTTGCTCGACTTCGGCACGGGTTGGCACGAAGACGGCGACCCCCCGACGCTCGCGCATTACCGTTTTTATGAACCGATCGTTCAAGAACTCCAGCGGCTGCTCGGCCAGGACGTTTACCTGGGCGGCCTTGGCGGGATCGAACGCGCGCGTCTCAAGCACCTCCGCGGAAGTCAGATACTGCGCATAGAAGCTCGGATCCACCGTCGCCGAGAGCCAGATAAAGCGGCAGCGAGCGCGCTTCCCGAGCGCAAGGCACAGCTCCATTTCCGCCGACGTTTGATGAATTTCATCGACCACCAAGGTGTCTTGAGCGGTGATGAGCCCGTCCTGGAACCAGCGCCGCGCGATCCCGGTGGTGACAATCACGACGTTCCACGTCGGCGTCTCGGGCGTGGCTTCCCGCTCGCGGTTGACTACGCCGACCTTGAGCGGCGCTCGCAGAATTGTCTCCGCCATGCTGCGAATCGCCAGCGTCTTGCCGGTGCCCGTGCCGGCGACGATTCCGAATCCCTGCCCGGACCCCGCCAGCCGGCGAATGTCGTCGCCGTGCTCTCGCTCGAGGAGGGTTTCGAGCTTCAGGCCAAGCGCGAGCTCGATGGTCTCACATGCCGCGCGCGTCGGCGCGATGACGATGACCCGACCGGTCGATGGTTCGGCAGCGAGGAATGCCTGGGGGTCGGGAGGAAGGAAATGGTCGCGAGAGATCCTTTAGTCTCCGAAGCTGATGCCGAGATCTCGGGCGGTGGTGATAGTGTCAGAGTCGAGCGGCACGCGTCGTGGTTGAGCGATGGCCTGCTCGAGAGGAATGGCCACGATGCCCGGCGGTTGGAACGCAACCATCATCCCGAACTGGCGCTCTGCGACGATGCGGATGGCGGCCGCGCCGAACCGCAGCGCCAGCAGACGGTCGAAGGTCGTGGGACTGCCGCCGCGCTGGAGGTGGCCCAACACCAACGAACGCGTCTCCTTGCCCGTCATCCCCTGAATGGAGTGCGCCACTTTGTCCGCGATACCGCCGAGCCGCTCGTGCTCGGGGTCGATGAGGGAGACCGTGCCTCCTTTAGGGAGCGCGCCCTCCGCGACCACGACGACGCTGAAATGGCGGCCTTCCGCTTCGCGGCGCCGGATCTTGTCGCAGACCTTGTCGATGTCGAAAGGAATCTCGGGGATTAAGATCACGTCCGCCGAGCCGGCGACGCCGGCATTCAAAGCGATGAAGCCGGCATGGCGCCCCATGACCTCGACCACGATCACGCGTTCGTGGCTCTCGGCGGTCGAGTGGACCTTGTCGATCGCGTCGGTCGCGGTGGCGACAGCGGTGTCGAAGCCGAAGGTCGACGACGTTCCACCGACGTCGTTATCGATCGTCTTGGGCACGCCGACGACCGGCAGTCCTTTCTTCCATAGGCTGTGCACTATTCCCAGTGTGCCTTCTCCGCCGATGGCAATCAGCGCGTCGAGGCGATGCGCGTGAAAGGAATCGAGGAGCTCCTGCGAGCGATCGCGCTCTTCCCACGATCCGTCGGGCCGCTGCACTCGCCATTTGAGTGGATCGCCCCGGCTCGAGGTGCCGAGAATCGTACCGCCGAGGTGGGTGATGCCGCGGACTTCGTGAGGACCGAGAGGAATGAGGTCCGACTCGCCGAGCAGACTGCCGAAGCCACGCTTGACGCCGAAGCACTCCCAACCGCGGTGGACCGCGGCCAGGACGGCCGCCCGGATGACGGCGTTCAGCCCCGGCGCGTCGCCGCCGCCGGTGGAGATGGCAATTCTCACTGCTTGCCGACGACCGCCTCGCCGATCAGCCGCACTACTTCACCTGGTTCAGCGTGCCGCTTCGTGGCCTTTTTGGAGAACACGCGCCGCCCGTCGACGTCCACTTCGAAGACGCCGCCCGAGGACTGAATGAGGCGCACCTCGGCATGAGGGTAGGTGTCGCGAATCTCGGCCGCCAGACCGGTGGCCCGAGGTTCGTAGTTTCAAATGACGCAGTATTCAATTGTCACCGTCATGGCGTGAACGATAGTCGTGCTTGACACACCGCGCCACGGCGCCGACCTTGCGCCACAGCCTTATGCGGCTCCTCTCGCGGATCGCGGCGGCACCGGCACTCGTCGTCCGTGTCGCCGTTTCTCTCGCCGCACTTGCCAGTTTCGGCGCCGGGCTCGCGGCCTACGCGAGCGGCCGCGTGCCTGCGGGCGAGAATCTGCCCCTCGCCGGCGCACTGCTCGTCCTCATCGCCTCGCTCACGCGTCGCTACGGGATCGCGCTCCCCGGCAACGGCTTCTCCTCGTACGTCCTCGGCGTCATGCTCTACGCCATCCTCGATCGAGGTTGGGCGTTCGCGGCGATCGTGTCGCCATTCGCCATGCTCGGCGGCGACGTGCTGCTGCGGCGGCTGCCGCTCCGGGCGGGGCTCGGGAATGCCGCGCATCTCACCATGGGATCGACGCTCGTCGGTTTGATGTACGCACGCCTGAGCGGCGTACAGGGTGGGGCGGCACTCGGGATCGACAACCTCGCTCCGGTGATCATCACGGTCGTCCTGTTGCCAATCATCGTGAACGGCACTTTCTACCTGGAATTGGCGCTGGGCCAGACCATCGCGTGGGTCGATGCGCGTCTCACGCTGCGCTGGGAATCGATCGTCTATCTGATGTCGGCGGTATTGGCGCTCGCCTGGCTGGCGCTGCTTCATGGGACGACTCCGCTCGGAGCTCGGATACTCCTCGCCGGCGTCTTGGCGCTCGCGACGGCGGGCAGTCTGTATGTGTTACGACTCGGCGTCCGCGCCGATGAGCTGAATCTGATTCAGCGTCTCGCGCAGGCCATCGCCGCGGAGCTCACCTTATCCCGAAGCTTTGAACGAGTGCAGGAGCTCACGCGCCAGCTGGTACCGTGGGAGCAAATGGGATTCGCCCGCTACGACCCACGGACCCGCCAAATGGAGCTTGTCGCCGACACGGCAGCCCAACCCGGCACGACGTTCCGATTCGACTCCGATGCCGGCCTCACCGGCGAGGCACTGCGACTGCGGCGGCCCGTGGTTGCGCATGGTCTCGCCCGGGATCAAGTCGTCGTACCGGGTGCCGAGACGCCAGGCTCCGAGATGCTGGTCCCGCTGTATCACGCCGGCCAGCTGGTCGGGTTGTGGAGCGTCCGGCATTCAGATCCCGCCATGTACCGCCAGTCCGACGGGGACCTGCTCGAGCTGCTGGCACCCCAGCTCGCGCTCATGGTCGCGATCGATGGTTCGCTGCGACCGGTGACCGGCGCGTCGGATCAGACGACGCAGTACGTGCAGACACTGACCGCGACCGCCGAACAAATCCACGCCTCCAGCGAAGAGGTCGCGGCCGCGGCTCAGCGGGCAAGTCATGGTGCAGGAGAAGCGGCGAACCTGGTCACGGCGGCTGCCCGAGAAGCCGGCCAACTCAAGGACAGCGCCGCCGAGCTCGCGGCAGCGGGTGACCGCACCCGCGACGCGGGCGCCCAGATGGAAAAGACGGCCGACCGGGTGCGCACCGGGACCCAGAATGCCGTCCGTCAACTGACGGACTTAGGTGCGACAACCGAAGAAAGCGCGGCGGAGGTCGGACGACTGCGCGACGTGGCGGCGCAAGTCGAAAAGTTTTCGGAGACGATCGGGTTCGTCGCCAATCAGACCAATCTCCTCGCGCTCAACGCCACGATCGAAGCGGCGCGCGCCGGAATTCACGGCCGCGGGTTCGCGGTCGTGGCTGATGAGGTGCACAAGCTGGCGGAGGCGAGCGGACGTGAGGCCCGGAACGTCGGCAAGTCGGTGCAGGACACCCGCCGCGCTTTGGATCGCGCGGCGCAATTGATCGAACGAATTCGCGGCGATCTGGGCCAGGTCGTCCAGAATTCCGCCGCCTGGTTGCAGGATCTCGATCGCATCGCGGACGCCGCGGCCGAGACCGCCCACGCCGGCAAACAAGTCGCGGAGGTCGGACGCCAGAGCGCCCAACTGGCCACAAAGATCACCGAGACTCTCGGGCAGGCGCGCAGCGGAGCCCAGACGTCGAGCCAGGAGGCGCAAGCCGTGGCCGCCGCGGCCGCCGAGCAGCTCCGCGCCATCCAGGATCTCGCGCATGGCGCTACCGAGTTGTCGGCCCTCGCCGAGCAGCTCGCGCAAGCGTTGCGCTTCATCCGCGGAGAGAACGGTCATCGGTAGGCTGCTTACCGCCGCGGCCGCCGCGCTCATCGCGACAACTGCCGGAGCGTGCAGCGGGGGTGGGACCACGCCGAACCTCCCGTCCGCGCGTATCGACTACATGGACGGGGCCATCGAGCCGATCATCGCCCGCGGTGAACGCTTCGTGATCGAGGGCTTCGGATTCGGAACCGCGCCGGGAAAGGTGCGATTCCCGCGCATCGGTGGTGGCACCGTCGACGTTACGGTCGCCGATTCCGACTGGACGTCGTTTACGATCGCGACCGCGGTGCCGGACTCCGCCATCGCCGGAAGGACGTCGCTCACTGTGGCGACCGCCGGTGGCGTCTCACTCAGCGCAGTGATCCACATCCTGCCACCGCCATCGTTCAATCCGTCCACCTTCACGTGGACCGCCCGCACACCGTATCCTGGGGCCCCGGCGGGCGTCGCCCTGGCGGCGGCTGAGTTTCCCGACGCGACCGGTTTGCGCGCGACGCTGTACACGGCGGGGGGCGCCGAGCCCATGCAAATGACTCCGGACTCGGGTGTCTATGTCGCCCACACGATCGTGGCGGGGGCGGGCAGTATCGGAAACTGGGCTCGCCAGCGCGACGTCACCGATGCGACCCGCTCCCACGTACTTCCCGCGCCACGAGCGTTTGCTGCGGCAGCGGTGGCCACTCGCTACAACTCACGCTTCTCCGGGACCGCCCTGTACGTGATCGGCGGAATCGATGCCACTGGCCGCGCGCGCGCATCGGTCTTCAACGCGAACGTCACAGCCGACAGCGTAAGCGGGACGTTTGCGTTGGTCGAGCCGTTGCCAACCCCGGTCGCGGGCGCGATCGCCGTCGTGCGCCGGGGAAGGATTTACGTGATCGGCGGAACCGACATGCTCGGACATCCGCAGCAGACCGTTTACATGGGAAGAATTGGGTCGGACGGGCACATCGATGGCTGGTATGCAGAGCCGATGCTCCCGGGGCCGCGCGCCTACGGTAGCGGACTGGTCCGTGATAGCCGTGCGGTCACTATCGGCGGAGTCGCCGACAGCGTGCCTCCGGGCGGCGGTCTGGACGCCGGGACCTCGCGCCTGGTGACGGGGGATACGGCGGCCGTTAGCCTGCTTTCGGGATTCTTCATCGGAGCGTGGGGATCAGGGCCAACGCTGCTGCCCGTGGGCCGGTCCCAATTCGCACTGCTCGATCTTGGAAATACGGCGCTCGCCGTGGGCGGCATGTACGCCGGCGCGTCGACCAATTCGGCCGAGACCCTGGCTGCAACCGTGAGTGCCGACTCGGTTGGGCCGTTTGCGGGACCGGTGGGCGGCAACCGGATCGCCGACCAGATGTGCCTGACGCAGCCGGCAGGAACGCTCGTCGGACCGGCTGGAGCCGTCTGGCGAGACGCTGACGGGACCCCCCATGGACTGGTGGTCGGGGGTCTCGATTTGAACACTCAGACGCGCCGCAGCTGCGCATGGGGTTTCTGAACGGAAGGCCGACTATTAAAGTGGAGTGCCGCTAACCCGGGGAACCACATGCGTGCGCGGACGACCGTGCTAGTCCTCTGTCTCGCTGCTGTTCCTGCCCCAGGACTCGCGCAGCATACCCATCAGTTCGAAATCGGCGCGTTCGCCTCATTCACGCGCTACGATCGGGCGTTCAACCTCGATAACCAGATCGGTGGCGGCGGCCGACTGGGATATTTCTTCAGTCCCGTTATCGGCCTCGAGTTCGACCTCGGCTATCAGCAGCCATCGCCCAGGAGCGGCGGCACCAACGCGGGCCTGGCGCTCGGCAGCGGCAGCCTGATTCTTAACATGGGCAGCGACCGCAATCTCTTCTACGTCCTGGGCGGTTACACGCGGCTGTCGTTTAGCAACAGTCCCAGCTACACCTTCACCGATCACGCAGTCCATGGAGCCATCGGCGACCGCATCTTCTTCGGCGATCGTGTGGCGTTGCGCGTCGAAGGCCGCGCGATCTATTCGCCGAGCAGCGGATTCACCGGAACCAGCTCTTGGGCCGGTCACGTCGTCGGCTCAGCGGGGCTGTCGATCTTCACAGGGCCGAGCGCGTTTCACGACGCGGACCTGGACGGGGTCGCCGATAAGAACGACAAGTGCCCCGGCACGCCGGCCGGCGCCGCGGTAGACCCGCAAGGATGTCCGCGCGACTCCGACCGCGACGGTGTCTATGACGGCCTCGATGCCTGTCCGAACACGGTGCAAGGCGCCGAAGTGGACGCGCGCGGTTGCCCCAAGGATGCGGATGGCGACGGCGTCTATGACGGCATCGACAAGTGTCCCGGAACTCCGACCGGCGCTCGAGTCGACGCGCAGGGGTGCCCGACCGACTCGGACAACGACGGCGTGCCGGACGGCATCGATCAATGCCCCAATACGCCGGCGGGGGCCACAGTGGACCACTCCGGCTGCCCGGTCGACAGCGATCACGACGGCGTGCCGGACGGCATCGATAAGTGCCCGAATACGCCAGCGGGAACCGAGGTCGATAGCGTCGGCTGCCAGCGCGCGACCGACTCGGACGGCGACGGCGTAGACGATACCAAGGACAAATGCCCCGGCACCGCCCCAGGTACCAAGGTGGACGCGGCCGGCTGCCCCATCCTGTTCACCGAAGCGCGGACGCCCGTCGTGCTGCGCGGTGTGACGTTCGAGACGGGTCGCTCCGCGCTCAAACCCGATTCGTACACGATTCTCGATATCGTCGCGGCTTCGCTCGTCGCGAACCCCGACATCAAGATCGAAATCTCCGGGCATACCGATAACACCGGGTCAGCGGCGACCAACACGCGGCTATCGCAAGCGCGCGCCGCTGCGGTGCAGGCGTATCTCGCCAGCAAGGGCGTAGCGCCCCAACGCATGGTCGCGAAGGGCTACGGCCCCTCGCAGCCGGTTGCTCCGAATACGACCGCGGCAGGTCGCGCGCAGAACCGGCGCGTCGAGCTGCGGCAGACGAACTGAAGCGGAGGCCAACTCGTGAGAAAGCTCGCGGCAGTCCTGGTACTGTTCGCCCTCAGTGGCACCCGACTGGCGGCGCAGTACGAACGGCGCTACGAAGTCGGGCTGTTCGGCGCCTACACGAAATACGACAAGACGTTCGGCCTCGCGGACAAGCCGGGTGGCGGCGTGCGGTTCGCGTACGCGCTCGGACCAGCCCTGAGTCTCGAGGTCGAAGCGCTCTTCCAGTCGCCGCAGAACCTGCCTGCTTCTGCGCAAATCGAGCCGCTGATCGGGTCCGGGAGCCTGCTGCTCTACGCGCTGAACGCGAGCCGGATGTCGCTGTACTTGATCGGCGGTTATTCCCGACTCGACTTCGGAGGAACGAGTCCCTACCGGTTTACGGACGGCGGCGTGCATGGAGGCGCCGGCGTCAAGTTCTTCATGAGCTCGCGTTTCGCCCTGCGGTTCGAGGGACGGGGGATCTACACGCCGACGACGAACGCCACGTTCGGTCCGAAGAACGCGACACATCTCGTTGCGTCCGCTGGAGTCTCGTTCTTCCAGTCGAGCGGACCGCCCGCTGCGGATGCCGATCACGACGGCGTGCCGGACAAACAAGACGCGTGCCCTGATACGCCGTTGGGAGCGACGGTCGACAAGCGCGGTTGCCCGAGTGATTCGGACGGCGATGGGGTGTTGAACGGCATCGACAAGTGCCCCGATACTCCGGCCGGCGCGACCGTGGATGCGACGGGCTGCCCGCACGACTCAGATGGTGACGGCGTCCTGGACGGAATCGACAAGTGCCCCGACACGCCGGCGGGCGTCAAGGTCGATGAGAAGGGCTGCCCGCCCGCCCCCCCCGATTCCGACGGCGACGGCGTCGACGACAGCATCGACAAGTGCCCCAACACCCCCGCGGGCGCGAAGGTCGATCCAACCGGGTGCCCAATCGACTCCGACCATGACGGCGTCTGGGACGGGCTGGATAAGTGTCCTGACACACCCCCCGGCGCCGTGGTCGACACGAACGGGTGCCCGGTGGACAGTGATCACGACGGCGTACCCGACGGCATCGACAAGTGCCCGGACACCGTCGCCGGCACGCCGGTCGATGCACTCGGCTGTCCACTGGACAGCGATCACGACGGCGTTCCAGACAACCTGGACAAGTGCCCGAACACCCCACCGGGCACGCCGGTGGACGCGAACGGCTGCCCGATCGAAAAGGACACCGATGGCGATGGGGTCCCCGATTCGCGGGATCGCTGCCCCAACACGCCTAAGGGATCGCGCGTGGATCAATTCGGCTGCTTGCTCCTGTTTGAGGAGCACGCCGTTGCGCCCGCCGCGCCCGGTGCGCCGCCGCCGCGCCCGACACTCATTCTCAGCGGCGTGAATTTCCAGACCGGTCGCTCGGTTCTGACGACTGCGTCCTATGCGGTACTGGATCAGGTCGCGGGATCGCTGGTCGCAAATCCCGAGATTCGCATCGAGATCGCAGGCTACACCGACTCCGTCGGACGGCGTTACACGAACCTGCGGCTCTCGATGGCGCGCGCGGGGGCGGTGCGTGCCTACCTCGCACGCAAAGGCGTGAGTCCGTTGCGGATGCAGGCGCGCGGCTATGGAGCCACGGGGTACATCGCGCCGAATGCGACGG
Source organism: Gemmatimonadetes bacterium 13_2_20CM_2_65_7 (assembly GCA_001915025.1). Lineage (GTDB taxonomy): Bacteria > Gemmatimonadota > Gemmatimonadetes > Gemmatimonadales > GWC2-71-9 > 20CM-2-65-7. The sequence continues at coordinate 47,842 of MNDR01000101.1, forward strand.
CCGAAGGTCGCGCGCAAAACCGCCGGGTCGAGCTTCACAAACTGCCGTAAAAAAGGCGGGCCATGCAGGGGCTTCTGGCCTTTGCATGGCCCGTCCGTATTTTGTCTGGCCTCCCACGAATTGAGTCTGGTATGCGTTTCCAAACTGTTGGGATGATGCTCGGACTGGCCCTGCTCCCTCTAACCCTCCAGGGACAACAGGCCGCCCTCCGGCCATGGCAACCCACCGACTACTATCGCCTCACGGTCGTCACCGATCCGAAGCTCTCACCCGACGGCCGGCGGGTCGCGTTCGTCGTCACGACCGTCGTCGAAGACAAGGATCGGCGCCACAACGAGATCTGGCTCGCGCCGTCCGACGGATCGGCGCCCGCCTTCCGCTACACCAGCCCAGCAACCGAAGCCACGAGTCCGACCTGGTCCCCGGACGGCTCACTGCTGGCGTTCTCGAGCAAGCGCGAGGGCTCGGACGTCGACATCTGGTTCTTGCGCACCAGCGCGCCCGGTGGAGAGGCTTTTCAGATCAAAGGCGCGCATGCGATGCCGGTGTTTTCGCGCGACGGCCAGAAACTGGTCTACAGCTGGAGCGGCGATGAGCCCGACAGCCTGAAGCAGCAGACCTGGCGCACGCGCGTTTCTCCGGCCGCAATCACTCACGGGCCCGATCCCAAGCGATTCGACGGCCGTGTGTACACGTCGATACCGCTCGTCGCCGATGACCGTGGGTTCCTGGCGCCGAAGGAGACGCGCCGCCCCAATCACCTCTATCTGGTGCCGGTTTCGGGCGGCGTGCCGCAACAACTCACCAGCGGCGACTTCAGTCAGACGGCCCCAGCGTGGTCGCCCGACGGCAAGACGATCGTCTTCGTGCAGGATTCGACCGAGAATCAGGAAGTGCCCGACGATCAGTATCCCGCGCTTTTCCTTTTGAGTGTCGCCGACAGCTCGGTGCATCCACTGCGGACGGGATTCGTGCAGAGCAATGATCCCGCCTGGTCGCCCGACGGAAAGACGATCGCGTTCATTTGCTCAAAGGGTCGCGGTATGGAGAATGACGTCTGCGTCATCCCGGCGGCGAGCGGGGGGGGGACGGCGCGGAACCTGACGTCGGATTGGAGTCTCGTTCCGAATTCGCCCACCTGGTCGCCGGACGGCAAGACGATCTACTTCAATGCCGAGATCAGCGGGAACGTGCATCTGTTCTCGGTCGCGTCGAACGGTGGACCGGTCCACGAGGTCACGTCGGGCGAACGGCAGCTTCGGGGCTTCTCGCAAAGCAGCGACGGCCGCTGGTTGACGTACACGGCGAGCGACATCACTCACGCCACCGAACTGTACATCACACCACTTGGCAGCAGCCGGCCGCCAGAGCGGCGGCTGACGTCATTCAACGACTCGCTTTTCTCGAAGCTCACAGTGATTCCCGCGGATACGTTCTGGTTCGCGGGCATTGGCGGCTTGAGAATTCAAGGCTGGCTGATGAAGCCGTACGGCTACCAGCCTGGAAAGAGTTATCCACTCGTCCTCTCGATCCACGGCGGGCCCCACTCGAATTACGGCAACGTGCTGTTTCCCGAATTCCAGATGCTCGCAGGCCAAGGCTACTGGACGTTGTTCATCAATCCGCGCGGGTCGAGCGGCTATGGACACGCCTTCACGTTCGCGACGCGCGGCCGCTGGGGCATGGAGGATTATCAGGACCTGATGCAGGCTGTGGACGTCGCGATCGCGCGCGGCAAGGGTGGCGTGGATACGACGCGCATGGCTGTCCTGGGCGGCTCGTACGGTGGCTTCATGACGAACTGGGTTGTCGGGCACACGAATCGCTTCCGCGTGGCCGAGACCGATCGTTCGATTTTCAACTGGTACTCGTGGTACGGGTCGTCCGATGCGCAGGTCCTGACCGACTACGAGTTCCACGGCGCACCGTGGGAGAACGATTCGCTCTATCGCGCGATGTCGCCAATGACGTATGCGAGCAACATGCGCACGCCGATGTTGATCGTGCATTCCGAGGATGATCGGCGTACGCCCATCACCGATGGCGAGCAGCTCTTCATGTCGCTCCGCAAACGAGGCATTCCGGCGGAATTCGTTCGCTATCCGCGGTCCTTCCATGGATTATCGCGAACCGGCCCGCCCTGGTTGCTCGTGGACCGGCTGGAGCGGATCCGCACGTGGTTCGCCCACTGGATCGGTACGGGGGACGCGCCGCCGGTCACTGCGGCGAGCCAGCGTTGAAGATGCGGCGTGGCGCGCTGGTCGCGCTCGCGCTCGCAACGCTTGTGGGACCGTTGCCGGCGCAGCGGCCGCGCAGATCTCCGCGCCGGACCGCGCCGGCTGCATCCGCCGCCCACCGGCCGGTTCGCACCGTCATTCCCACCCCGCGGTCGATCCTGGGCTTCGACCCCGGCGATGATCGGAAGCTCGTCGAATGGCCGGTGCTCGTGCGCTACTATGAGGCGCTAGCGAAGGCGAGCGACCGCGTGGATTACCGGGAGCTCGGCAAGACCACGCTGGGTGCGCCCTTTGTCGCTCTGGTGATCTCGAGTCCAGCGAATCTCCGCCGTCTCGATTACTACCGGCAGCTCAACGCACAACTGGCCGATCCACGGACGCTGCGGACAAGTCGCGCCGCACGAGAGGCCGTGCAGAACGGCAGGACGATCGTCCTCATCACGTCGAGCATTCACTCGACTGAAGTCGGCGGTCACCTCTCGCCCGTTGCGCTGGCGTATCGGCTCGCCACCGACACCAGCGCCGCCACGCGAGCGATCCTTGACAACGTGATCCTCTGGCTCGTGCCCTCGCAGAACCCCGACGGCGTGACCATCGTCGCGCACTGGTACAACCGCACACTCGGCACGGCCGCCGAGGGGACCGCGCCACCGGAGCTGTATCACCATTACACCGGCCACGACAATAACCGCGATTGGTACGCCTTCACCCAAGTCGAAACGCAGTTGACGGTCGACTCGCTCTACAACGTCTGGCATCCGCAGATCGTGCACGACATCCATCAGATGGAGCAAAGGGGAGCGCGTCTCTTCCTGCCGCCGTATCTCGATCCCGTCGAGCCAAACGTCGATCCGTTGCTGATCGACGGCGTGAACGCGCTCGGCTCAGAAATCGCATGGGAGCTCGCCGGGCAAGGGAAGACCGGCATCTCGATCAATTCGACCTACGACGCCTGGACGCCGGCGCGAGCGTATCAGCATTACCACGGCGGCGTGAGGATTTTATCCGAAACCGCCAGCGCCGATCTCGCCTCTCCAGTCGAGATCCCGTTCGATCGCCTGGAGGCCCGTTCTCGGGGCTACAACCCGCGCGAGCGATCGTGGAATTTCACGAACCCGTGGCGCGGCGGCCGCTGGACGATCAGGGACATTGTCGCGTATCAAACTGACGGCGCGTACGCGCTGCTCGCCCACGCGGCGACGCAGCGGGAACACTGGCTGGCGAATTTCCTCACTATCGAGACGCGCGCGGTGCGAGGGTGGCGCGAGTGGCCGTATGGCTACATCATCCCCGCCCGACAGGACTCCGTCGCGCTCAGCGCGCTCCTCGGCATCCTGCACCGCGGCGCCGTGGAGATTCGTACCGCCCAGCAACCGTTCACGCTGCAAGGACAACGGCACGCCGCGGGAACGTACGTCATCGTGCTGCGGCAACCGTACGCCGCCTTCGCAAAGACGCTGCTCGAAGTCCAGCACTATCCGGACCGGCGTCAGTATCCCAATGGCCCGCCGGAGAAGCCATACGACGTCACGGCTCAGACGTTGCCGCTGCTGATGGGCGTGAGCGTGATCGTCGCCACCGACTCGTTGCGAGTTCCGTTGTCGGGGCTGATCACTCCGCGGTCCGTCGCCACCCTCCCCCCGCTCCGCGACGCGGAGAGGGGGTCAGGGGGTGAGGCCCGGCGCATCGGTCTCTACAAGTCCTACAATGCGGCGATCGACGAAGGCTGGACGCGCTGGGTGTTTGACAACGGGAAGGTGCCCTACACCTCGCTCGTCGATTCAGTGGTGCGCGCGGGCAAACTCAAAGAACGGTTCGACGTGATCGTTCTTCCCGATCAATCACCGCAGGAAATTCTGGAAGGCTTGCCGTCGCGCTATCCCGCGCCGTATCCGGGCGGAGTGGGCTCCGAAGGGAGCGAAGCATTGCGTGAGTTCGTGAACGATGGCGGAACGCTCATCGCGCTGAACGACGCGAGCCGATTCGCGATCCAGGCGTTGCTGCTGCCGGTGCGCAACGTGCTCGAAGCGACGAGCGAAGAGGATTTCTACGCTCCAGGCTCGATTTTTCGGCTCGAGCTCGACACGACACAAGGGATCGCTCGCGGATTGCTGCGAGAGACGATCGGCTGGTTCCAGGGAGGACCGGCATTCGAGGTGCTCGATACCGCGGCCGTGCGCGTGATCGGGCATTGGCCGGACGATCCCGCTCGTGTGCTGCTCTCGGGCTGGGTACTCCACCCCGAGCGGGTAGCGGGAAAGGCAGCCATCGTCGAAGTGCAACAAGGTGCAGGACGGGTTATCCTCTTCGGCATGCGTCCGCAGTACCGCGGTCAGAGCATTGCCACTTACGCCTTGCTATTCAATAGCTTACGGGGTCCATGAGGTCTGAATCCTTGCCGCCCGGGGGACCAATTCCTATGTTGGTGGCCCCTATGAGGTTGGCTCGGCAGGCAGGCGCTGTCTTGCTCTGGGCCGCGACCATGAGTCGCGGCCTTTTTGCGCAGAGCTTACCCGCCTCGCCCGACAGTATGCGGCTGCGGGGCGTCGAGTTGCGTTACGTCCTCCCTGAACCGCTATTCGACAACACGCCTGCCGCCGAACCCATCAAAGCCCTCTACGTCAACGCATGGGCGTTCGGCTCGAACAAGCTGGAACATCTCGTGAGACTGGCCGACTCGACCGAGATCAACGCCTTCGTCGTGGACGTGAAGGACGACACGGGCTGCCTGCTCTATCCGTCCGAAGTCAAAGTCGCGCAGGAAATCGGCGCCACGCGTTGCGTGCGTACGAAGGACGTGCGCTCGCGTCTCGACACGCTCCTCGCCCACGACATCTATCCGATCGCGCGCATCGTGGTTGCCAAGGATCCGCTGCTCGCTGAACATCGTTCGCGATGGTCGGTGCAGCATCGCGAGGGTGGTCTGTGGCGTGATCGGATCGGCATCGCCTGGGTGGATGCGTACAATGACTCCGTGTGGATTTATGCGGCGCTGCTCGCCGAGGAAGCGGTTCGGTTGGGCTTCAAGGAAGTGCAGTTCGATTATGTGCGCTTTCCGGACGAGCCAAAGGAAGCGATGGCGGAGGCCATTTTTCCTGCTCGTCGCGCCCGTGAGACTCAGCGCATGGGCGTTCAGGCGGGGATCGCGATCCTCACGAATCGCATCCAGCCGCTGGGCGTGCCGGTCACGTTCGACATTTTCGGTCTGACGTCTGCTGCGACGGGCGACCTCGGCATCGGGCAGGTGTGGGAAGACTTCATCACGGCCGCTGACGTGGTGCTGCCGATGGTGTATCCCAGTCACTACTATCGCGGCAGTTACGGACTGGCCTGGCCGAACGGCGAGCCGTACCGCGTCGTCCATAACGCGCTCAGCGAGGCGATCCAGCGCTCGAGTCCGTTCGCGCAGGCCGCAATCATCCGTCCGTATCTCCAGGCGTTCACACTCGGCCGCCGCAAGCCGCGTTACACGCCGCACGAAATCCGCGAGCAGATTCGCGCCGCCGAGGAATTGGGCATCAAGACGTGGGTGCTCTGGAATCCTCGCAGCGTGTATCAACGCGATTCACTCCGTCCCTATAAGGACGGCGTGACAGTTACGAGCGGCGATCAGTAGCCCCATATTCTCCCGACATGCGTAGCCTGTTGATTCCTCTGGCGCTCGCCGGCGCGGTTGGCGCGTGCTCCGACGCGGGAAGCGTCGATGCCGACGCGATTCGCGGTCCTGAGCTGGCCGCGGTCCGCACGGCGCTCGATTCCGCTTTTCTGCACGACACGACACTCGACCGCGCGTTCACGGGAGATTCGGGACTCTATGCCCTCATGTCGGCGGTCGTGTTTCCGTTCATCGATCGCGCGTCGCATATCGGGGAAGGAACGGATACCACGCGGATCGTCGGCATCGAATTCGATATCGATGCGACGCAGGGCGGGGTGCACGTCGTCAGCAATCTCACCGCTGTACTCGCGTGGAAGGGCTACGACTCAACCTCGGGCACCGTTGACACCGTGTTCTTTGTCCTCGGATCCGGACGCGCGCCCGTCACCGATTCGCTGTGGACGCGATTCACACTCGACACGGCAGGCACCGGAACTGGTTTTGTCGTCCACCAGGCGACTAGTTCGAAGGTCACGAAGTGGTTATCTCACGGTGGCCACTTGCGCACCACGTTGAGTCAATACGGCTCCGGCCGAACGCTCGGCGCAGGGAGCACGACGCTCACGGTGTATCGCGGCACCCTGAACGGCGAGCTCGTCATCGATGCAAAGTTGGTTCCGGATTCTACTACTGCGGTGTCGTCAACGAAGGATTTCGGAAGCGGATCGCGAGCACTGAAGGTGAAAATCCGCGGCAGCTTACTCTGATCGAGAAGTCCACGGCGTGATGTACCCGGTGATCGCCGAGGCGGCCACGGTGTAGGGATTCGCCAAATACAGTTGACCGGGACCTGAGCGTCCCGGGAAGTTGCGGTTGATCGCGCTGATCGTGACCTCTTCACGCGTCTTCGATACGCCTGGACCGGCGTTGATGCAGGCGCCGCACGATGGCTCGAGAAAAGTCGCACCGACCTGCTGAAAGACGTCCAGGTATCCGCGCTCTTCGCAGTAGCGCTTCACATCCTGCGAGCCACACTGAATGAAGAAGCGAACCCAGGGCGCGATGCGCTCGCCTCGCCCGGCAGCTTCCGCCAGCACGCGCGCGTACATGTCCATATCCTCTTTCTTCCCCGCGGTGCACGAGCCGGCGTAAGCGATGTCCACCTTGATCCGCTCGGCGACGTCGTCGATGTACAGACCGTTTCCGGGGTCGCCCGGCAGCGCGATCATCGGACGAATGGCGGCCGCGTCGATCTCGATAACCTCGCAGTACTCGGCAGCCGCATCGCTTTCGAGCCCCGCGCACAGCTGCTCGGCTTCGGCACGGGACATCTTGCGGTAATCCATGAGGTACGCGACGGTTTTCGCATCGGGCGCGACGTAGCCCGTAAAACCGCCAACTTCGGCCGTCATGTTGGTCATCGTCGCACGTTCGTCTACCGACAGCGACTCGACAGCTTCTCCACAGTACTCCACCAGTTTGCCGATGGCGTGCCCGGTCTTCACGTATGGATGGCGCAGCACCTCCAGCATGAAATCCTTTGCCGTGACGTTGTCGGGCTTCGTGCCGCGAATTACAACCTTCACGGTTTCGGGCACTTGGAGGCGGACATCGCGTGTGATCCACGAATTGAAGATCGCCGTCGTCCCGACGCCGAAGGCGACGCAACCGACCGCGCCCGCGTGTGGCGTATGCGAATCGGAACCGATGATCACCTGACCAGGCAGCGCGTGCGATTCGAGAATCTTCGAGTGACAGATCGCCTCGGAGCCGTGGCGGCCCAGGCGCAGCTCGCCGTAGAGTTTGATGCCCTGCGCTGCCGCGAATTCGCGCTGCTTTTTCTCGAGCTGCAGCGCGATGTCGAGGAGACCTTCCTTGACCCGCTCCGGCGTCATCGCTTCGGGCAGGAATGTGAGGTGGTCGCGGAACATGAGGATCGAGCCGGGATCGTTGACCTTCGCGTTCTTGCCCACCAGCTGCTCGAAAAAGATCGCCGCCATGGGAGTGACGTATTCGTGACTGAAGCGGATGTCGGTCAGCACGAATCCTTCATCGCCCGGCTTGACGGCTGGGACGCCGATCTTCCCTTTCGCGGCATCCACAACCCAGCGGCGCGCGAGAATCTTTTCCCCTAACGTCATCGGACGACGCGCGGTCTTGGGTGGATGCAGCACGACATCACCCTTCAGCCGCGCCATGTTGTAATTGAAGAGCCCACCGTGCTCGATGATGCCGCGCGTGATCTCGCCCTCGCCGGCTGTGAACGCAGAAAGCGGAATGCTCTCGCCCCGGCGCATCTTGTCGAGAATCGAAAAGTCCGTCGTTGTCAGGACGCCGAGGTTCTGGCAATTCTCGCGGTAGATGCGCTCGATGCTTTCCGCGACAACCAGTTTGATGCCGGCGCACATCTCGGCGTAGGGCGACTGCTCGCGGGATGAGCCCTTCCCGCGCCGCTTGCCGCTCACCGCGGCGACGAACCCGCCACGCTTCACGCTGCCGCGCGCAATCGGGAATTCATCGCGGCACTTGAGGCCCAGGTACGGGAATTCTCCTAACGTTTCGTCGTAGTAGTAGCAGATGTAGGCGGGAGTGATTTCGTCAGTCGATATGTCATCGCGAAGCTTGATCGCAGGCGTCCAGTTTGGGTCTTCGCCTGCCACCTGGGTGCGCACGAACGCGGGATCCTCGGCCAGATAGAGGATCCGGCCTTCCAACCGGACATTCGCATCGCGCATGTGCGAAGTATCACCACTTGCCGAGAGGCCAGCAAGCGGATTTTGTTGAGGGCGTGATCATCGCCGCCTTCCTCCTTCAAGTAGCCTTCGCGGTGCCGGTCGATACCGCCGCCATGGACGCGCATCTCCGGTTTCTCTCCAGTGATCTGCTCGAAGGCCGCGCCCCTGCCACGAGAGGCGGTCGCATCGCCGCGGAGTACATCGCCGCGCAGTTCGAGGCACTGGGGCTCGAGCCCGCGGGGACTAATGGGACCTACTTCCAGCCGATCGCGCTGGTCGGGATGACCCCGCAGCCCACGTTCGCGTGGGGTAAGGCGGGCAGGCCCGCAGAGAGTCTTGCTTATCGGGACGCTTTCGTCGCGTGGGGGGAACGACCGGAGGCCGACATCTCCTCCGACGGTGACGTCGTGTTCGTCGGCTACGGCATTCGCGCCGCGGAATGGAAATGGGACGACTACAAGGGCGCCGATCTACGCGGGAAAATCCTGCTGATGCTCGTCAACGATCCTGGTCTGGTCGATTCGACCGTATTCCTGGGCAAGATTCTCACGTATTACGGGCGTTGGACGTACAAACTCGAGGAGGCGGCCCGGCAGGGCGCCACAGGCGCGATCCTGATTCATACGACGGAGAGCGCGACTTATCCGTGGGATGTCGTCCGTGGCTCGTGGTCCGTCGAGCAGTTCAAACTCGACCAACCGCAGTCTCCCAACCTCGCGTTCGCGGGGTGGGTAACCGAAGCCAGCGCGCGAGCCGCTCTCTCGCAGGTGGGTTTCAATCTCGATTCACTGAGTCGCGCAGCCGCTCGTCGCGACTTTCGCCCCGTCAGCACAGGGTTGCGCGCCGCAGCGCGGATTCATAGCGCGCTACGTCGCGTGGCATCGGAGAATGTCGTGGCACGCTGGCCGGGCACCGATGCCCGCGTGGGCCAGGAGGCGGTTCTCATTGCGGCGCATTGGGACCACAAAGGAATCGGTCCCGCGGTGCGCGGCGACTCCGTCTACAATGGAGCTGAGGATAACGCCTCGGGGGTGGCTGCGATCCTGGGCGCGGCCCAGGCGCTCACGCATCTGCCCCGGCCCGCCCGCTCGATTGTACTCATCGCGACGACGGCCGAAGAAAGCGGCCTGCTGGGTAGTCAGGGCTATGTGCAGCGCCCGCTTATTCCGCTCGCTCGCACGGCGGCGGTCTTGAATCTGGACGTCACCAATGTCCGAGGCGCGACCCGGGACATTGGCGGGCTGGGTATGGACCGCTCGACGCTCGGGCCAGTCTTCGAAGCCGCGGCACATGCCGAATCGTTAACCGTGCAATCGCAGCCGGATGTCCGCGGCTCGTTCTTCCGCTCGGATCATTTTCCATTCGCGCGTGCCGGCGTCCCAGCGCTTTCCATCAAGCCGGGCATCGATTTCGTTGGCCGTCCCAAGGGCTGGGGCGAAGAGCAGGAAAACATCTACAACCAGCAGCGCTATCATCAGCCGAGCGATGAGTACCGGTCGTCGTTCCGCTACGATGGGTTGGCACAGGAGGTGCGCGTCACCGTCCGCACCGCGCTCGCCGTCGCCAACAATCCGCAGCTGCCGCGGTGGCTGCCATCATCGGAATTCCAGCGCCAACCGTAACGTGCAGCGCTTTGCATACAAACCGGAAGATCGGAACATCTTGCACGACAAAGGGTTAATGCGTGGCGATTGCCTATTACGCGGGAGCGGGGTAGTTTGCCCCCGCTTTTTGACCCGGCTGCACCAGCTGTCCCGACCTCCTCGAATTGGAGCGGCGGTTGGAGATTCCCTCCACGCATACAGTGCCTCTTTCGTGGTTGTTCGAGGCAGGCAGTCCCCCCATCCAATATCGGACGCTGACGGAGGTCATTCCCGAATCGGGACGTGACCTCGAACGCGTGACGGCGCTGCGCGAGCAGGTTCTCCATGACAAGGAGGCGCTCGCGATCACCCGCAAGCAGAAGGATACGGGGCTCTGGGGCGGTAACCTCCTTGCGCCGGAACCCTCCAAGGCATTCGGATGGAAGGAACGGGGGACCGTCTATCATTACCGACGTCTGCTCGAGTTGGGCTGGCCGCCCGATGCGCGACCGTTCCGGTTTGCCGATCGCTTTCTGTTTCGACTGCTCTCTCGCGACGACGATCCAGCCTTACTGGTAGAGTTTCAACGCGTCGCCAAGGGAGATCCTGGGCTCGCCCTCTGGGCCCGAAGCATGGGTGCGCAGGCGGCTGCGGCCGCGCTGGCGCGCGGCGCCCATCAGGATGATCCCCGACTCAGGGGTGCCGCCCACCGCATCGCGAGTGATATCTCGACCTACCTGCGAAGCGAGATTGCGCTAAAACCGTTCAGGAAGGCTCAAGGAAAGACCGTTCTCGACCCGCTCTCCTACACGCCCACCGTTTTCTCGATAGAAATGCTCGCGTTCATGCCTGCCGTGCAGCGCGAGCGCGCCGGGTTTCTGGAGCGACTGGCTGCGTATTTCTCTGTTCCGACGCCGCGCCGCGTGTTCTTCATTCAGGCCGGCAAGAAGCTGTTCCGACCGCTGTTCGAGATTCTTGGAGACCCGCTCCACGCTGATGCCCAGGGCCGCCTGGACGACATCCCCTTCGCATTGTACTGGCTCGAGCTGCTGGCACGGCTCGGTATCGTCCGGCAGGTCCCCAGCGCCGCTCGTGTCCTCGCAAGGCTTTACAACGAGTGCTCCGACCAAGGGATCTGGAGCCCGAAGAGCCTTCGGGCCATGCCCAAGTCCGAGAACCCAGTGGTAGCGCATTATTTCCCGCTGGAAGGGCCCGGCAAGAGTCCCGCGCAACGGCAAACAGACGTCACATTCCGGCTGGCGCTGATCGCGCGGCTACTGGGAATTCCATTGAATATTGTCTGAAGCATAGTTAAGTAGTAGTATTTGCTACTACTTCAAATGCTAGACCTCACTCCTTTCGCGTTCACTCCGACCGAATCGCTCGTTTACTCGGTCCTGTTGCGACTCGGTCCATCCACCGGCTATGCGGTGGCCCACGCAAGTCGTCTTGCCCGCGCCAACGCGTACGGTGCCCTCGAGGGTTTGGTCACGCGTGGCGCGGCATCCCGGACGCCGTCGCCCGCTCGACCGGTGCGCTACCGGCCTACGGATCCTCAGGCCCTGCTTGCTCAACTCGCCACTCTCCAAGGCGAGGCGCTGGATCGCCTGGGGCGGGAACTGCGTGGTCTCTCGCTGCCGGTCGATCCAGTCACCAAGGAAATCGCCGGTAACCGCGCGGTTGCGAATCTCATTCTTCAGCTCGTCGCGCGCGCCGAACGCAGGGTAGACGGTGTGATGGCTGCAGAGTTGTGGCGCCCGACGCTCCCCGCATGGCGGCGGGCGGGCGAGCGCGCCCAGCTCGAGGTCGCGCTGGCAGGCGAGCTACCGGCGGATGCGCCCGCATGGCTCAAGCAGGCGTCCGAGAACGCACCGAAGGTCACGATGCTCATCATGGACGAATCGCAACTGGTCTTGACGTCGGGCGAGGGTGATGCGATCGCGGGGTTGTGGAGCTCCCATCCTCTAATCGTGATGATCGGACGTCGCGCCTTGCAGACCATGTCATGAGGGCGCTCGCCGCATTGGCCCTGCTCGCGCTGACTACCGCGTGCCGGGCCGCACCCATTCCCGCGGACCAACGCTACCCCGCGGGGACGCCGTTCCGCGCACAATATCGAACCATCGATGGCACGCGCCTGCGCATCATCGATTCCGGGAATGGCACGCCCGTCGTTCTCATCCACGGCATCGGCGCATCGTTGTACGCGTGGCGTTACGCGTTGCCTCCGCTCGTCGCCGCGGGGTATCGCGTCGTCACGTTCGACAACCGGGGCTTTGGATTCTCCGATAAACCGGCGCATGGCTATAGCACCAGCGATTACGCTCGACTCGTCGTCGCGTTGCTCGACTCGCTGGGAATCTCGAGCGCGGTTCTCGTCGGTCACTCGATGGGCGGAGCGATCGCGGCTGAGACGGCGCTCCGTCATCCCGATCGGGTACGGGGCCTGGTGTTGATCGACGCCGCGGGCTATGGGGTGAGCTGGCCCGGCGCTCTGAAGATCGCGCGCTGGCCAGTCGTCGGCGCGATCGCAACGTCGTTCCGCGGTCGCTGGATTACCGGTCGCATTCTGCGTTCGACCTACGCCGTTCCGGACAAGGTCACGGAAGCGGACGTCGATCAGTACTATGCGCCGGTTCCCGATCCGGACTTCGGACGCGGGTTGCGAGGGGTGCTGCGCGAGTTCAGGTTCGATAGTCTCGCCCGCGGGCGCCTGGCAAGCCTGCAGACCCCGACCTTGATTGTGTGGGGCGACGGCGACCGGTGGATTTCGGTGCGCACCGGCAGCCGGTTTGCGCGCGAGCTACAGCGTAGCGCCTTCGTCGTTCTTCCTCACACGGGACACGCCGCCGCCGAAGAGTCGCACGACGAAGTCAATCGCCTCCTGCTGGATTTTCTGAAGGAAGGTTTGGCCCGCATTCCGGAGAACGTCGCACTGGCGGCGCCCCACGAAGAGCCATAGATTTCATCAACCAAATGGTTGACGAAATCGCCTAATGCCGCCTAAACTCAGCAACGACAGGGCATTACGCATTGTAGTCGCGGCGCGCGACGAGTTTGCGCGGCGTGGCTTAGCGGGTGCTCGGGTCGAGCAGATCGCTCGACGCGCTGGAGTCAACAAGCAGCTGCTGTTTTACTACTACCACTCAAAGCGCGGCCTCTTCCAAGCGGTGCTCGCCGAAGCCGCAGGCGAGCTCGAAGCAGCCCTATCGAACCTCGCGCTTCCCAGCGGCGTCCCCCTCGACCGGCTGCGGTTAACGCTCCAGGCTCAATTTGAATTCCTGGCTCTCCACCCGCAGCTCGTTGCCTTGCTTTCCCAAGCCACGCATCTCGGTGGTTCGGGTCGAGGGATGGATCTCGCGCCATTCGCACCGGCGATCAAACGCTTGGTGGTGTTGCTCGCCGAGGGGCAGGGGCTCGGCCAAGTGCGGGACGACGTCGACCCGCACCTCGCCGCAGCCCAAGCCCTGATCCTGATGATCGGCTATCTCAGCATGGAAGCGGTCGTCGCGGCCAGCGCCCGTCCGCTCGGCGGCGATGAGCCGGCGCTGCGCGAGCGCTGGCGCGAAGCGGCCGTCGACTTAGTTGTGGCCGGAGTGAGCGCGCGCTAGCGCCCCCACTGAAGCTTCGGTTTCGAAGATCAGGTGTCCCGATTCGAAGCGCGCCCCTCGCAAGGCCAGACTCAGCACCTCGTCCAGGTCCTCGACGAGATGCACCTCGAGCGTCTTGCGCACCTCATCCGGAAGATCCTCGAGATCGCGCTCGTTCTCCTTCGGCAGAATCACCGATGAGATGCCCGCGCGCACCGCTCCGAGGACCTTCTCCTTCACGCCACCGATCGGCAGTACCCTGCCTCGCAGCGTGACTTCGCCCGTCATCGCGATGTCGTGCCGCGCCGGCCGCCGGGACAAAGCGGACACGAGTGCGGTCGCCATCGTCACACCAGCGGACGGACCGTCCTTCGGAATGGCCCCCGCCGGCACGTGAACGTGAATGTCGGTATCCACGAACGCGCCCTCGGGAATACCGAGCAGGTCTGCGTGCGACTTTGCATACGTCAGCGCGGCTCGCGCTGATTCCTTCATGACGTCGCCGAGCTGACCGGTGAGGACAAGCTCACCTTTGCCGCGCATCACGCTCGCTTCGACGAACATGATGTCGCCACCGGCGGGTGTGTAATACATCCCGGTCGACACACCCACCTGATCCTCGCCGGCCATCCGCTCCGGATGCACCTTGGGACGCCCTATCAAATCGGGGACGTCCTGCGGGCGCACGGTCACACGCTCCGCGGCGCCGTCGGCGATCTTGCGCGCGATCTTGCGGCCCAGCTTGCCGATCTCGCGCTCCAGCTGGCGGACGCCTGCTTCGCGTGTATAGCTGGCGATCATCTCGCTGAGCGCGCCGTCCGTCAGTGTCAGCTGATCAGGCAGCAAGCCGTTCTCACGGAGCTGCCGCGGAACGAGATAGCGCTTGGCGATCTCGAGCTTTTCTCGTTCCGTGTATCCCGCGAAGTTGACGGTCTCCAGACGGTCGAGCAGCGGCGCCGGAATGCTCTGCAGGAAGTTCGCGGTCGCGATGAACAGGACCTCCGAGAGATCGAACGGCACGCCGAGGTAGTGATCCGTGAACGTGTCGTTCTGAGCCGGGTCGAGCACTTCCAGTAGGGCCGCGGCCGGATCGCCCTGGAACGAGATGCCGAGCTTATCCACCTCGTCGAGCAGGAAGATCGGGTTCTTGGCGCCCGCCTGTTTCATGCCCTGAATAATCCGGCCCGGCATGGCACCGACGTAGGTGCGCCGGTGGCCGCGGATGTCGGCTTCGTCGCGCGCGCCGCCGAGCGAAATGCGGACGTACGGCCGGCCCATCGCCCGCGCGATGGATTTCGCGATCGACGTCTTGCCGACTCCCGGCGGTCCGACAAACAGCAACGTCGGCGCCCGCGCCGCGCGATCGTCTTCATTCCCCGGCGCTTCCGTCTTCGGCTGGCGCTGGCGCAGCTGACGGACCGCCAGAAACTCGAGCACCTGATCTTTGACGTCCTGAAGACCGTAGTGATCCTCTTCCAGTATCTCCGCCGCCCGTTTCAGATCGAGCGACTCGTCGGCGCGCTTGTTCCAGGGTAGCTCTGCGACCGTCTCGAGATAGGTCCGAATGACCTGCGCTTCCATGGATTCGCGACCGGCGCGCTCCAGACGCGTGAGCTCCCGATCGACTTCCTTGCGGGCTGCCTCTGGAAGATCCAGGGCCTCGAGCCGCTTGCGGAGGTCATCCGCTTCGGCCGCCTCCTCCTCCTCGCCGAGCTCTTTGCGGATCGCCTTCATCTGCTCGCGAAGCAACATCTCCCGCTGACGCTCGCCCAGCTCTTCCTGCACCTGAGACTTGATGTCCTCCTGGGCGTCCAGTACCGCGATCTGCCGCTGCACGTGGACGAGCACTCGACGCAGCCGGTCTTCTACGGCCAGAGTCTCGAGCAGCTGCTGGCGCTCCGTCGACTGGATATCGAGATGCCCGGCGACGAGGTCGGCGAGCGCACCAGGATCGCTCACACCCTGAAGGACCTGCTGCACCACCTCCGTCGGCAGGCCGGACTTCTGGCCCAATTCCCCCGCACGCTCGCGGACTTCGCGATGCAGGGCGACGAACGCGGCGTCCTTCTCGTTGAGGGGTGGAAGGTCTGACGTTTCCCGAACAGTCGCTTCGAGATAGCCGTTCGTCTCCGTGTAATGAACGGCGGTCCCACGAGCATCGCCGTGCACGACAAGCTGCACACCGCCGAGGTTACGCTGCACCTGGCTGATGCGCGCGATCGTCCCGGTCGTATACAGCACGCCGGGCGAGACTTGATCAACGTTTTCCTTCTGAGCGACCGCGAAGACCTTGCGATCGGGTTGCTTGAGGGCTGCTTCTATCGCGCGCAGCGTCGCGGGACGGCCCGCACCGATGGGCGTGGCGACACCGGGAAACAAGACGGCATCGCGCAGCGGCAGTACGGGGAGAGTCATCCGGTCGGCCATGGATTCTCCATTCTAGGGATTAACGACGATATTCCGGGGCGCAGAATGCACCGACTATGCCACGAGAAAACGCCGCTGCAGGCAGACGCGTTCCGAAATACGCCGCCAAAGCGGCGCGGACACGGTATCAGGCTGCCAAGTCGACGCGGTAAACGCGCTAAAGGCAAATTGTTGAATTGGTTGCAACGTCGCCAAGTTGCGGCTAAATCTTATCCGCGGATGGATCGCGAATCGGCATGAACGATCCGCTGGCGCAGCGGCTGAGTCTGGCCCTCGGTTCCTCTTTCACGCTCGAAGGAGAGATCGGGCGCGGCGGCATGGGAGTCGTGTATCGCGCCCGGGACGAGCGGCTGAAACGGGGCGTCGCGGTCAAGGTGCTGCCGCCGGAGCTCGCCTTTCGCGAGGAAATCCGCATCCGATTCCTCCGCGAGGCGGAAACAGCGGCGCGGTTGTCGCATCCCCACATCGTTCCAATCCACTCCGTCGGCGAAGGTCCGGACGGGCTCGTCTACTTCGTCATGGCTTATGTGGACGGTGAATCGCTCGCGGCGCGTCTCAAACGCCGCGAGCGACTACCGCCGGAGGAAGCCCGCCGCATCATGATGGAAACGGCGGACGCGCTCGGCGCGGGACACGCCTTAGGCATCATCCACCGCGACGTCAAACCCGACAACATCCTGCTCGAAGGGAGCCGCGGCCGCACGGTCCTGACGGACTTCGGTATCGCGAAGGCGCTGACATCGACGACAGGTCCTGGCACCTTGACGGCCACCGGCGTGGCGATCGGCACACCCCACTACATGAGTCCCGAGCAAGCCGCCGGCGATCGCGAGATTGATGGTCGCTCGGACATATACAGTCTCGGCGTGGTCGGCTATCAGATGCTCGCCGGGGAGTTGCCGTTCTCGGCTCCGACGGTGCCGGGATTGCTGCTCAAGCAAATCACCGAGCCGGCGCCGAATCTCCAGGACAAATCACCCACCTGTCCCGATGATCTCGCGGCGTGCGTCATGCGTTCGCTCGAGAAGGAACCCGAGGCGCGCTGGCCGACCGCGGATGCCCTGCGGCGCGCGCTCGAATCGCGTACCGCGCCGGCCTATCGCCCGCGGCGGACGAGCGTCGCCGGCGCAGGAGCCGGAGGAGCGGCCATGGCGGGAGGGGGGGGGGCCGGTCTGCCGCGGGTCCGCAACGAATCGCGGTTTGGCGGACCTCCCGCGCGGGCATCCGGCGGCGGCCGCCCAGAGCGGAGGCGCGGGACTCGCCCGACGCCCAAGGGTAAGGACGCTCAGAGCCTGCTCACCGCGAGTGGCGAACCGAAGATGGTCGCGAAGTTTCGCGACGGCTTCGTCTCGTGGGCGTCCGTGTGCGGCGGACTGACGCTGATCGACCTGATCTCGGGTGGCGGACTCGGCTGGTCACTGTTCGTCACGGTGCCCTGGGCAGCATTCGGGTTGCTGCCGCAGTACATGAAGCTGTGGCAGTCAGGGTATTCGTGGCGCGATGTGATCAACCGGCCGGCAGCGGCTGATGCGCACGAAGCGCTCCTCGGCACCGGGGTGCGTCGCAACCTGCCGCAACCGAAAGCCGACGAATTCGGCAAGCACATCGGAACCGTGCAACTCGCGCGCAACGATCGGGAAGCGATCCTCAAGATCATGGAACGCCTGCCGACCTCGGAGCGCAAGCTGTTGCCCGACGTGGCCGCGACGGTCGACGGGCTCCTCAAGCGCACCGAGGACCTCGCGCGCATGCTGCATGGCATGAGTGGCGACGTCGACGACGGCGCACTCGCCCGCATCGAAATCCGGATCGAGAGCGTGAAGCATCATGAGGAAGGCACCGAACGGGAGCGGCAGTTGAGTTTGCTCGACCGGCAGCGCCAGGCGCTGAGCGATTTGCTCACGCGCCGCAACCGCGTCGAAGAGCAGATTGACTCGTGTCTGCTGGCGATGCAGAACGTGCGGTTTGACTTGCTGCGGCTGCGGTCGGCCGGAGTCGCGGCGGTGTTGAGCGACCTCACCAATGCGACGCAGCAGGCGCGCGCGCTATCCCGCGATGTGGATCACGCCATCGCGGCGGCGGGCGAGATCCGCGATCTGCTCAGTGCGTCGCCTTCTCCTGCGTCCTCCGTACAGCGCCAGAACCCCCCCGATGGAGGGTCCCGGTCGACTCCACGGTAGCATGTTGTCCGGCCCAGCACTCGCGCACTAACGCCGGGCCGTTCTCCCGGCGGATCGCGAAGTCCATCAACTCGACGAAGGTTGCCGCCGCCGCCTCGCACCGACCCGCACGCAGCGCCGCGGCGGCCGCAAACTCCCGATACCGCGCGGACCCAGGGCGCCGCAGCACGGCATAGCGGAGCACGCTGTCCGCGAGCTCCGGCGGCGCCTCGAGTGCGACATGGCTCATCGCCTGCGTGAGAAATTCTCCAGGGAAAGGGTGGCGAAACGTCCCCTGCGCGATGGCCAGTGAGCCACGGGCCTGGAATGCCGCCTCCCGCCAACGAGAATTTCGTGCCGCGAGCAACGACAGAGCGGCGCGGACCTGTCCGGTATCGGCGCCGGCAGCGAGTGCCTCCCGAAGCGCAAGACCGGCGAGCGGTTTGTTCTGCGCGGCGGCCAGCAGCGAACGCGTCATCAACGCGTCCGCCCGCGGCGGGAAGCCGGGCGGCGCGATCACAGCGTCGAGCAGCGAGTCGGCCGTGATCGTGTCACCCATCGCGAGATAGATCCCAGCCGCGCGCACCGGCCACTCAGCGGCACCCGGTTGTGCCCGCTGCGCCGCATCCAGGTACGGAAGCAAGCCGGCATCGCTGCGCCGCGCCGCCAGCACGCTGATCCGCGCGAACGGAGCCAGCCCCTCATCGCCCCGGCCGATTTGGACAAGCGAATCGAAGACGGCGTAGACGTCGCTCGTGGGATCGAGAAACCGCCGGGCTGCCACGAACTCGAGCCGTGGCCGATCGTCCGTGTGCACGAACGCCGCGCGCGCGAGGAGCCGGGTCGCTCCCGAATCGCCGAGCAGCATCCGGCCGAAATACTCTTCGGGCGAGTCGATGCTCAGCCACTCCGTCGCGAGTCCCTGCAAGGGGCCGCCGCGACCGATCAACCGCGCCAGCCACGTTCGGTCGTAGCTCAGCGGACGCGACGATCCGAGCACGAACAGATCAGCCGTGCCTCCAAACCACACGTTGACGTGCGGAAAGACTTGTCGAAGGCTGCGGACGATTCCCGCGACGACGGGTAGCGGGAGCTGATAGAGTTGGATCCATTGACAGAACACGCCGCCATCCGACAGCCTGCCCTTGGCGATGCGAAAAAACTCCGGCGTATAAAGTGTCGCGATGCCCGCGATCCATGGATTCGACGGCTCGGACACGATCACGTCGTAGCGATCGCGATCGAGCTGGAGCGCGCTGCGCGCATCGTCGACGACGACCCGAACGTTCGGCCACGTCAGTACCGAAGCGTTTACTGAGCGAAAGAGACTGTCCATTTGGAGGACGGCGGGCTCGATCTCGACGATCTTCACTCGAGTCATTCCCGGCGCCGCGGCGAGGACGCTGGCGGTTACACCCGTTCCGTAACCAATGAGGAGGGAAGATTCCGCTCGAGGGCGCGACACCAGGGGGGCGAGACCGATCATGACTTGCGTATCCATATCGCCGCGATCGGACGCATCCACCTTGCCGTTCACGCGCAGCGATCTGCCAGCTTCCCCTTCCCACACACTCACGGTGGCGTTCGGCCCTTCGCGAAAACTCAGCTGGCGTACGCCGCGATGCTCCAGGAACAGCCGGCGCGCGGCCTTGTCCATGCGTTGGCGCGCGTAAATCGTGGGCCCGAGGTCGATGAGCCGCGTGCTCCAACCCGGACCTGCGGCCGCCACAACAACCGCAACGGTCCCCAGGATCGCTGCGCCCAGCACCCGCACGCGCAGCCGCCGATCCTCAGAGGAGCCCTCCGCGACGCCGCGGGCCGCGAGTAGCGCCAGAGCGAGCGCCGCGATGCCGTTTATCACCAAACCCACACGCAACGTCGCCTGAGTACCGATGGCGACGACGAGGACGAAGCCGGTCAGTACCGCGCCCAGGATGCTGCCGATCGTGTTGAGCGCATAGGCGGCGCCAACGTCCGCTCCTCGCGACTCGCGATCGCGCGCGGTGAGATCCGTGAGCAGCGGGAACGTCATGCCCATGCCGATTGCCGGAATGAGGACGACGGCGCCGATCGCGACAGCCATGAGAACAAGCCGCGATGCGGCGCTCAGACCTGAGATCTGAAAGACCGCGATGATATAGGCGGGCAAGACGCCAAAAAACAAAAACAGCGCCGCCGCGCCAAGGCCGGTCACGCCTTGCGCGAGCGCCGCCGCGGCGGCCGTGTCGGCGCGCGGTACGCTCCGCCGCGCGACGAACAAGCTGCCGAGTCCGATGCCGAGCAAGAATACCAACAGGATCAGCGTGAACGCGTACGTGGACCCGCCGACGATCATGACGAGGACGCGAGTCCAGGCGATTTCGTCGAGCAGCGCTGCAAAGGCGGTGATTCCCAAGAGAATGAGGGCGAGTGTCCGGAGCCGATCAGCGGCAGGTCTCGAAATCTGTTCATCCCCGGGCTGGCGCTCGGGGTCAGACAAACTCCGCCGGCGGCCGAGTCCGATCGCGGCCGCACCGATCACGAGGTTGCTGGCGGCCGTCGCCCAGAGCGAGAACTTCACGCCGACGAACTCGATCAGGAAAAAGCCCGCGAGCGCCGTGCCCACCATGGCGCCGAGCGTGTTCAAGCCATAGAGCCGGCCGAGCGACGGCTTGAGCAGGCTCCGATCTTCGCCGGTGAACGCCCGGGTCAACACGGGGAGTGTGCCGCCCATGAGCGTCGTAGGAATGAGCAGCACCAGGGCTGCCAACCCAAATCGCAGCGCAACACTGGCGCTGCCGCCGAGCGCGAGGGCTCCGGCGGTGCCGATATAGAGCCAGTGCGCGAAACCGAGCACCAATGGTGAAAGGACGCCGAACGCGCCGATCGCGATTTCCAGCCGGCCGTACAGGACCGCGGGCCGGGCCGTGCGGTCGGCGATGCGGCCGAACAGCCACGCGCCGAGGCCGAGACCGCCCATGTAGGCGGCAACGACGGTGGTGACGGACTGGATGGTTGAGCCGAACGACTGGTAGAGAACGCGGACCCAAAGCAGCTCGTAGATCAGCCCGGTCGCGCCTGAAAGAAAGAAGAGACTGCTGTAGACGCGCGCCGGTTTAGAACGCATGCAGCTCGCGCATCGCCTGCGCGAGATCCTCCACCTGGGGCAGGATGAAATCTTCGAGGTCGGGGGCGTACCCGACGAACGTGTCCGTGGACGCGACGCGCCGGACCGGCGCATCGAGCCAGGGGAAGCATTGGTCAGCGATACGCGCCGCGAGCTCGGCGCCGTAGCCCCATGAGGTGGCGTCCTCGTAGGCCACGAGCACCTTGTTGGTCTTCTGGATAGAGGCGGTGATCGCGTCCCAATCGACCGGAGAGAGCGAGCGCAAGTCAATCACTTCGACGCTGACACCTTCTTTTTCCTCTAGCTCTTTCGCGGCGACGAGCGAGCGTTGGACCACCGCGCCGTACGTCACCACGGTCAGCGCCGACCCCGCGCGCACGACTTTCGCCTTGCCGAACGGGATCATGAAGTTGGGCCCAGGATTCGGCGCTTTATTGTAGGTCTGGCGATAGAGGTGCTTGTGCTCGAGGAAGATGACGGGATCATCGCAGCGGATGGCGGTGCGCAACAGGCCGTTCGCGTCGAGCGCGGTCGACGGACAGATGACCCGCAGCCCCGGCACGGACGTGAATACCACCGCGCCCGTCTGCGAGTGATAGACGGAGCCGCCCTTCAGGTACCCGCCATAGGTCACGCGCACCACGACCGGCGCGCTGAACGCATTGCTCGAGCGCCAGCGCAGCGTGGCCAGCTCGTTGCGCAGCTGATGATACGCGGGCCAGATGTAGTCGAAGAATTGGATTTCGACCACCGGTTTCAGCCCACGAGTCGCGAGACCGATGGCGCGTCCCACGATGTTTGCCTCGGCGAGGGGCGAGTTGTAGACGCGGTCGCTGCCGAATTGCCGCTGCAGGCCCCAGGTCACCTTGAAGACGCCGCCCTTGCCTTTGACTTCCTTGAGGTATTGCTCGCGGCTGACGTCGGCGACGTCCTCGCCGAACACGAGGATGCGCGGGTCGCGCGTCATCTCATCTTTCATGCACGCGTTGAGCAGATCCACCATCGTGGTGGGCTCACCCGTAAAGTGGGGATCATCCTCGGTGTCGAATTGCTCGGAGGTGGGATCGACGTCCGGCGAGTACACCCACAGCAAGGCTGATTCGGGCTTGGGCTGCGGCGACGCCAAGGCCATGTCCGCGGCGATTTGAATTTCCTCGTCCACTTGTGCCTTGATCGCTTCGATCTCAGCGGCGGTCGCCGCGCCATCCTCGATCAGGCGTCGGGGGAAGGTGACGATAGGGTCGCGCTTCGCTTCCGCTTCACGCTCGCGGGGCGGCTTGTACAGAATCTCGTCGTCAGACAGCGAGTGCGAGTAGGGGCGCGTCACATGCGCGTGAACGATCGCCGGTCCTTTCCGCTGCCGGCACCACTCCACCGCCCGCGTCAGGGCTTCGTATGACAGCAGCGGATCGCTGCCGTCGACCTCTTCCAGCAGCAAGTTCGGAAAGTTGCAGACGAGCTTCGAGACCGAACCACCGGCAGTCTGCACTTCGACGGGTACCGAGATCGCGTACTTATTGTCCTCGATCAGGAACAGGACGGGCAGCCGGAGATTGCTGGCGCTATTGAGCGCTTCCCACCATTCCCCCTCGCTCGTCGTGCCGTCGCCCGCGGAGCAGTAGACGACCTCGTCACCGTGGATCGACTTTTCTTTGATGTCATCGATCCGCTCGTAGCGGAGCCAGGCTTCGGCGCATCCGACCGCCTGGAGGAACTGCGTGCCCGTAGGGCTCGACTGGCTGACGATGTTGAGCTGCTTGTGTCCCCAGTGCGACGGCATTTGGCGGCCACCCGAGTTCGGATCATCAGCAGCGCCTACCGCCGCCAGGAACATTTCGGTCGGTGTCATGCCGACCGTCAGACAGAGAGCGCGGTCGCGATAATACGGATAGAACCAGTCATATGCGGGCCGCAGCACTTTTCCCGCCGCGACCAGCACGGCTTCGTGTCCCGCACCGGAGATCTGAAAAAAGATCTTGTTTTGCCGCTTGAGCTGAATTTCCTTGTCGTCGATGCGGCGCGACAGGAGCATCAGCCGGTACATATCGAGGAGATCGGCCTTTGTCAGGCCCGCGCCCGACTTGGCCGTCCGTGCGGCGGTGCGCGAACGAGTCGCCATACCTCAAAATAGCCTGGTTGGCCTACCAGCGCTCCATCTTCACGTCCGCCAGAACACTGTGCAGCTCATTGAACGTGACGGCCTGCGGAGCGATGGGTAACACCGGGCTCGCGTACTCAGTCTGCGCGCCCGTCACCTTGATGCGGAAGTTTGCAAAGCGATTCTGACCGAGATCGGCGGACACCAGTACGTACGCCTGGAAATCGGGCGGAACATTCTCCTGTGTGATGCGAAAGCGTGCGCGTTGTTTGCCATCCGGTGTGGCTTCGCTCGTCCACGCGACGTGATACGTCGGAATGGCCGTCCCCTTCACCCACTCATTGAAGAACCAGTCCATCGGTACGCCGACGTGTTTTTCGACGATGCCGCGAAAATCGTCCGTTGTGGCGCTCCGTCCGGAGAAACTGTCGTGGAAATCGTGCATCATCGCGCTGAAGCGGTCGTCTTTTCCCGTATTGAGATCGAGCATGAGTATGCGCAGCATGTGCATGATCCAGGCGCCCTTCTCGTAAATCATCGCCTGGTAGCCGTAGGGTCGCTCCGGCGACGCGTCCCGGTAGCCCAGCCACGTGGCGCCGCCGCCATCGCGATTGTCCTTGATGTTCTGGACGTACGCGTCCAGGAATTTGAAGTACTCCTTGTTGCCCTTCCGGATGCTTTGCAGGTACCACAGGCCGCAGAACGAGGCCACGCCTTCCGCCAACCACGTGTCCCGGTATGTCGCCGGCCGGACGCCATTGCCCCACCACTGGTGTGATACCTCATGTGCGCGGAAGAACTCGTCGAAGCCATCGAGCGACGTGTTCTGAAACGTCACCCACGAGAGATCGATCATGCCCGGAAACGACACCCCCTCGTAATACGGAATTTCCGTGATGTAGAAATGATCGTACAACGGCGGGCCGAAGGCGTGCGTGAACCACTTGAGACTGTTCGAGATGTCGGCCGCGACGGCCTCTTGCATGTGACTTTGCGCCAGCATCATGTAGCCCGCGTCCATCATGGCGTTACGCAAAGCCCGGTGTGCTTCCTCGGACATCATGACGTCCAGTGGCGGTGCGCCTTCGTACTGGGCGTGGTAGGTCGTGAATAGGCCGAGGTTAAAGGTCGCAAATGGTGTCGGCCGCTTCGTGACCCAGCGCGTGGTCATGACCTTACCGTCTAGCGAAGAGTCGCCGCGCTCACCGATGCTCGCGATCGGGTACCACGCAGGGCTGTGGAACGTCACATCGAACAGCGCTGCATCGCCACCCTGCTGATTCTTCGGATACCAGGCGGCGCCTGGATCGATGAAGAACCAGTTGGCGTAGCGGTCGATGAGGTCGCCGTGATAGTACAGGGTCACGAAGGCGGAGTCGCCCGCGGCGAGGCGATGCGGAGCGCGCACCCACAGGTCATCGTCATTCTTCGCTTTGAACGTCGGTACCGCCGTTCCGTCACTCCAGCGCCCAGAATCGACGACGAGTTTCCGATGGAGGGCAAAATGCATCCACGGTCCGCTCGCCTCGTGAGCACGGAAGCTGGCTATGGCGGACGCCGCAAAGCTCAGGTCTGCAATGCCGGTCGTCTTGAGCCAGACCTCGAGCTTGTAACTCGGGACCGCCACACGCTGCCGAAACTCCCACATGCCGGCGCTTCCCGCGAGCGGCTGCGCAGGCGCGAACTCGGTGACCACCGACCAGTTCGCTCCCCAGTGCATCTTGCTCGCGGGCTTGAACAGCTGAACCGCGTGGACGACGTCAGGATCGTATTGGAACAACAGTGGCGAGCCGTTCGCGCGGCGCACGTGGACCATCAAAAATCCATTCGGGCTCTCACTCAAAAGCGATGCCATCACACTCGGCATGAACGCCCCGTCGTTCTCCCCGCGAAGACTCTGCACGAAATCGTGCACGTGCCCCAGCAGATCGTCGGGAACGTCCCCCCCGTGAAACGATAGACCGCGGAGCTGTGTCGCCGTCGAGTCGTCGAAGATGAGAATCGCTTCGGTGATGCTGTCGTCGACCGCGTTGCCGCCAAGCAACCGGTGTAGCGCATCCCGTTCGGGCGCTTCCGGCGGCGTCAGCGTCAATCTTCCCGCCCCGCGAAAAACCGCCGCCACGGTCCGGCCTCCGACGGGCGAGAGCAGATAGATCGTTCCCTGGTTGAGCGTGATAACACCGGCGTCGCGTTTCAGCACCAGCTGCTTCACGTCCGCGGCCGATTGCGGGAGTGAGGCGAGAGACATGATGCCGCGGTAGTAATCGAGATAACGTGTGGACGTCGTGTCGGCGGGGAACGCGGCGGCGAGAGCGAGCAGGCTGTGCAAGAACATGATCCGATCCGTGACGGCGGTTAGGAAGAATTTGCCGCGGTTGCGCGGCTCAATCTAGCCTTCTTATTTGAAGTCATGGACGACGCCGCCAAGAAGACCGTACTCCGCCACTTTCCCTATGGATTGTTCGTGGTCACCGTCGCGCATGACGGCGATGACCATGGGATGACTGCCAACTGGTTGACGCAGGCAGCCTTCGAGCCGCCTATGGTCGTGGTGGCGATCGAGAACACCTCGAGGACGATCGGGATGGTCCGCGATTCGCATCACTTTGCCGTTAACCTGCTGCTGAAGGGCCAGCGCGACCTGGCCGGAAAGCTGGGACGCAGCTCCGACCAGGCCCCGCAGAAGCTCAAGGGCATCAAGACAAAACCGGGGCCCGTGTCGGGAGTACCGGTCCTGGTTGACTGCCTGGGATGGGTCGAATGTCGGGTGGTGGCGACGTTACCTGCGGGTGATCACACCCTGGTGCTGGGGGAGATCGTCGCCGCGGGCGTGGAGCACGACGGCGCGGCGCTCACACTGGAGGAAGCAGGGTTCAAGTACTCCGGCTAATTACGGCTTCTGGTAGACGACTCGCCCGCCGGAAATCGTATAGCGCACTCGCACCGCGCCGAGCGAGTCGGGCGGTACCGTAAACAGATCTCGATCCAGCACCACGACGTCCGCATACCGATTCGGCGCGAGCGTTCCCCATTTTTGATCCATGAACAACGCCCAGGCGTTGCCGTAGGTATACGCGCGCAGCGCCTCGCCGACGCTGATTTTTTGTTCCGGCACCCAGCCACCCGGATTCGTGCCGTCGAGCGTACGTCGGGTGACGGCAGCGTACACGCCGAGAATCGGATCCAGTGGCGCGACGGTCCAATCGGACCCGAAGGCCAGCGGTGCATCGGTATCGAGCAGCGTGCGAAAGGCGTAGGTCGTCTTGATGCGAACCGGCCCGATGCGTTTCTCCACCCAACGCCCGTCGTCGATCGCGTGGTAAGGCTGCATCGACGCCACGACGCGCTGCGCTCCGAAGCGCGGAATATCCTGCGGGCGCAGATGCTGCGCGTGTTCGACACGCAAACGCCGGTCGCGCGCGCCGTGCGCGCGCGCGACGGAGTCGTAGATCGCGAGGATCATCGCATTGGCTCGGTCACCGATCGCATGCACCGCGATCTGCAGTCCCGAAGAATCGGCGGCGCCGACCCAGCTTCGCATATCTGATTCCGGTTGTCGCATCAGGCCGCGATACCCGGCTGAGTCCGAGAACGGCTCGAAGAAAAAGGCGGTTCGGGAGCCGGCTGAACCGTCCATATAGCCTTTGACGCCGCCGATGCGCACCCAGTCATCGCCTGCGCCGTCGCGATGGACGCTGTCAGAGACGGTGCGCCAGTCTTCAATCGGCAAATACAGCGCGACCCGCAGCGTCATCCTGCCGGCGCGTTCCAATCGCTTGTAACTGGCGAGGTCCGCCCACGAGGCGGACATGTGCCCCGTCGCCGTCACGCCCAGCGACGCCGCGTGGGCGAGGGCGCGCGCCAGTGCGGAATCGCGTTGCTCGGCCGACGGCGCGGGAATGGCCCGCCCGATCAGGTCTTCCGCGTTGTCCTTGAAGATGCCGATCGGATCACCATGAGCATCGCGCGGGACCTCGCCACCCACGGGGGCCGGCGTGTCCTTCGTGACCTTCGCGGCGCGCATCGCGGCGGCGTTCGCGAGCACCATGTGGCCATCGAGCCGGTTCACAAAGACAGGATTGTTCGGTGTCACCGAATCGATCCATTGGTGCGTCGGCAATGGCGATCCCGGCCACAGCGTGTGATCCCAGTCGCCGCCGAGAATCCACTCGCCGGGCTTCAAGTTCGCGGCGTACGCCTTGATGCGCCGCACGAATTCCTGCGGCGTGGCAGCGTCGCGCAGATTGATCCAAGCGAGCTGGAAGCCGCCGTCGATGAAGTGCGTGTGTCCATCGGCGAATCCCGGCATCACCAACCCACCATGCGCGTCCAAGACTTTGGTTTTTGAGCCGATGTGGCGCGCGATCTCGGCAGAATCGCCGACCGCGAGGAGTTTTCCATCGCGCATCGCGACCGCACCAAGTTGGCCTCTTCCTGTCGAGAGGCCGGTCCAGACGAGGCCATTCGTGACGACGATGTCCGCTTTGTGGCTGCAGGCAGAAACGAACAGGAGCAAGAGCACCGGACGTAGATTCATAGGCGCAAAAGATATAGGTTCCCGCCATGACTCTCAAAGGCAAACGCGTTCTGTTTTTCGCGGCTCCGAGTTATGAAGATCTGGAGCTGTGGTATCCGAAGATCCGGCTCGAAGAAGAAGGGGCGGCCACTACCGTCGCCGGCATGGGTGAACGCACCTATCAAGGAAAGCGCGGCTATCCGGTCACGGTGGACACGAGCGTTGATGAGATAGACGCCGCCGATTTCGACGCGCTCGTGATCCCCGGTGGATTCGCTCCCGACCAACTTCGGCGATCCGAGAAGGTCCTGCGCCTGACGCGGGAGATTTACCAGGCCGGCAAGCCGGTTGCTTTCATCTGTCACGCGGGGTGGGTCCCGATCTCCGCCAAGATCCTAAAGGGCAAACGCGCCACCAGCGTCCGCGCGATCAAAGACGACATGGAGAATGCCGGTGTGATTTGGGAGGACAGCGCAGTCGTCGTGGACGGCAATCTGATTTCATCGCGCACACCCGCGGACTTGCCGCAGTTCTGTAAAGCCCTGATCGCAGCCCTACGACAGGGGCCGCAAGACTAGCCCACTCGGCACCTTCGGCACGAAGTATGTGGACTTGGGGGGCATGACGTCCCCCGCGTCCGCCACCGCGAATACCTGGTCGACGCGCGTCGGATTCAGGAGGACGGCCGCCGCGGCGCCTCCATGTTGAACCATGGTGAGCGCCTCCGTTGCGTCCGCCACGTAGCGAACGATCGGCGTCGATGTCCCCGCCCCCAGAAGCTCCTTCACGACGAGCGACTCGATGCGCGCGACATCGAGGTCGCGGACCGCCGTGCTCTGCGCGAGGCTCGGTAGACGGTCGAGCAAGGCGCCGGACCGTAACAGCAACGCCAGAATGCGCGAGCGGTCCGCAACGAGACACGCCGTGTGGTCGCGGCCCACCGATGCGAGATGCTTCACCGGATCGGCACCGGCGGGCAGCTGTTGGACGTCAAACCATTCGCTCCAGCGCGGCAACAGCCGCTCCAGCTCGCGCCCGGCACCGAAAATCACCCGATGGGTGGGCAGCACCGCGAGCCCAACGTCCTGGGCCGACACGATCAAGGCGAGCACGCGATCGGCCGCCGGATTTTCCTGCGCGTAGGCGCTCGCCGTCTCGTAGCGGTGATGCCCGTCGGCGATGTAGAGAGGGGACGCGGGAAGGGGGAAGGGGGAAGGATCGCGAGCAATCCAGAGTCTGATGCGAACGCCATTGAGCTCCGCTCTTGCGTCGGGATTGCCCTGGGTCACGGCTGAAATGGCGTTGGCTAAGGCGCGATCGCGATCGGGTGCGAGCAGAAAAATCGACTCGATGTTCGTCGCCGTAGCGCGCAACAGGGCCAGCCGGTCGGCCTTTGGGCCCGCGTGCGTCTTTTCATGTGGACGGATGCGGCGCGGCTCGTAGCCCTCCGCCTTGACGGCTGCGAACACACCGCACCGCGTTCGCCGGTCTCCGCTCGGTAGCGTGAAGTCCTGCGCGAGCACATACAGCGCGGGCGCCGGATCGCGCATCAGGACGCCGCGTTGGCGCCACGCGGAGAGCAGCTCCGCCGCCACCGCGTAACGCGCGTCGGGCGGGCGACCGTTTGGCGCTTCCGGCAGCATGACGTGCACGATATTGTGTTCGTCGAGCGCAGCGAGCTGCGCCCGCTCCCCGGCGTCGATGACGTCGTACGGGGGCGCAATGAGGCGACTCAACCGCTCCACGGCCGCATATCGCTCGCCCTGAAAGGGCGCTACAAGATCAGAGGAGGGGAGGCCCATGAGTCTCCGCGACGCGCAGCAGGCGGTGGATCGCTGGATCGGGGAATTCGAAGAGGGCTACTTCCCGCCGCTTGCGAACGTGGCGCGCCTGACCGAAGAAGTCGGCGAGCTGGCGCGGGAGATCAATCACCGCTTCGGCCCTAAGCCAAAGAAGCCGAGCGAGCCCGACGATTCGATTGCAATGGAGCTCGCGGACATTCTGTTCGTCGTAATTTGCATCGCGAACTCTCAAGGCCTCGATCTCGATGACGCCTTCGCGCAAATGATGGCCAAGGTCACCTCCCGCGACGCCGGCCGCTGGACCAGGAAGGCTCGCTGACTTCCTCGTAAATCCTCTCGTACGACAGCAGGCGATCGGGATCGATCGCTCCCGCCGGTGCGCCGCGCACCGCACATCCGGGCTCCGCAAGGTGGCGGCAGTTGTCGAACCGGCATTGATCGAGATAGGGACGGAACTCGGGAAAGCAAGCGCCGAGCTCATTGGGGTCGATGCCCCAGGCGCCGACTTCGCGGAGCCCGGGCGTATCGACGACATAGCCGACACCGGCAATGGGGACGAGCTCCGCGGCCGTCGTCGTGTGCTTGCCGGTCCGCCATTTCTCGCTGATCGCGCCCACGCGCAGCTTGAGTCCCGGCTCAAGCGCGTTCAGCAGGCTCGACTTCCCCGCGCCCGACGCGCCCGTGAAAACGGAATGACGGCCGCGCAGCAAGTCACGCAGGGCGGCGAGTCCTTCGTTGGCCTTTACGGAAGTCGGCAATACCTGGTAATTCGCGGTCCGATATCGCTGCGCAACCGTCACCGAGACGGACGGATCGAGCTCCGTCTTGTTGACGACGATTGCCGACGGCAGACCGTTGGCCTCGGCAATCACCAGGAAGCGATCCATCATGCGCGGGTTGGGCTCGGGGTCGCGCGCCGCCGCGACGACGACGACCTGATCGACGTTGGCGGCGACGGGTTGCGCACGACGCGGACCCGCGCCGCTGCTTCCCTGCGCCGCGCGACGCGCCAGCACCGACCGCCGCGGCCGGATCTCGGCGATCGTGGTGCCATCCAACACAACGACGTCGCCCGGGACGACGCGGTCCGTGTCCTGATGTTTGAGTTTGCCGCGCAGCGTGGCGGTGATTTCGCCGGCCTCGGTGTGCACGCGATATCCGCCACCCGCGCGCGCGAGCACGACCCCGGTCGTTTGCGTCACTTCGGCTGCCTCGCGACGCAGCGGTCGAGATGGGCCTTGACCTGTTCGAGCGTCAACGCGAGCAGCGGGGCCAGCGCCTCATCCGGGCTGTTTCCGTAAGCCAGATAGTCCGTCTCCAGGTGACCGACCGGCCGGTCCACTCCTCCGTCGCCCCAACAGACGAACAACAGCGCCGCGCCGAAGCGTCCCGCTTCGGCTGTGTCGTCGGCGAACGCAGCGACAGAATATGCTCGACCATCCGCGGCCCCGAACGCGGGCGGCCGTCCGTGCACTTGCTGGTAGCCACCGAGCGTCGTGTCGTCCATCAGCGGCGATGCACCGATTCTTTGAGCACGTTGGCGACAATGAACGCGACGTTGGCCGGCCGTTCGGCGAGCCGGCGCATCAAGTACGGATACCAATGTGTGCCGAACGGCACGTACACACGCATGTTGCAGCCCTCGCGCCGCAACTTGCTTTGCAGGTCGCGGCGCACGCCGTACAACATCTGGAATTCGAATCGGTTGGCAGGAATGGCGTTGCTCTTGGTGAATTTATTGGCGTGGGCGATGATCTTTTCGTCGTGCGTCGCGATGCCGGGATAATTCCCGTGCTCGAGCAGGCGCTCCATATAGGTAATGAATTTGGCGTCCACGTCCTTCTTGTCCGGGAAGGCGACGCTGTCGGGCTCTTGGTACGCGCCTTTGCATAGACGCACGCGCGCGCCCAAAGCGATCATCGCGTCGACATCACTTGCGGTCCGTCGCAAGTAGGATTGCAGGACGACTCCAACCGCGTTGCCGAATTCCGGATAGAACACGTCGGTGAAGAGCTGCAACGTCTTTTCCGTATAGCTCGATTGCTCCATGTCGATGCGGACAAACGAGCCGTGCTGCTGTGCCCGTCCGATGACGGCGCGCATGTTCTCGATGCACAGTGCCTCGTCGACGTCGAGCCCCATCTGTGTGAGCTTGACCGACACGTTGGCGTTGGCCTTCGCGGCGCGGATGCGGTCGAGCAGGTCGAGATAGGTCGCGCACGCCCGTCGCGCTTCCGCGGCGTGCAGCACCGATTCTCCGAGCAGGTCGAGCGAGGCGGAGAGCTTGCCGTGATTCAGCTCGGCGAGCGTGCTGATCGCTTCCGCGGCAGTCTCACCGGCGACGAACCGCGATGCCAGTTTGCGCGCGAGACGGTTTTGCCGCACGAAGCCGAAAATGCGCGGCTGTTCGCTCAACCACAGAAAGACGGCTCGCAGCATCAGGAATAGAGCTTGGTGCCGCGGCGGGCATGCTCCTGAAGGACCTCGCTGGGTGCGAAGCGAACACCATAGCGCTCGGCCAGGCGCTCGAGATCACTGACCACGCGCTCCGCACCCAAGTCGTCGGCATAGCGCAGCGGTCCCCCGCGAAATGGCGGAAAGCCGAATCCAAAGATCGCGCCGATATCGCCGTCGCGCGGACTTCTCACGACGCCCTCGCCAAGCGCGCGCGCCGCTTCATTGACCAGGCCGAGCACCAAACGCTGGAGGATCTCCGCCGGTCTGGGCCCGCCGTTCGGATGAATGCCGAGCAGGCCGTAGACGCTCTCGTCTACACCGCGCTTCTTGCCGCCTGTATAGATGTAGAAACCGCGTCCCGACTTGCGGCCCAGGCGGCCTTCCTTCACGAGGGCGCCAATCCCGGGGCCAGGTGCCGGAACGATCCGATCGCCGTACGCCGACTGCATGACTCCGGCGACGTTGACCGCGACGTCGAGTCCGACTTCATCAAGCAGCGTGACCGGGCCCACCGGAAATCCGAACCGCACGGCCATCGAGTCGATGTCTTCGATCGACGCGCCCTCGGCGAGCAGATGCCCGACTTCATTCCCGTACGGCGCAAGAATGCGGTTGACCCAGAAGCCGGGACTGTCCTGCACCACGATCACCGTCTTGCCGATGCGCCGGCCGAACGCGACCGCCGTGCTCACCGTCTGCGGCGACGTGCGCGCGCCCGGAATGACCTCGAGCAACGGCATCTTGGCGACCGGCGAAAAGAAATGCATCCCGATCACCCGCTCCGGCGCGCGCGCGGCCTCCGCGATGCGGGTGATCGGAATCGTGGACGTGTTCGACGCAAACACGCTGGCGGACGGAAGCACTGCTTCGGCTTCACGCAGCACCTGTTGTTTGACGCCCAGCTCTTCGAACACCGCCTCGATCGTCAGCTCAGCCCTGCCGAATCCGGCGTAACTGTCACCGCCGGACAGCAGCGCGATGAGCCGGGCGTACTCGTACTTCGTGATGCGGCGCCGCTTCAGCCGATCGTCGAGGATCGCGCGCGCGGCGAGGATTCCCTGCGCGACTCGGGCCAAGTCGGCGTCCTTCATGCGGACGTCCACTTCCGCCTGCGCGACGGCGGTGCCCGCGATCCCCGAGCCCATGAACCCCGAACCGATGATGCCGAGGCGATGAACTCGGACCGGCGGTGGCGCATTGGCAATGCCGGGGTCTTTCTTGAGCTCGTTCGTCGCGAAGAAGATCTGGACCAGTTTGCGCGAGACATCGGTGACGGCGAGCTGACCGAAGAGCTGCGCCTCCCGTTTCAACCCCTCGGCGATTCCGTGGCGCATGCCGTACTCGACCGCCTCGAGCGCAGCGAGTGGGGCCGGATAATGCCCGCCGGTTTTCTCCAAGACCTGTTTTCGAGCGGCGCGATAGACGAGAAGTCGGCCCAGCGGATTGCCATCGAGCAGGAAACCCATGATGCCACCGCGCCGTTTGCGCTTCGGTCTCCAGCCGCCGGCCATCCGTCGCGCGGCACCGACCGTGATCTCAGCGAGAATTGCGGGAGGGACCAGCTCGTCGACCATTCCCAAACGGAATGCTTTCGCCGCCCGTTCCGATTTGCCGGCGAGAATCATATCGAGCGCGGCGCGCACACCGACGAGCCGGGGGAGGCGCTGGCAGCCGCCAGCCGCCGGCAGGATGCCCAGCTGCACTTCGGGCAAGCCGATTTGCGTCTTGGGGTGATCGGTGGCCACGCGATAGTGGCAGGCGAGCGCGAACTCGAATCCCCCGCCGAGGCACGCGCCGTGAATGCCGACGGCGATGGGCTTCAGGAATCGCGCCACGCGATCGAGCATTTCCTGGCCGTCGGCCGATAACCGCTCGGCTTCCGCCGCGGAGGTGAGCGTCACGAACTCTTCGATGTCCGCGCCCGCAATGAAGTTGTCGGCCTTACCGGAGAAAAAGGCGACGGCGCGCACACGCGCATCGTCGGCTAACGCGGCGAAGCAGGCGATGAATTCATCCTTCACAGCGCGCGATATCACGTTGACGGGCTGACCTTTGAGATCGAGCACGACGGTCGCAATGCCGTCGGTGACCTCCCAGGTAACTGCGGGAGCGGTGATCGCGGGAGCGGTCGCCGCCACTACGGGCGTTCCAGGACTATGGCGAATCCCATCCCGCCCTGCGCGCACACGGAAATCAGACCGAACTGGACATCGCGGCGGCGCATCTCGTTCGAGAGCGTCGTGACGAGACGGCCGCCCGTCGCGCCAAACGGGTGCCCGATGGCGATCGAACCGCCCATCACGTTGATGATGTCCTCGTTGATCTCCCACCCCTTCGCCGCAAAGCCCTGGAGATTCGAGAGCACCTGTGACGCGAACGCTTCGTGCATTTCGATGAGACCGAGGTCCTTCCACTGTATGCCCGCGCGCTCCAGCGCCTTGGGGACCGCCCAGAGCGGCGCCTGCAACAGTTGCCACCCTGGATCAACGGCCGCGACGGCGTACGATCGAATGAAAGTGAGCGGCTCATACCCAAGTGCGCGCGCGGCCTCGGCGCTCATCAACAGCACGGCGGACGCGCCATCCGTCAGAGGGGAGGCGTTCGCGGCGGTGACAGTGCCGTAGCGCCGGTCGAACACCGGTTTGAGCTTGGCCATCTGCTCGAGCGACGTATCCGTCCTGATGCCGTTGTCCTGCTTTACGACCGCCTCGCCGGGCTTCGTCGATAACCAAGGCACGATCTCGGCCGTGAGCCGGCCATCGGCGGTGCCCTTGGCGGCAAGCGTATGGCTGCGGAGCGCCCAGCGATCCTGCGCGTCGCGGGAGATGTGATTTTCTTTGGCCATTTTCTCGGCCGACTGGCCCATCGATTCGCCGGTAGACGGCTCGGCGATCGCGGGCGCCACAGGGATCAAGTCGCGCGGGCGAATCTTCGCGAATGCCCTGATGCGCGCACCTACCGATTTCGCCTTGCTGGCTTCCACGAGAATGTCGGCAAGACGACGCGACGCGAGAATGGGAATATCGGAGAGCGCCTCCGCGCCCCCCGCGATGGCGATGTTCGCGTTGCCCAGCACGATCTGATCGCTCGCGGAGGTGATGGCCTGAGTCGCCGATGCGCAGGCGCGGTTTACCGAGTAGGCGGGAATCTCCTTCGGAAACTGCGGGAGGAGACTGACCTCGCGCCCGATGTTGGGCACGAGCGCCGAAGGCACCACCTGACCGAAGACGACTTCGTCGACTTCGTCGCCATCGAGGTTCGTGCGCTCGAGGAGCTCGCGCGCCGCGTAGCGACCCAGATCGACGGCACGCACGTCTTTGAGGACCGTGCCTGCTTTTGCGAACGGCGTACGGACGCCGGCAACGACTGCCACGCGACGTCCGTTGAGACCGGGCATTAGATTCTTCCCTCCTTCTGGGAATCGAAACCTACCACCAGCCCCAAGTGGAGGGGAGTTGGCCGCGGAGTCCCCCTTTTCGCAACACACGCGCGCAGCCGCCCTGGCGTCCATGGCTGAGACTCCGGTGGACGTGCTGATCATCGGCGGCGGCATTACCGGAGTGGGTATTGCGCGTGATGCGGCGTTGCGCGGCTTTCGTACGGCGCTGATCGACAAAGCGGACTTCGGCGCGGGCACCTCCTCACATTCGTCCCGACTGATTCACGGCGGCATCCGGTACCTCGAGCAGGGCGCTTTGCACCTGGTGTTGGAGGCGAGCCACGAACGCCGTGTGCTCCTGAAGATCGCGCCGCACCTCGTGCGTCCACTGGCGTTCTTATTCCCCGTGTATCGAGGCAGCCGCGTTCCCGCGTGGAAGCTGCGCGCGGGCATGTGGCTGTACGACTTGCTGTCGGCGTTCCGCAACGTGCGTGCGCATCGCTGGCTGCGACCCAAGAAGGTGCGTCGCATCGAGCCGTCGTTGCGTGAGCGCGGGCTGGTCGGCGCCGCGCTGTACTACGACGCGCAGACAGATGACGCCCGTCTCGTTCTCGCGACGGCGCGCAGTGCCGCGCGCGCGGGGGCGCTCGTCGCGAATTACGTCGAGGTGTCCACCCTGCTCAAGCCGGACGGACGCGTACGTGGCGCGGTGGTGCGCGACGTGTTGACAGGCGAGACCTTCACCATTCGTGCCCACGCGGTCGTCAACGCGACGGGTCCATGGTCGGATGTTCTGCGGAGACTCGACGACCCCGAAGCCAAGCCGCTGTTGCGGCTGACCAAGGGCGCTCATGTCGTCGTCCAGCGGCGGCGCATCGCGAACGAGCATGCGGTGACGTTGCTGTCACAGCTCGACGGCCGGGTGATGTTCGTGCTTCCGTGGGGAGAGTTGTCCTACATCGGAACCACCGATACCGATGCCGATTCGTCGCCCGAGACGCTGCGCGTCACGGCCGACGACGTCACCTATCTGCTGCGCTCGGCCAACGCCGCCTTTCCCGACGCGCACCTCGGCGCCAAAGACGTCGTTTCCGCGTGGGCGGGGTTGCGTCCGCTGCTCCGCCAGGACGATCACGCCAATCCGTCACAACTGTCGCGCGAGCACCGCGTCGTGGAGAGCGCCCACGGCTTGATCACGATCGCCGGTGGGAAGCTGACCACGTACCGCGTGATGGCACGCGACGTCGTCGATCGCATCGCCGCTCGACTCCACGAGCTGGATGGGCGGCCCGTGGCGCCGCGCCCTGCAACGGATCTGTTGCCGCTGCCGGGAGGTGAGGCCGCGGAGTTGGAGGTGCTCGTAGAGGCAGCCCGAGCGCGCGGCGCTCAGGAGGCCACAGCCCGCCATCTCGTCGCGAACTATGGAAGTGAGGCGGCTGCGATCCTCAACTATGTGGATCGTGAGCGCTCATTAGGCGACCCGCTCATCACCGGCCGGCCGGAGATCTGGGCCGAGGTCAACTACGCCGTCGAGCGCGAAATGGCGATGCGGGTGCAGGACGTGCTCATCCGGCGACTGCATCTCTTCTACGAGCTACGCGATCACGGTAACGCCATCGTAACGGCCGTCGCCGGCCGCATGAAGAAGCTCCTCGACTGGGACGATTCCCGAGAGGCCGAGGAGCTTCGCGACTACTTCAAGATGGTCGAGCGAGGTCGGATCAAGGCTTGACCTTCGAGACATGGACGTGCACGTGCGGGTGTACGTGCACGTGGATACCGTTGTCGCCGTCGTCGTTGTCGTTCAGTTGTCGCAAGGCCCAAGTCGCCGCGTGGCGGACCGCTCCCGACTCGTCGCGTTGCGCCGCCGTCAATCCTTCCCGCGCCCGCGGACTCTGGATCTCGCCTAAGGC
This sequence comes from Gemmatimonadetes bacterium 13_2_20CM_2_65_7, assembly GCA_001915025.1. Classification (GTDB taxonomy): domain Bacteria; phylum Gemmatimonadota; class Gemmatimonadetes; order Gemmatimonadales; family GWC2-71-9; genus 20CM-2-65-7. The sequence goes on from MNDR01000101.1 coordinate 85,442, forward strand.
CCACGCGGCTGTCGCGCGCACATCGCTGTCGCTGTCCTTGAGCGCCGTCACGAGGGGCGTGACCGCACGCTCGTCCTGAATCTCGCCCAGCGCCCATGCCGCCACGGTGCGGACTTCGGGATCTGCGTCCTTGAGGGCGGCTGCGGCGGGCTCGACGCCACTGCCGTCCTGAATTTCGCCGAGCGCCCACAGCGCGGTCTTGCGAACATCCGCCGACTGGTCGCGGAGCAATGCTTCGAGCGCGGCGATGCCTTGCCCACTTTGGATCTCGCCGAGCGCCCACGCAGCGGCCTCGCGAACGCGCGGGTCCCGGTCCTTCGTGGTGTTGGCGAGCAGCGGGACGGCGGAAGCATCCTGGATCTCTCCGAGCGCCCAAACGGCCGTCAGCCGCACATCGGCGGCGGCATCGCTCAACGCCACGCTCAGCGGGTGAACCGCCTGCTTGTCCTGGATCTCGCCGAGTGCCCTCGCGGCGGTGCGCCGCACCTCAGGCGACCGATCGCCTAACGCGCGCGCGAGCGTCTCAGTCGCCACTTTGTCCTGTATCTCACCAAGAGCCCATGCGGCTCGTACGCGCACGGCCACGTCGTTATCGCTCTTGAGGGCGTCGCTCAACGGCCCGATCGCCCGCGAATCCTCCAGCTCACCAAGACCCAACGCGCCCGTCTCGCGCAAGTCAGGGCGGGAGTCGCGCAGTAATCCGAGAAACAGCTCGTACGACGCTGAACCACCGTGGTTCCCCAGCACACGGGCGGCGATGTTGCGCACGCAGCGGTTGTCGTCGCGGATCACCGCTCGAA
>MNDR01000036.1 GCA_001915025.1 Gemmatimonadetes bacterium 13_2_20CM_2_65_7
TCGAGTGGCGGAAAGAGATGGCCATTGCACAGCGGCCAGTGTTCCCCGCAGCCGAGTCCGGATCCCGTGATTCGCACGACGGCGCCGAGCACGATGAGTAGATAGGTACAGACGGCTGCGGCCCAGGCGAGTGTCAGAAAACGTCGCGGCATAGGTCGCGAAATGTATATTCCCGAACCTCATGTCTGTACCTCTGATGTCCGCCGACCGCTGGGGCGAGCGGTTGATCCGGCGGCTCGGCCTGTGGAGTGCGGTAGCGGTGCTGGTGGGCTCCACGATCGGCAGCGGCATTTTTCGCACGCCGGCGAGCGTTGCGCAACGCATCGACGACGTACCGCTGTTTCTGTTCGCGTGGGTGCTCGGCGCGATCGTCGTCTTGTGCGGCGCGCTCACCTACTCCGAGCTCGCCGCGGCGTTCCCGCGCTCGGGCGGCGTCTACGTCTTCGTGCGCGAGTCCTTCGGCCGCTTACCTGCCTTCCTCTTTTCCTGGGCGGAGCTGTGGGTCATCCGGCCGGGAGCGTTCGGCGCAATAGGGATCACTGCCTCTGCGTACACGCTGCGCACGCTGGGACTCTCGCCCGCCGCCATCGTCGCGCATATCGGGTCGGCTTCCGCGCCGGCGTCACCGTGGCCTTCTCTGCTCCCACTGGACATTCGCGCCGAGCAGCTGCTGGGCGCGGGCTATATCCTGCTCGTGGGGACGGTGAACTTCTTCGGGATTCACCGCGGCGCCGTGCTGCAGAACGTGAGCACCGCGTTCAAGGTCGGCGCGCTCGGATTACTCGTGTTGGTGGGATTCTCGCTGGGACATCCTGCTCAGGAAATTTCTGGGGGCATCTTGTCACAGCGCGCCGCCGTGGGGCTGTCGCCGTTCCTGCTGGCGATGGTCTCGATTCTCTGGGCTTACGACGGCTGGGCCGATCTGGCGTTCGTCGGCGGTGAGGTGCTCCAGCCGCAGAAGACGCTGCCGCGCGCATTGTTGATCGGGACGTCGATCGTCGTCGTTCTCTATTTGAGCGCGAACCTCGTCTACCTCTACCTCATTCCCATTCAGCAAATGAAGGGTGCCGAGCTGGTCGCGGCGGACGTCGCGCGCCTGGTGATCGGTCCCGCCGGCGTGGTCGTCGTGTCCGCCGCCATTGCGGTCAGCACGTTCGGCACGCTCAACGGCTCGATGATGACCGCCCCGCGCATCTTCTTCGCGGCCGCGGAGGACGCGCTGTTTCCGCGGGTGATCGCGCGCGTGGATCCGAAGAATCACGCCCCCACCGGCGCGATCGTCCTGATGACGGTGATGGGGATGATTTTCATCTTGATCCGCACGTTCACGGCTCTCGCCGATCAGTTCGTCATCGGCATCTGGCCGTTCTACGCGCTCGCGGTTGCGGGAGTCTTCGTGCTGCGCCGCACGCGGCCGGGGCTCGAGCGGCCATACAAAACGTGGGGGTATCCGTTTGTCCCGCTCGTGTTTCTCGCCGGCGCGCTGTTCCTGCTCGGCAATTACCTCGTGTCCGAGCCGAAGTCGTTCGCGATCGACATCGGCATCATCCTGACGGGCATGCCGGCGTATGTGATTTGGCAGCGCGCGCACCGAGTGCCGCGTCCCGTTGTGATGCCTTAAGAGAACAAGGGACGCGGTTCCCCGCGTCCCTTGTCCCCAACCCCCAGCCCCCAGTTACCAGTTGAACATGTAGCGCACGCCCAGCTGCATCCGCCAGACATCGAGCGTGCTCACGTTCTTCTGGAACGAACGAGAAATCAAACTATGACCAACGTTGGCCAGTGTGTACGTTGGTGCGCCGAAGGCGTCGACCCCGGTCGAGTTCAGCGGCCGCGTTGTCACAAACCCTTGTGAGACACCCCAGTCGCTCTTGAGCAAGTTGCTGAAGTTGAAAATGTCCAAACGAATCTGAAGACTGTTCCCCTTGCCGCCGATGTTCCGGCTCACATCCTGTGACACACTGAGATCCGCGCGAGCCACCATCGGCAGGAATATCGCGTTCCGCCGCGCGTACTCGCCGCGATGGTTCTTGAGGTAGGGGTCTTGGTTAATGAACGCGTCCCACGCGGTAACCTGCTCCGCGGGCGTCCAGACCATGGTGTCCGCCGGCACTGAGCTGAAGCGCACGAACTTCCTGACAAAGTTCATCTCGCTCGTGTTGCGCGGGATGTAAATCAAGTCATTGCCCGATGCTCCATCCCCATTCATGTCGCCGTTGTAGGCGTAGCTGCCGTTGCCGGGCCTGCGGTCCTCGAAGTACAGGCTGATGCTCGTCGGCCCGATACGGAGGAAATCGCGCGAGTAGCTCACGGCGCCGAAGACCCGGTGGCCCGGGGAGAATTGCGAGTACCCGGCGACCGGATTGTTGGGGTCGATCGCGATCGGGTTACCGAACCATGAGCCCGACGCAATCGATCCGGCATCGACGGTGTTCTTGCTCTCGCCATAGCTATACCCGACCTTGGCGAACAGCCCATCCTGGAATGCGCGCTCGAGCGAAGCAGCGACGTTCCACGAGTGTCCGATTCCCTGGTTGGTCAATACAGTTGCGTCGCTGACATTCGGATAGATGCGGTTGGAGTTGGGGAGCCAGCGTGGGCGGCCGTCGGGACCCGTGAATGACGTCTGCGGAGCCGGCAGGTTTGCGTTGATGTAGGCAATCCCGTTCACGTCCTTGGAGTAGAGATACTCGGCTGTCGCCGTCAGATCCCACGGCAGGCGCTGATCGATTGCGAGATTACTGCGCCAGAGCTGCGGGAACTTGAACTTGGGATCGGTGAGCGCGAGCTGGAAGTTGGCGGCGGGTGCTCCCGTCACGGTCGCCGGCTTATAGGCGTCCGGATTGGGATTGAACGGATACGCCGTGGTATTGGTCGCCGAGATGAAACCGGTGAGCACCCCCGTGTTCCCGATCTGGTTCGAGATCCACACATATGCGGGACGTCCGGTGAATATGCCCGTGCCGCCGCGAATCTGCGTGTTGTGCTGGCCACGCACATCGTAGTTGAAACCTAAACGCGGCGAGAACAGCGGGTTGACTCCCGGAAGTGCGCCGCTGTTGTAATGGATCGGCGCACCGCTCGCATCACGGAAGGTCATCGTGTCCGCTACGCGGTTGTCATACGCGGTGTTCTTGAATTTCGGCGCATCCACGCGCAATCCGCCGGTGATCGTGAGATTGGGACCGGGCTTCCATTCATCCTGCACGTACGCGCCGGCATACAGAACATCGAGCGGCTGGACCGGCTCCGTCTGCCCTGCGATGTTCGAGTAGCGATACTGAAACTGTCGCAGCGTGACCGGCGACGTCGTGCGTGCCGGATTCGCGAGGAAGCTGTCGGCGGCGGTGTAGAAGTCCGTCAGCGAATTGAAGACGTAAATGCTTTGCGCGCCAGGGAAGAACACGTTCGTCGAGTGATACTTCTCCACGCTCACCCCGAACGTCACCGAATGTTTCGGGAGATAGAACGTAAAGTTGTCCTGCAATTGATAGCTGTGGTAGAACAGCTTGTTCTTCGGGGTGAAGGGCTCGAACCCGAATGTGGTGTACGGCTGGCCGCCCTGAAGAATCTCAACTTCAGGGAACCACGGCCCGTCGACATTCTTCCGGCTCTCGTTGCTGGTGTTGTATCCGAGGATCAGGTTGTTGGACTTGTTCCCCAGCGTCGAGTTCCATTCGCCGACGACCGAGCGCAGGTTTTCCAGAATGGCGTAATTCGAGTTCGCGAAGTTCAAGGCATCCAGACTGGTCCTGCGGTTCCCGAACCCGAGCGAGTTCGAGTTTGAGACAAGCACGTCGGTGGTCGAATTCAGCAGTGTATAGCGGAGGTTGAACTTATTGTGCTCGTTCAGGTTGTAATCGAGCCGCGCAAGAAAGCGTTCTGATGGGGTCTTGAAGTCGTATCCTTGATACGGACCGGTGACATAGTTGAAGCTGTTCTTCAGGAAGCGGCTGAGCGAGTCGAGGTCTGATGCCAGCACGCGCGTCACGTTTGAGCCCGTATCCGCGGGGCCCGTCGATGCCCGGAAGGTGGTTCCCGGATTCGTTTGTCCATCGTTCTCGTAATTCCCGAAGAAGAACAATTTATTGCGAATGATCGGTCCGCCGATCGAACCGCTGATGTTGTGGTATTTGAAAGTGCCGGGGTTGAACTTGCTTGGTCCTGCCTGCGTGCCGACGAACGAGTTATCACGAGTGCTGTAGAACGCCGTGCCGCTGAAATCGTTCGTGCCGCTCTTCGTCACCATGTTGATTCCGGCCCCGACGAAATTGCCCTGCCGCACGTCGTAGGGCGCGACGTTGACCTGCACCTGCTCGAGCGCATCCAGTGAGATCGGTGCGACGTTGGTGCGATCGCCCGGTTCGCCCCCCAACCCGAACGAGTTGTTGAAGTACGATCCGTCCACCGTCATGTTGTTCAAGCGGTTGTCCTGACCGGCGAACGAGACGAATGAAAGCGCTCCCGACGATGTGGGTTGCTGGGTCGCCGTGTACTGCGGCGTGAGCCGCAGCAAGTCTTCGACGCGCCGGCTGATCGTCGGCAGATGCGCGAGCTGCTGAGTCGTGACGGTCGTGGCTGCGCCGGTGCGTTCCGAGCTGAAGACCGAGCTGGTGGTCGCTGTGACCGTGATCGGCGCCAGCTCCACGGTCACGCGGCCCAGTACAAACCGGAGGTCGGACGTGACGCCCAGCGACAGGTTGATGCCGTTCTGGATTTCCTGGCGAAAACCAACCTGCGCCACGCTCACGCGATAGGGTCCGCCGACGCGCATGCCGGGCATCGTGAACCGGCCGTCCGCGCGTGTGATCGCGGCGTACGTCGTGCCAGAGGGTATGTGCACGGCGACCACGCGCGCGCCCTCGATCGGCGCGCCGGAGGAATCGGTGGCGATGCCGGCAATGGCCGAGGTGGTCACGCCTTGGGCAGCCAGGGCACCCGCAAACACGATCGATAAAACGCAGCTAACGATCCAGCGCATGAGTGGACCTCTCCTTCGAGGAGTCTGCGGAACTGTACGGGTTCCCATCGGACCGGGGAGAAAGTGGTCCGCGCGGGAAACCGCGTCAAGGCGCTAGGTCGGCGCGTTTCTCAGCAGATAGAACGCGGCAACACCGACGAGAATGTTCGGCGTCCATGCCGCCAGGGCCGGGGGCAACACGCCCCCGGCGCCGACCGCTTTCGCGAGCTGGAACATCAGCAGCACGATGAACGTCGTGGCGAGGCTCGCCGCCACGCCCCACGCCGCGCCGCTCTTCGGCGACGAAATCGCGAGCGGCGCGCCGAATAACGCGATCAACAGGCAGATAAATGGAATGGCGATCTTCAGAGCCAGCTCGACCTGCAGCTTCTTGGCGTTCGAGCCGCTGCGCACCAGCGCATCGATGTAACTCCGCAGCTCGCCGTAGCGCATCTCGTCGGGCGCCTTGGGCTCGGCCAGCAGGTCCACCGGCCGCTCGGTCAACGTGCGCGAGTGCAGGGAATCGAAGTGGAATGCGTATTCCTCCACCGGCTCGGTCCCGGCGAGATACCGCAGCGTGCCGCGGTGCAGCGTCCAGTGCGATGGCTTTACCTTCTTCCGGACTTTGCCGCCGTCGCTGTAATTCGCCCGTTCGGCGGCCAGGACGATGGTGGGGTAGTCCGCGCCCGTGCCCTCGCGCTCCAGCATCAGGTCCATCAGCTCACGCGAGCGCAGCTCGAGCGCGCGGATCGCGTACACCCATCCTCCATCGGCGCGGTACACGAAGTTGTATCTGGAGCTGGTCGAGCGGATGGCTTTTTCGCCCAGCAGCTCCATGCGGCGCGACGTCGCGACTGGCGCGATCTCGCCCAGGAGGAGGCCGACCACGAAGGCCGTTCCCGCGGCTAGGAACAGCGGCCGCACGACGCGATGAAACGAGATCCCGGATGCCTTCGCCGCGGTCAGCTCGGAATGACGGTCCAGCGCGCCGACGGTGAACACCGTCGCGAACAACACGGCGACCGGCAGGATGAGAAACATCAGCTCAGGGAAATAGAACACGTATGAGAGCGCAACCGCTGCAGGCTTGATCCCGCGGCCCAGATACTGATCGAGCTTGTCGGTCAGATCGATGACGAGCACGAGAATCGGGAAGCCGAGCAGCGTGATCAGAAAGACGCGTAGCCACTCGCCCACTGCGTAGCGGTCCAGCGTGCGAAACGCGAAATGGGGAATGCGCAATGGGAAATGAAATCTCATGGACCATTTCGCATTTCACGATTCGCATTTCGCATGTTCGGAATCCAGCCAAACAGCGCCTGCTTCACCTCATCCCAGTCACCGCCGTGCGCGGTGCTGCCGGCACTGCGCACCGCCCGAAGCAGCGGCAGCGCCAGGGCCAGGAAGATGAGATTCGGCGTCCACATCGCGAAGAATGGCGGCACGAACAACCGGTCGCCCAATTCCTCGCCCCCGATCAGGCCGACGTAGTAGACCGAGAATACGGCGAGACTGGTGCCAATCACGAGCCCCACTCCGCCGCGCGGAAAACGGATCGCGAGCGGCATGCCGAGCATGGCGAAGATGATGCAGGCGGCCGAAATCGCCAGCTTCTTTTGAATCTCGACCTCATACACGGCGGCGCGTTGGCGGGCCGACCGCACGCGCTGTTCGTAGGCGATGTAGTTCGGCGACGGCTGTGAGACGAACGGAAGACTGGTCGCCGTGGGTCGCGGTTGCGGGACCTGCGCCGCCGACGCCGTCGTGGGCGCCACCAAGCGCTCGATCGAGGCGAGGACGCGGCAGTAGACGGAGGGCGGCGGGAGCGTGGAATCGATCGGCACGTACGGCAGCGGCGCGAGCTTCAGGGTTCGGCGCAGCTCCGCTTCGATGGCGCTGACCGATTCGTGCCGCACCCGCCGCTGATCGATGCGGGCTTGCGCGACCACTTCTTCCATGGCGCAAATCGTCATCTCACGGTCACCGCGATATTCGTCCTTCTGCGTCTGTTGGAACTGGTTGCTCACCCCGGCGACTTTGATGCGATTGACCGAGTAGAACGTGCGATTGAGGTGCTCGGGATCGGTACGCTTCACTTCATGCACCTCGCCGTCCCGCAACGTGAGATACAAATCCGTTCCGCCCGGGGTATACGCCATGCGACCAGAGTCGGCCGTGATGATGCGGCGCCTATCGGGGTCCTCCAGGTCGTAAATCGTCACGTCAGTCAACGTGTTGGCGGCGGGATCGATGCGGGCGGCGCGCAAAAAAAACTGACCCGCGACCACCTCGTTGATCACCTGTTCCTTCAACTGAAAGGTCGGCTTCTTGCGCTGGATGTCGACGAGCAGGGTGCGCAATGCGTGGTTGGAACGGGGCAGGAGCTGATCGTTCCACGCGAATGCGATCACCGTGACCGCGGTCGCGCCGCCCAGCAACGGCAGGAGCAACCGTCCGATGCTGATGCCGCTTGCCTTCATCGCCGTGATCTCATTGTCGGCGGCGAGATGACTGAAGGTGTAGAGCACGGCGACGAGCACCGCCATCGGCAGCGTCATCGCGACGATGAACGGAATGGAGAGGCCGAACACTTCGACGATGATGCCCCACGGCAATCCCTTGCCGACCAGATTGCCAAATTGCTTGGCGACCTGATTGACGAGCATCGCGCACGTGAGCGCGGCGACCGCGTATCCGAGTGGCGGGAGGTGCTGCCGCAGGATGTAACGGCTGAGGATGCGCACGGTCGGTCGCGCCATTATATTCGGAACCCCAAGTCTCTACAAGGGATGCGGCTTCACGCCCAGCTAGTTTTACTCGCTGCCACGCTCGTCGTACCCCAGGTACATGCGCAGGCTCCTGTGTACACGTTCGGCGTGCCGCCGCTCGTTGCGCCGCGCAATCCGGCGCTCGCGCCGGGTGGGCGGCTTGGCTCGCGCGTGCCGCCAGCATTGCTGGCGCAAGCCTGGGCCGCGCGCCTGCTTGCTCGGCGCCCGCCGCTCTTTGGACCGCAAAATGCTGCTGCCGCTGCCCTAGCGACGCCATCCCCCGTGAATGCTCCTGGCGGCGTGCCGTCCGTCGGCGTAGCCGCCGGAGAGCACCGCGGCATCTTCGGCCAATACGCCGACCTCGCGATGCAGCTCAACCTGCGCTTCGAGCTGAAAGCCGATCAGTTCCGCAATCTCCGGTGCACGTCGCAAGAACGGCAGCTCGCGATCTCGGGCTGCAGCGCCGGATTCCCGGTGATCAGTCCGAATCCGCAGTACGCGATTCGCACCGCCGGCATCGTCGGGCAGCGCCTGCACGTCGACGTCGACTTCGATAGCCAGCGGGAGTTCGACGCGAATAACAACCTCCACGTGTGGTATGAGGGTCTGGAGGACGAGATTCTGCGCCGCGTGGAAGCGGGCAACGTCACGTTTCAGGCGCCGCCGTCCCGATTCATCACCGCGGCGATTCCCGCCAACAACTTCGGTATCCAGGCGATCGCGCAGCTCGGTCCGGTCGAGTTTCGCGGCATCCTGGCCCAGCAGAAGGGCAACGTCGTGCAGGATCGCTTCTACACGGTCGGCGCCGTCACCAGCCAGCCGCTCGATCGACTGGCGCGGGACCTCGATTACGAGACTGGTCGATTCTTCTTCGTCATCGATCCGGCCGCGCTGGCCGCGTACCCGGCCATCGACATCCTGCAGCTCGATCAAGTCTCACGCCCCGACTCCCTCACGGTCGGGGCGCTGCGCGTATTCAGGCGCCGAGCGGTCGCACCGACGTCGAGCGGCAACCAGAACGCCGGCGGCGTACGCGCGGTCGCGTGCGGACCGGGTCGCAAGGCGATCGACTGCACGGTCCAACGTGAGGGGCCGTTCGATTGGGAGACGCTCCAGGAAGGGAAAGACTACTACGTCGACCCGAGTGGGACATGGTTCGCGCTCGCCAACCGTCTCGATCAGAGCGATTACCTGGCGGTCTCCTACATCTCCGCGAGCCAGCTCGACTCGGTCGGCACGTTTCCGGTGGACGCGAATCCCGACACGTCGAACGTGGACACGCTGCGGCTCGTTTACGATCCCAAGCCCGGCGTCACCGCCGCATCTCCGTCGTTTCGGTTCGAGATCCGCGGTACGTATCGCGTCGGCGGGCGCGAGATCGATCGCAGCAGCCTCGCGGTGGCGCTGAGCGTGAATCAGCGCGAGCGCTCGGCTGCGGGTGACACGTACCTCGCCCGGTTGGGTTTGGCGCTCGCCAACGATCCGACGACGTTCGATCAGTACAACCGGCTGTTTCCGCGCGCGCGCGATCCCAATCAGGGCGATCCGGTGCGCGATCAGTTCATCGTGTTCCCATATCTGACGCCGTTTGCCGACTCGACGAAACTGACCGCGGTGGAGCGCAACGACTCGCTGTATCGCACGCCGCGCAATTATCTCGCGACGCAGGGTCCACCGTCCGTCTTCGCGGTGCGCATTCATGTCGATGCGAACGCGTCCGCCGATCGCTCCGTCCTGTCGTTGAACAGCTTTCAGATTCGCGAGGGGAGCGAGCGGATCTACGTACGCAACAACCTGCTGAGCCGGAACACGGACTACACGATCGATTACACGACGGGCCAGGTGCAATTCAGGAACCCCGACTCGCTGTTCCAGGGAGGGAGCGGGGCTTCGCAGGTGCGCGCGCAATTCGAGGAGCGCGCTGCGTTCTCGATCGCCCCGACCACGATCTACGGATTAGCCGCCAAGTACGATCTCGGCGCCCACGGCCAGGTGAACCTGACCGGGATGTTCCAGAACGAGCAGAGCGCCTTTACGCGGCCGCCGCTCGGGTTCGAGCCGTCCTCCGGATTCATCGGCGGCGTCTCGACGCAGCTGCGCTTTCAGCCCGACTGGATCACGCGCGCCGTCGACGCGCTGCCTGGCGTTCGCACCACCGTCCCATCCGCGGTCACGATCAATGGTGAGGTCGCCCTGTCGAAGCCGTCGCCCAACCGCTTTGGCCAGGCGTACATCGAAGAATTCGAAGGAGGCGCCGCGCGGTCGATCGCGCTGGCGGACAACGCCTGGCATTGGGGCAGTATTCCGACATCGGTGCGGGGTGCCGAGCCGCTTGGCATCGTGGGTAGGTTCGATGCCAATCAGGCGGCGTTTCTCACGTGGCAGAGCCTGCCCTACAACGTCGCCAATGGGCGCTACGTGCCGGTGCAGTTTCTACCGCAGCAGATCGATCCGACGCTGCGGCTGACGGGGCAGGCGCGATCGGCGGAGCCGGTGCTCTGGCTGATGGTGAAGCCGGATACCGTATTGGGGCTCGCGAACAATCGGCCGGCATCGCCGTCGTTCGGCCTACCCAACTGGGTGGGTCCTCCCAAACACGCGCCCCGCTGGCGCTCGATCACGCAGACGCTTTCGGCCACGGGCATCGATCTCTCGCGCGTCGAGTTTCTCGAGTTCTGGGTCTGGGAAGACGCGACCCGCGTGGCGCGCGCCAACGGCACGACCGTGCTCTTCGATTTCGGCGGAGTCTTCGAAGATGCGCTCGCCTTTGTCCCGACGTCGTTCACCGTCAGCCCCGAAGGCGACACGACGTACTCCGGCGTCCGGCGCACCGGCGAGGGCCGCCTGGATACGGAGCGCGATCCACGCACCGGCACGTGGAGCGCGTCGCTCAACGACGAGGGGATTCTCTCCGATCGGGTCGTGGACGGCATTCTCAACGCGACGAGCGGTACCGTCATCGACACCCTGCCGTTGTGCTCCGCAACGGATCAGAACGGACAGCTCATTCCCTACGCCTTCGGAGATATCCGGTCACGCTGCGGACGGCATAACGGCGCGGTCGACACCGAGGATCAGGACGGCGACTTTGCGCTCGACTCGGTGACCGGTGCGCGCACGGCGGAGAGTTTCGTCAGGTACGTGTTCCCGATTGGCGATGAGCGCTTCTTTGTTCGCGACGGCGGAATGATTCCGGCGCCCGGCGGCGCGGCGGGGTGGCGGTTGTACCGCATTCCGTTCCGCCAGGACACGATCCAGGTCGGCGCACCGAGCCTCCGGCAGGTGCAATCGCTGCGGATCACGGTCGTGGTGCCGGCGAACACTGGGGCCGGTCCCGATCCCCAGGTGTACTTCGCGCTCTCCCGCGTCCAGCTCGTCGGCAGCACGTGGGTAAAGAGGAGCGATACGCCCATCGCCGGGATCGGCGGCGAACGCGGAACGGGGACTGGCGAGGTGATCGCCTCGGTCGTGAGCACCGAGAATCGCGACCTCGGCTATACGCCGCCTCCCGGCGTCATCGATCAGGCGGGACGCCGCGACGCCAGCTTCCAGCTGACCGCCACCGAAATTAACGAGCGCTCGATGCGACTCCTCGCGAACGGCCTCGGCGCTGGAGAGCGGGCCGAGGCGTACCTGCGCTTTACGACGGAGGGCGACAAGAATTTCCTGAAGTACCGAACGCTGCGCGTCTGGGCCCGCGGCCGCGGTCCGGGCTGGGAGGACGGCGACCTCGAGTTCTTCATCAAGGCGGGGAAGGACCAGGACAACTTCTACATGTATCACACGCCCGCGCGCACGGTGTCGTGGGAGCCGGAAGTCGTGGTGCAGTTCGATCGCTGGCTGGCCCTGCGCGCCCGCATCGAGCGGGCCTGGCTTTCGGGCGACAGCGCCCACGTGTTTCCGGGATGCCCCGACTCGACGCTCGTCCGCCAGGATAGCGCGTTCGTGATGTGCGATGGTCCGTACATCGTGCACATCCGGGATCCCGGTACCGCGCCGCCGAACCTCGCCCGCGTGCAGGAGATCGCCACCGGTATCTGGCGGACGCATAGCGCCGTGTTCGTAAACCAGGCGGAGCTCTGGATCGACGACATCCGGTTGGGGGACGTCGTGCGCCAAACCGGCGCCGCCGGCGCACTCGATCTCACGATCGCCGCCGCGGACGTTGCCGATCTCGCGCTCAACGTCTCCCGTCGCGACGCCCAATTCCGACAGCTCGGCGCTGATCCGTCATACGTGACCGACAACGCCGTAAACGTTTCGGGAACGGTGCGGCTGGACAAGTTCTTGCCGGATCGCTGGGGGGTGTCGGTGCCGCTGACTTTTCAACGCACCCTCGCCGCGAGCGACCCGTTCTATCTGAACGGCACGGATCTGCGCGCAGATGCGCTGCAGGGACTGCGCACGCCGCGTTCGACGGCCGCGACGTACGCATTCGCCGCGCGCCGCGTGCGTCCGGGGCGGGGCAGTCTGGCGCACTGGTTGCTCGATCCGGTCGCGCTCTCGGGGTCCTATTCGAACGGAGACACCCGGTCGGAGCTTTCGAGCGCCATGGCGTCGGCCTACTCCCTGAACGTCGATTACAATGTGGCACCGGCTCCCCTGCTGCTGAATTTTGCGGGCACGTCGTTCCGCCTCAATCCGTCGCGGATCCGGTTCCATTCCGGTCTCGTCGGTACTGACGCCGAGCGGCATACCTTCCTCGTGCCG
>MNDR01000052.1 GCA_001915025.1 Gemmatimonadetes bacterium 13_2_20CM_2_65_7
GCACGGGGCCGAAGATCTCGATCTGCGCGATCGTGGCGGCGGGAGAAACGTCGGTGAACAACGTCGGCGGATAGAAGTAACCATCCGTCGGACAGGCCCACGACGGCTGCCACATTTTCGCGCCTTCCTCGACGCCCTTCTCTACCAGTCCGCGAATGCGCTCGAGTTGCACTGGGGCGACGATGGCGCCCATGTCCACCGCTTTGTCGAGCGGCGAGCCGACGCGGAGCTTCTCCATCCGGGCGCGCAGCTTCTGCGTCAGCCGATCGGCGATGCCTTCCTGGACGAGCAGCCGCGAGCCCGCGCAGCAGACCTGGCCCTGGTTGAACCAGATCGCGTCCACCACACCTTCGACGACGCTGTCGAGGTCGGCGTCCTGGAACACGATGAACGGGCTTTTCCCGCCCAGCTCGAGTGTCAGCTTCTTGCCGGTTCCGGCCGTGGCCTTGCGAATGATGCGTCCGACTTCGGTCGATCCGGTGAACGCGATTTTCTGAACGCCGGGATGCTCGACCAAATGTTTCCCCGTTGTGCCATCGCCGGTCACCACGTTGAACACGCCCGCCGGCAATCCCGCGTCTCGCGCGATCTCAGCGAAGCAGAGCGCGGTCAATGGAGTGAATTCGGCGGGCTTCAGGATCACGGTGTTTCCGGCGGCGAGCGCGGGCGCGACTTTCCACGCCACCATCAAGAGCGGAAAATTCCATGGGATGATTTGCCCGACGACACCAACCGGCACGTAGCCGGGGAATTCCGTATCGCGGAGCTGCGCCCACCCGGCGTGATGGTAGAAGTGGCGGGCGACGAGGGGAATGTCGAGATCGCGGGTCTCGCGGATCGGCTTCCCGTTGTCCAGACTCTCGAGCACGGCCAGCAGCCGCGAGTGCCGCTGCACCTCCCTTGCGAGCGCATAGAGGTAGCGCGCGCGGGCGTGCGGCTGGAGCGCCGCCCAACCCGGAGCGGCGGCGTTTCCCGCGGCGACGGCCGCGTCGATGTCCGTCTTGCTTCCCTGCGCGACCCGCGCCAGCACCGCCTTCGTTGCGGGATTGATCGTCTCGAAGTACGTGCCTTCAGAAGGGGACGCCCACACTCCATTAATGAAGTGGCCGAAGCGGCCGCTGTCGTGCTGCTTGATCCACTCGAGTGCGGGAGCGTCGCTTTCCGGCGCCGGTCCGTACTCCATCGTCTCGAACAGCTTGGCGACGGTCGTCATCACACCATCGGGTGGCGGTGCGCGGCGGCGTAGCGGCCCGTCACGAAATGTTCGAGCTGCCGTTCGATGTCGGTCAGGAGAGCGCTAGCCCCAAGTCGGAAGAGCGTAGGTCGGAGCCAGCGGTCGCCAAGCTCTTCCTTCATGAGGATCATCCAGTCGAGCGCCTGCTTGGCGGCTCGGATGCCGCCGGCCGGCTTGAAGCCGACCGCCGCACCGGTGCGCGTCTCGTACTCGCGGATCATGCGGGCCATGACGACGCCGACCGGCAGCACGGCGTTGATGGGCTCCTTGCCGGTCGACGTCTTGATGAAGTCCGCTCCGGCCATCATCGCGACCATGCTCGCGCGCGCGACGTTGGTCAGCGTGGCGAGCTCGCCGGTGCCGAGGATCGCCTTCATGTGCGCCCGGCCGCAGGCGTCGCGGAAGGCGCGGACCTCGGCGTAGAGGGCCGGCCAATCGCCGGTGAGTACGTGGGCGCGGGTGATGACGATGTCGATTTCCTGAGCGCCCGCCGCGACGGAGGCCTGCACCTCTTCGAGGCGTTGCGCGAACGGATTGAGACCGGCAGGAAATCCGGTCGACACAGCGGCAACCGGAATACCCGAGCCCTCGAGCGCGGCTACCGCCGTCGGTACGAGCGCGTGATACACGCATACCGCGCCCACTTTGATATCGAGGTGTCCGACGCCGAGGGCGTCGACGAGATCGGGGCGCAACGGGCGTCGAGCTTTGGCGCAGAGGCGCAGCACGTTCCCGGGCGTGTCGTCGCCCTGCAGCGTCGTGAGATCCATGCAGGTGATCGCGCGGAGCAGCCAGGCCGCCTGCCATTCCTTCTTTACTGTGCGGCGCGTGGGGATGGTCGCGGCCCGGCGCTCGACGGCGCTGCGATTCACTCGCAGCCCCGCGACGAGGTCGAGGTCGAGCGGGATGCCCGCATTGCGATCGTCTTTGAGAAAAGGACGAGCCGGTATGGCCCGCGGCCGGTCCGAGAGAGCCTTCATGGCGGGACAATGCGAATCGCCGCCGGAAATGTCAACGCGCGACGGCCAACCCGGCGCCCAGACGGCACGCCTCCACCGCTTCGGGCGTTTGGGCACGCGTGCACTGCTCCTCTTTCTCCGGTGCCGCCGCGAGCAATGTGGCGATCTCCTCGCCCAGTGCGCGGTAGCACGTCGGCGCACCCGGCTCGCGCAGGACGATGCCGCAGAATGTGAAGGCGGCGTTCGTCGTTGCGGTCCAGTCAACGAGCGCCTTGACGGCCCCGAAGTAACACGAAGGGCGGTAGGCATCCCGCGCTTGCGCGCAAAGATCGGCCGTTTTCTGAGGATCGCGTGCCGTATACGAGGTGATGTCGCGGCCCAGACTCTGGAAGCAGACAGGGCGCTGGGCTGCGGGTGCCCGCTCACAGGACTTCGCGGCAGCGGCGATGTCACCGTGATTCTCGTACAACATCACGGACGTCTGCATCTGATAACAGGCGTGCAGGTAGCGCTCCGCCACAATCGAGCAGGGGTAGAGCGGGTCCGCCGGGTCGATCGCTTTGAACGAGGACATCGCCATGTGATGATGGCCGTGCGCGGCCAGCTCCGTCGCGGGGTGATGCGGGGACGTCACGTTGATCACGTTTTCCATGAACGCGCCGCCATAACACGACTCGCGGTCCCAGCCATCCGAGAGGAGATCACAATCGGTCAGCGCCTGCGGCAGATCGTGGCCGCGGAACATCGTGAGCCCGTGACCCATCCCGTGCACGCACTGAAACAACACCCAGCGGCTCGCGCTCGCGCTCCGGAACGGCTGGCACAGCGCCTCGACTTCAGGCTGCGTCACTTGCTCGCGCGACTCGAAATAGGCTTGAATGACGCCGTGGCGGCAGCCGGAGGAGAAGCCGTCGCCGCAGGCCGAGAACGTGGCGGCGATGTCGGGCGACGTGCTGTATGCCTCGATGCCGAGACCGTGCGCGTATTCGTGCGCGCGCTCGGCGACGTCGGGATCGGCCGCGGCGATGGCATCGAGCGTCGCCACCGCATCCGCGACCCCCTGATGAGTCAGATGGTCCGACAGCAGCTGCGAATAGCAGATGCGCTGCCGATCGCTGGACCCGTAACGACAGGTGGAGCCGACTGCGCGCGCTTGGGCGCGAGAGAACTGGTTCGCGGCCACGCCGACAACGACCAGCGCGGCGACGACGATCATGGCTTTCACGGATTGCGACATGGGAGAACAGTAATGTGCTTGCGTGTGTGGTTCCAGGTTCCTAAGCTTGGGCCGTGTCGTCCCAAATCACAGCGCCACGGGTCATCGTCGTGGCGGACGCGCACCTTGGGCAGGTGCCTGCCGCCGTCGGCACCGCATTCCACGCCTTCCTGGACGAAGTGCCCCAACCCGGTGATCACCTGGTGCTCACCGGCGACCTCTTCGACTTCTGGTTCGAGTACCCGACCGTCATCCCGCGCAAACATTTCCGCACCGTCGCGAAACTCCAGGCCGTACGGGCCCGCGGCATTCCGGTGACCTTCGTGGGCGGTAATCACGACCGCTGGGGCGGCACGTTCTTCACGCAGGATCTGGGGGTCGATTTCTTCGGCGGCGAGGCGGAGCTGGACCTGGCGGGGCGCCGCACGTTCATCGCACACGGCGACGGACTGACCGAGCAGCACTGGACCGGCGCCTTCATGCACCGTTTCACGCGCCACCCGGTGACGATCGCCGTGTTTCGCGTGCTGCACCCCACGATCGGCTTCTGGATCGCCGACCTCTTCTCCCGTCACCTCGCCGACACCACGAAGGATCGCGCCGTGCTCGACCGCGCCGCTGCCGCGCAGCGTCGTTGGGCGGCGGACTTTCTCGCCAGGCGCCCCGATGTGTCGCTGGTGATCATGGCGCACACCCACCGGCCGGTCGTGGACCGACTGCCCGATGGCCGGGCCTACCTGAATCCGGGTGCGTTTCTCGATGGAGGACGCTACGCCGTGATCACGCCGGCGGGCGTCGAGCTGAAACAGTTTACAACGGAACGACTTCGACCTGCTTGAGCTTCTCCCCCAGGAACAGCGCTCCGACCTTTCTGAAATGCGGCTCGTCATCCGATACCACGAAGCGATGCTCGTGAGATCCACTGTTCGCCAGCAGATCGAGCCGCTCCAGCGCGCGCGCGACGGCCGTCGCGGTCTCTTCGGCTGAATCGACAAGCGTTACGTCCGGTCCCATGACCCGCGCCAGCAACGGCTTCAGCAGCGGATAGTGGGTGCAGCCGAGGACCAGCACGTCGACCTTGGCGCGCTGCAGCGGCTCGAGATACTCGCGCGCGATCAGCTCCGCGGCGGGGTGCTCGAACCATCCTTCTTCGACAAGCGGTACGAACAGCGGGCACGGTTGTCCGTGCACGTTCGCATCGGGTCGTAGCGCCTTGATGGCGCGATCGTATGCGCCACTGGCGATCGTTCCCGCCGTTCCGATGACACCGATGTTGCCGGTGCGCGTCGCCGCGACCGCCGCACGCGCGCCCGGCTCGATCACTCCGATGACAGGCACCGGCGACTTTTCCTGGAGCGAGCTGAGCGCATGCGCAGTGCTCGTGTTGCAAGCGATCACCACGGCCTTCACGCCGCGCCCCAAGAGATATGCGAGGATCTCGGCGCTGTAGCGCCGGACCGTGTCCGGGGACTTCGGCCCATACGGGACGCGGGCGGTGTCACCGAAGTAGATCACCGACTCTTTGGGCAAGCGCTCGAACAGCGCGCGCGCGACGGTGAGGCCGCCGATGCCCGAATCGAAGACGCCGAGCGGAGCGGGGGGGGCCTTCACCGTAAGGGAATGCTGATGCTGATTCCTCTCCCGTTGGGGAGCGCCTGCATCTTCAAGTTCGGGGGAAAATCGCGCAGGTGCGCGGAGACGTACGCTTCCGCGCCGGAAAAGAGATGATTGAAAATCCACAGCACGAGCCAGTCCTGCACTTCCTGCCGTTTGAGCTTGAGACTCGTCGAGTGGATCTCCTTCAAGTAATTCGCCTCCTGTTGCGCCTTCAGCGTCATCATCGCCGTCACGCCCTCCCAAGCGACGAAGGCCGCGCCGGTGACGGGACGATCGGTGACCGCCTGTCCCCAACCAGGCAATAAGAAGGATCGCCAGAACGCGCCCATGGGGCGGACGCCGCGGTGCATGGTATCGCCGGGGAAGACGATGTGGGAGGTGTCCTGGGCGGTTAGGTGGTTGAGCGGTTGGGCGGTTAGGAGAAGAACCACCGTGGCGCCAAACCGCCCACCCGCCCAGCCGCCCACCCGCCTCATCCCCCCACCAGCACGTTCAATCTCCCCCGCTCCAGCTCCACCGTGCATTCGTGCCCTCCAGACTCACGCAGCTCGCCATCGACGTGCATCACGAGCGGCTGTTCAGGCGAGCGGACTACCAGTTTGGCGGTCTTGATGAGCGCAACCTCCGGCATCGTGACGTGCGTGCCCCTCATGACGCGGGGAATGGCAAGCAGAAAGCGAGGCAACGAGACGCGTCGGATGAGACAGACATCCATTTTCCCATCACTTGGATCCGCATCGGGGGCGAACCGGTAGCTGCCGCCCGCCGTCGTGCCGTTGCACACCTCGACCATCATCATGTACCCCCGCTCGCGAAAGCCGGGTGCCGCGACATCGAAGAGCGGCGGCTCGAAGCGAAAGAATGTCTTTACGACCGGCACGAGATACGAAAGAAAGCCGCGCAGCTTGGGCATGCTGTTGCGCATGCGAACCACCGCCGGACCGAACCCGAAGCCCACGCTGTTCACGAACCACTCGCCCAACACGCGACCCGCGTCGAAGCGGCGCCAGCGCGCCGTCACCAGGCGGGCGACGGCGCGGACGGGATCGTGGCCGTACGTCCCCACCATTTTCGCGAAGTCGTTGCCCGAACCGATCGGCACGACTCCCAATGCCGTTTCGGCGTCGGCCCGGAGCAGCCCGTTCGCGACTTCGTGCACGGTCCCGTCGCCGCCCACGGCGATGACATGTCTCGCGCCCGCGCGCGCCGCCTCCGCCGCAAGCTCCTGGCCGTGGCCGGGCCGCTCGGTGCGGGCCATCTCGACCGCCCAGCCCTGACTTCGAAACGCCCGCGAGACGATGTCCGCGGCGCGCCTTGCGGCGCCACGTCCCGCAGCTGGATTGACGATCAGATGAGCGTGCAGCACGACGACGGGGAAAGATACAAGTCGCCCGCCCCGGGGGGTGGGGCGGGCGTACCTGCAGGGGTTTACCGATGACCGCTCAATTACGGCGCCAGATACTGCTCTTCCCAATCGACGGCGAAATCGACCGCACAGCGCCCGCACAGCATCCGGCTGGGCCGGCCGCGTAACGGCACACGGTCACGGCACGACGGACAGACCGCGTAATGCTCGCCGACTTGCACCGAGCGCGGCACGTTCTGAGGGCGCGCAACAACGGTCCACTTGCGTGGAGGAGTATTCGACATCTGAAGGAAGGCTCGAACCACCGGGACCGGGGTCCCTTTTACGTCTACCACGGCGCCTAGGCCATCGGCTTTGATCAACCGGTACCAGGCGCCACGACGGAGGTTGCAATTCAAATCGGCTTGAAGACGCGCCCACACCATCGTGCACTCTCGCTGCGGCCTGAAGGGAGGACAACAGTGCGCTATTCGGGCGGCGACGTCAATGCGATATGACCGTTTCTAGAGTGACCGCAGTCACTCGCCTCCGGCACCCCAATCGACTTCGAATTCCTGGCGGCAGCGCTTGCATGTAAGTGCGATGACGCGCTTGGGCAGCGGCACGCGCGAGCGGCAGCTCGGGCAGACGCCGTAGATCCCCCGAAGATGCGGCGGTGTTTTGCGAGTTGGTGCCGCCCCGTTGACCACGCTCCAGCGCAGCGGCGGGCGCGGGCGGATCTCGAGCCACGCGCGCAGCACGCCGACGGGCCGGCGGTTTACTTCGATAACAGCTTGTAAATCATTGAGATCGATGACGCGATACCACGCACCGCGGCGGAGCTTGAGGGGAACGTCCGCCTGAAGACGAGCGAACAGCATGGCCATCACGGCTCCTGGTGACGGAGACGAAGATGGGCGCGGGCACAATATAGTGATCAGCGCAAGCAGTTGCGGGTCAGGAGTGGTCCCAGCCGATGTCGAAATAGCCGTTGCATTTGGGACAGCGCATGCTGGCGGTGCGCTCTTCCAGCCGAGCGCGTTCCCGGCAGTTGGGACACACACCATAGCACGGCCCCCACGACGCGGGTAGACGAGCCGCACGGGAGGGCCGTGGCACGACGGTCCAGCGTATCGGACGGGCGGGTAGAATCTCGAGCGACGGACGCGGAACGGCGGCATGCTTCCTCCTCGGGTGAGCTTTGCTACGATTGTGTCCGGGGAGTCGGAAAGTCAACCGCAAGCAGCGGTGGCGGGAGCGTGTGGGAATCGAACCCACCGAGCCCTTTTCAGGGCGCATACAGTTTTGAAGACTGATCAGGCCACCAGACCCAATCCGCTCCCGTACTCCCGGTTACTGCTTTACGGCCACTACGTCGATCTCGACACGCGCTGCTTTCGGAAGACCGGCCGCCTGCACGGTCGAGCGCGCCGGCTTGTGCGTGCCGAAGTGCTTGGCATAGACCTCGTTCATCTGCGCGAAATCGGCCATGTCGGCGAGATACACGGTCGTCTTGACCACGTTTTGCAGCGACGTGCCCGCGGCGGCGAGCACGGCTTTCAAGTTCGCGAAAACCTGCTCGGTCTGATCCGCGGTGCTGCGGCCGATCAGATCGCCGGTCTTCGGATCGAGCGCGACCTGACCCGCCGTGAACACCAGGTTGTCGTTCACAATCGCCTGGCTGTAGGGGCCGATCGCCTTGGGGGCGGCATCGGTTGCGATGATACGCATTAGAACAGACCCTCGATCGTACCGTCGGAATGGAGACGGATGCGCTCCGCCGCCGGGTTCTTGCCGAGTCCCGGCATGGTCATGATCTCACCGGCAAGCGCGACCACAAAACCGGCGCCCGCCGACGGCAGGATGTCGCGCACGTGCAGCGTGAAGCCGGTCGGCGCTCCGAGTTTCGTCGCATCGTCCGAGAGCGAGTACTGCGTCTTCGCCATGCACACGGGTGTCTCGCCCAAACCGAGCTTGGGCAGCAGCTCGAGTGCCCGTTCCGCCGACGGCGCGAACGCGACGCCCGCCGCGCCGTACATCTCACGCGCGATGGTCTCGATTTTCTCCCGAATGGGACGTCGCTCGTCGTAGAGTGGCTTGAAGGCGGCCTTGCCGGTCTTGAGTAGTCCCAACAACGACTCCGCGACGGCGATGCCTCCTTCCCCACCCTTCTCCCACACGTCGCAGCGCAGGACTTCGACACCTTCCGCTGACCCAACGGCGCGCACCGCCTCGAATTCTTCATCCGTATCGGTGATGAAGCGATTCAGAGCCACCAGGGCCGGCAGGCCGAATTTCTTCACGTTGCGAATGTGGCGTCGCAGGTTCTCAGCACCCCGCTGCACCGCGGCGGGGTCGGGCTTTCCCAGCTGATCCTTCTTCAGGCCGCCGTGCAGCTTCAGCGCGCGCACCGTCGCCACGATGATCGCCGCCTCGGGCTTGAGCCCGGCGAAGCGGCATTTGATATCCATGAACTTTTCCGCGCCGAGGTCCGCGCCGAAGCCGGATTCGGTGAGCACGATGTCGCCCAGCGCGAGACCGAGCTGCGTCGCGAGCACGGAATTGCAGCCGTGCGCGATGTTGCCGAACGGCCCGCAGTGCACGAGTGCGGGCCCGCCTTCGAGCGTCTGTACCAGATTCGGATTGATGGCGTCCTTGAGCAGCAGCGTCATCGCGCCGTGCGCCTTGAGGTCGCTGGCACGAACGGCGCTCTTGTCGCCATGCAGCCCGACGATGATCCGGGCCAGCCGCGCCTCGAGATCGTCGATGCCGGTCGCCAGGGCGAGAATCGCCATGATTTCCGAGCCGGGGACGATCACGAAGCGGTCTTCGCGGGTCGGGCCGCCATTCACGCCACCCAGCCCCACGATGATGCTGCGCAGCGCCCGGTCGTTCATGTCGATGGTGCGCGGCCAGATGACACGCCGCACGTCGATGCCCAACGCGTTGCCATGGTGCAAATGCGCGTCCAGCATCGCCGAGAGCAGGTTGTGGGCACTGGTGACGGCGTGGAAGTCGCCGGTGAAATGAAGGTTGATGTCCTCCATCGGCACGACCTGCGAATAGCCGCCGCCCGCGGCACCCCCCTTCACCCCGAACACGGGGCCGAGCGACGGCTCGCGGATCGCGAGAATCGCGTTCTTGCCGAGCCGCCGCAGCGCCTGCGTGACGCCTACGGTCACCGTGGATTTACCTTCTCCCGCCGGCGTGGGGTTGATGCCAGTCACGAGGACGAGCCGCCCTTTTTGCGAGCGAGCCGCGAGAGCGCGGACCGAGATTTTTGCCTTGTACCTGCCGTACAGCTCGAACTCGTCCTCCTGAAGACCGAGCTCGACGGCGACGTCGCGAATGGGACGAAGCTTCGCTGCTTGAGCGATCGCGATGTCGGTCGGCACCGTCACGGTTGCGGTCACAACGATGATTCGGTGCGCGGACCGAAACAGCGACGCGCGTTCTCGGTGGTCCGCGCTGCCAGAGCGTCCAGCGACTCGCTACGCAGCGCAGCCGCACGCTCGGCGACATCGCGGACGAACCCCGGCTCGTTGCGCCGGCCGCGATGCGGCACCGGAGCGAGGTACGGAGCGTCGGTCTCCACGAGCAACCGCTCGGGCGGGCACTCGGCCAGACGGCCGGTCAGTGTCCAATTCTTGAAGGTGATCATGCCGCTGAACGAGAAATATGCACCGATGGCCATCCCTGCGTCCCAAACCGCGTCGCCCGATGAAAAACTGTGTAGCACAACGACTGGAGGGCGCGGGCCCAGCGCGCGGAGCATTGCCGCGATGTCGGCGTCGGCATCGCGCGCGTGCACCACGACCGGCTTCTCGAGCTCCATCGCGAGTGCGAGCTGAGCTTCGAACGCGGTCCGCTGCGCGCCGCGTGGTGAATGCAGGTAATGGTAGTCGAGCCCAGTCTCGCCGACGGCTACGACTTCAGGTGTCGTGAGGAGCTCGCGCACGCGCGCGGCCGCCTCCGAGGACCAGGTGTGCGCTTCGTGCGGATGGACGCCGGCGGTCGCCGAGAGACCCGGCCGAGCGCGCGCCAGCGTTGCCGCGCGTTCACTCCCCGCTGCTGATGCTCCGATCACGACGACGTGGGCGATGCCGGCGGCTGCGGCCCGAGCGAGCACCGCATCACGGTCCGCGTCGAACGCCGCGTCGCCGAGGTGGCAGTGCGCGTCGATTAGCGCGCTGGCTGCGGGGCGCGTGGCGACGAGGTCGCGGGAACCGGGCGCGTGGCGTCGGGCGAAGTTGCGCCTCCAGGCGCGCGCGCGCCGAAGGTGCGGGCGCCGCGCGCGTCCTGGCCGGGCCAGCGCTTTTCAATCCAGAGCAGCACGGGCGCCGCGATATAGATGGAAGAGAACGTGCCCGTGAAAATACCGAAGGACATCACCCAGGCGAACGGCCGGATCACCTCACCCGCGAGAATCAACAGCGCGAGCGTCGTGGCGATCGTCGTCCCGTGCGTCAGTACAGAACGTGGCAGCGTCTCGTTGATCGAGAGGTTCAGAATCTCGTAGAGATTCTGCCGCCGGTACTTGCGCAAGTTTTCGCGCACCCGGTCGAAGATGATGATCGTGTCGTTGAGGGAGTAGCCGACGACCGTGAGCACGGCGCCGACCACGATCAGGCTGACCTCGAGATGCATGGCGCTGATGAATGCGATGGTGGCGACGATATCGTGCGCGGTGGCGATCACCGCGGCGAGCCCGAAGCGCCACTCGAACCGCACCGCCAGATAGATCAGCGTGACGACGAAGCTGAGCAGGATGGCGGCGAGCGCTTTGCCCTGGAGCTCCCGGCCCACCTTGGGACCTACCGCCTGGCGCTGCATGATCTGGTACCGCCGTGCCCCGACGCTCCGGTCGAGCGCGCGAGCAACGGCGTCGGCCACCGCCTGGGTACCCGCCTCACCCTGCGTCGCGTTCGCGCCGAGTCGCGCGCGCACCACGTACGACGTGTCGGAGCCGAAATTCTGAATGTCGGCGCCGCTTAGTCCGGCGTCATCGAGCGCGCTTCGGATACTGGCGGTCGGCACCTTATGGGCTACCTCGAACTGCACCAGCGTCCCGCCCGTGAACTCGATGCTGTAGTTGACGCCCCGAGTGACGAGGAAGATGAGACCGACGAGCATGATCGCGCCCGTGAGCGAGAACGCCCAGCGCCGCCACTTAATGAAATCGTAGTTCGCGTTAGCGAAGAGTCTGATCATCAGATGCTCAGGGTGACCATGTTTGGTCGCCGGTTCAGCCATATGAGGAACAATGTCTTCACGACAAAGATCGCCGAGACCATCGAGGCGATGATTCCGATGATCAGCGTGATGGCAAAGCCCTGCACCGGGCCGGTGCCGACGGCGTAGAGAATCAGCGCGGTCAGAATGGTACTCACGTTCGAGTCGACGATGGCGTTCATCGCGTGCAGAAAGCCCTCATCCACGGCGAGCCGCAGCGACTTGCCGTGCACCAGCTCCTCCCGGATGCGCTCGAAGATCAGCACGTTGGCATCCACGGCGATGCCGATGGACAACACGAAACCGGCCATGCCCGGCAGCGTGAGTGTGAAGCCGAATGCGGCAAGTCCGGCGAGCGTGAACAAGCAGTAGAGCGTGAGTGCCGCGACCGCGAGCGCGCCCGCTATCCGGTAGTAACCGATCATGATCACGATCACGAGCAGCACACCGACGACCCCCGCGAGCACCCCGTCGTGGATGGAATCGGCACCCAGGCTTGCGCTGATCGCGCGCTCGTCGACGATCGTGAGGGGCGCGGGCAAGGCTCCGGCCCGCAGCACGAGCGCCAAATCACTCGCTTCCTGGAGCGGCTTGCTGCCGAGCTCGATCTGGCCGTTCGCCCCGATCTGGTTCTTAATGACCGGCGGCTCTCCCTGCACGCGGCCGTCGAGAATGATCGCCATGAAGTCGTTGATATGGCGTCCCGTTTCCTGCGAGAAGATGCGAGCGCCGCGGCGGCTGAGCTGGAATGTGACGATCGACTGATTGGTGACTTGATCTCGGCGGGCCACCGCTTTGGTCAGCTCTTCGCCGGTGATGATGGGCCGCGATTCCACGGCATACAGGGGACGATAGGACCGCGCGCTGCGCGATTCGGCTTGCGCGCCCCAGCGCAGCTCGATGCTGCGCGGGATCTGTGCCCTGACGTCGGGCCGCTGAATGAGACTGTCGACGAGCGGCCATTGCTCCTCGGGAACGAGGAATTCCCCCGGCAGCTGACCCTGGAATAGCAGCGACGACAGCACACCGGGGGCGTTGGCGTCGCTCGTCGTGTCGCGTTTCGACTTCGACTTGCCCGTGTCGCCGCCGAACAGCTGCGCCACGGCCGACGGCGCGGCGTTCCGTGACTTGATCCCGGCCTTCCGCAGCGCGGCGTCGATCTGCGGCAACGCGTCCTTGAACTGACTCTTCATGTCGGTGATCCGGAATTCGAGGAAGGCGGTCCGCTGAATGACGCCCTTGGCGCGGCCCGGATCCTTTTCTCCCGCGAGCTCCACGATCAACCGGCAGCGGCCCTGAATCTGGACGACGGGCTCGGTCGTGCCGAACTCGTCGATGCGGGTGCGCACCACACGCTCAGCGCGCTGAATGGCGTCGGCGCAATCGGGTACGGGCCCCTTCGACTGATCGACTTCGAGCGCCAGGTGAATGCCGCCCTGGAGGTCGAGGCCGAGGTTGATCGGCAAGCGCCGCACGGTCGTGTCTTTGAGCCGCCCGGTCGACGGGTCGATTACGCGCTGCTTGGTGTTGCGCGGCACGAGCGAAATGATGCTCACGACTATCAGCGCGCCGATCACCCAGAGCCGACCACGAATTCGCTTGTCCATCACTCTCTCGATCGGTTGAGGGTCGCCCGCGCTGCCTGCCGGTCGCGCTCGAGCTGCGCCACCAACGCGTCGCGGGACGAGAACGCCTGCACGTCACGCAGGCGGCGGACCCATTCGACTACCACGGTCTCCCCGTACAGCTCGTCATTGAAATCGAACAGATGAATCTCAAGTGTGCGAGCCTGCTCCCCAAACGTCGGGCGCGGCCCCTGATTCATCATGCCACCATACTGCCGCTTCCCGATTCGCACCGCCACGGCGTATACCCCATCGGGCGGAAGCAGCTTCTCCGGCTGCGGCGGCGCAAGGTTGATCGTCGGAATGCCGATCGTCCGACCCCGCCCAGCCCCCCGCACCACACGGCCCTGAATACTGTAGCGGCGTCCCAGCCAGCGTGCCGCCGCGTCTAGGTCCCCATGGGCGACCGCGGTCCGGATCAGCGTCGACGAGATCGGCTGGCCATTGTCTCGCACGGCGTCCACCACCGCAACCGCAAATCCTTCAGCGCTGCCCAGCTCTTTCACCACCTGGACGTCGCCGGCGCGTCCGCGGCCGAACCCGTGATCATAGCCCATCACCAATTCCCGCATTTCATACTCGTCGCGAAGGCGATGGCAGAACGCCGCTGCATCGAGCTGCGCGACTTCTTCCGTGAACGGCATCAGCACGTATTGTTCGATGCCCTGCGCCGTGACGAGCTGGCGCTTCTCCTCGGGCAGCGACAGCAGCTTCGGCGTCGCCGCTGGATTCACGACCGCCAGCGGATGC
Organism: Gemmatimonadetes bacterium 13_2_20CM_2_65_7; assembly: GCA_001915025.1. GTDB lineage: Bacteria > Gemmatimonadota > Gemmatimonadetes > Gemmatimonadales > GWC2-71-9 > 20CM-2-65-7. Next base: position 13,979 of record MNDR01000052.1, read on the forward strand.
GGGTCGAACGTCACAAGCACGCTGGTCCGGCCGCTCGCCCCCGTCCGCCGGAGCACTTCCGCGAGGACCGCTTGATGGCCGCGGTGCACGCCATCGAACGTTCCCAGTGTGACGACTGCTCCCTGCATCACTCCTCTGCCACCACGACGCGCGGCTTCAAGACCTCGCCGACGCATTCGGCCACGCCGAGCAACTCATCGTCGGCGAAAAGAGCAACACGTCCTTGCGCTCCCCCCGACGTCCGCGCGAGTGGCCGCCCATGCACGACCGCGTCCCGTTCAGTCCGATTGACATTCCGGCGCGGCAAGTCTGCCACCAAGATCGAAGCGTCGCGAACGGCCGCGGGGGTTACGGCCTCCGGCGCAACGGCTTCCTCGAGCCGGAATGGACCCACCGCCGTCCGTCGGAGCGCCGAAAGATGCGCCCCGCATCCAAGCGCGGCGCCGATGTCGCGCGCGAGGGACCGCAGATACGTTCCGCCACTCACCGTCGCCCGAAACTCGAGATCGGGCACGGCCGCCTCGACGATCTCGAGCTCGCGAATCTCGACCGGGCGCGCGGCCGGCTCGACGGTCTCACCCCGTCGCGCGCGGCGGTACGCGCGCTCGCCCTCGATCTTCACCGCCGAATACGCCGGCGGCCGCTGCTCGTATCGGCCCCGAAACTTGCCGATCACCTCGGCGAGCTGTGACGGGGTGATTGCCGTCCAGGGAGCCGTCGCCACGACAGAGCCGGTCACATCATCGGTGTCGGTCGTGACGCCGAGCCGAATGACTCCGTCATATGACTTCGGCCACTCCGTCGCGAAGGTCGCGAGTCGGGTGGCCCGCCCCACCACGAGCACCAGCAATCCCTTGGCGAACGGATCCAGCGTTCCCAGGTGGCCGACGCGCTGCTCGCCCAGCGTGCGGCGCACGATATCGACGACATCATGAGACGTCGGGCCGGCCGGCTTCGCGACCAGCACGATGCCACCGATCAGTCTTCCGGCTCCTTGAGCTCCTTCAGGACCCGATCGATGCGCTGCGCGTGCTCGATCCCACGGTCGAGCCGAAAATGCAGCTCGGGACTCGTCCGCAGATGGAGCTCGCTCGAAAGCTGGGCGCGCAGATACCGCGCGGCGCTCTCCAATCCCTCGAGTGACTTCGCCTTCTCCTCTTCCGTCCCCATCACGCTCACGCGCACGTTGGCGTGCGATAGATCGGCCGAAACGTCGACGCCGATCACCGTCACGAATCCGATGCGGGGATCGCGGACGTCGGCGGTCAGAAACGCGCCCACGGCGTGCCGGATCAGCTCGCTAAGGCGCTCGGGACGGTGGCTCGCGCGTCTCATCAGAGATAGCTCGTGCTCGTGTCCACGATGCGCGCGCCATCGGCGCCGGCAACCAGTTGGTCCGCCTCCCGCAACACACTCTCGGCGTGGCGCCGGTCGGTGCTGACGACCGCGGCCGTCAGCTCGGCGCGCTGCCACAAATCCTGATGGCCCGTCTCGGCGACCGACACGTTAAACCGGTTGTGCATGCGATCCTTCAAGCTCTTCACGATCGAGCGCTTGTCCTTGAGCGACTGGCACGCCGGCAAGTGTAACTCCCACACCATCACACCGACGATCACGACTCAGCGGCGCTGAGGGAGCGCGCGACCTCCTCGATGCGGTACGATTCGATCAAATCGCCCACTTTGACGTCGTTGAAATTCTCGATGCCGATGCCGCACTCGAAGCCTTCGCGCACCTCGCGGACGTCATCCTTGAACCGCTTCAATGACGCCAGGGTCCCGTCGTACACCTCGACGCCGTTGCGGATCACGCGCGCCCGTCCGGTCCGCGGAATCACGCCGCTGCGCACGAAGCACCCGGCGATCGTGCCGATCTTGGCGATCTTGAAGATCTGCCGCACCTCCGCCTCGCCGAGCACCACTTCCTTCTTTTCGGGGGCGAGCAGGCCTTCCATCGCCAGCTTCACCTCTTCCACCGCCTCGTAGATGATGCGGTAGGTGCGGATCTCCACCCGCTCGCGATCCGCCGCGGCGCGGGCATTGGAATCGGGCCGCACATGGAAGCCCACGATGATCGCCCCGGACGCACGCGCGAGCAGCACGTCCGACTCGGTGATCGCGCCGACGCCGCGATGCACGACCTCGACCTTCACTTCCGCGGTCGACAGCTGCGCCAGCGCGTCGGCGAGCGCTTCGGCCGGTCCGCCCTGATCCGCTTTGATGATGAGGCGCAGCGTGGCGACACCGCCCGCCGCGGCTTCGGCCATGAAATCTTCGAGCGTCTTCACGCGGCCGGAGCGACGATGTTGCGCCTCGCGCTCGAGCCGCTGGCGCTTCTGCGCGATCTCGCGGGCCGCGCCCGCGTCGTCCATCGCCAGGAAAGTGTCGCCCGCCTCGGGCACACCCTCGAAGCCGAGGATCTGGACCGGCGTGGACGGGCCGGCGTCGTTCTCGGTGCCGCCGCGCTCGTCGTACATCGCGCGCACGCGACCCGAGTACTGGCCGCAAATGAAATCGTCACCGACGCGCAGCGTGCCGTTCTGCACGAGAATCGTGGCGAGCGCGCCCTTGCCCGGATCGAGCGATGCCTCGAGCACCGAGCCCTGCGCTTTGCGGTCCGGATTCGCCTTGAGATCCAGCAGCTCGGCCTGGAGCAGGATCTGTTCCAGCAGCTCGTCGATGTTCGTGCCCTTCTTGGCGGAGATCGGCGTCGCCAACGTCGTGCCACCAAACTCCTCGAGCACGACGCCGTGCGACAGCAGATCCTGTTTCACCTTCTGCACGTTGGCCGTGGGAAGGTCGATCTTGTTGATCGCGACGACGAGGGGCACGCCGGCGTTCTTGGCGTGCGAGATCGCCTCGATCGTCTGCGGCATGATCGCGTCATCGGCCGCGACCACCAGGACGACGATGTCGGTGACCTGCGCGCCGCGGGCGCGCATCGCCGTGAAGGCTTCGTGACCGGGCGTGTCGAGGAACGTGATCTTGCGCCCGTCCTTCAGCGTGACCTGATACGCGCCGATATGCTGGGTGATGCCGCCGGCTTCGCCCGCGACGACGTTGGTCTTGCGGACGTAGTCGAGCAACGACGTTTTCCCGTGGTCGACGTGGCCCATGATCGTCACGATCGGCGGCCGGGGCTTCAGCGTCTCGACGGCGTCGGCGGTCTCTTCGGTCTGAGTGGTCGCGTACTCTTCTTCGCGGACGGCCTGGAACCCGAACGCCGACGCGATCAATTCGATCATGTCGAAGTCGAGCCGCTGGTTGATCGTCACCATCTGGCCCAGCTCTTTGAAGGCGAACGTGACGATCTGCGTCGGCGGCACTTTGAGCGTGCTGGCAAGCTCGGAGACGGTCACGAACTCCGTCACGCGCACGAGCGTCTTCTCCCGCTCACGCTCCTCGCGACGCCGCTCTTCCTGGACTTCGCGGAAGGTCGGGCCCTCTTCGCGACGGTGGACGCCCTTCTTGCCGACCGGCGCCTTCAGGGTCGCCAGGGTGCGGGAAATGTTCTGCGCGACCGCTTCCTGATCGACGAGGGACTTCTTGCCCTTCTTGCGCTTCTTGCCCTTCTCCCGACGGCGCTCATCGAGCGGCGGTGCACCCGGCGCCGCCGAGGCAACGGGGCGTGGCGGCACGGATCCGCCCGGACCTGACGTCGTGCCGCGCACGACTGGGCGCGGGCGCACCGGCATAGGAATAAAGGGCCGAGGGGGCGGCTGGGTCGGCGGCTGCACGACGGGAGGAGGAAGCGGTGTGGCAGTCGTGGGAGCCTCTGCGACTTCGACGGCCGGAGACGGTGGCGCGAGGTCCTTGAACAACGCGGCGGCGCGCTCCTCGAGCGACGCGGCCGACCGCACTTCTTCCTGTTCACGCGCTGCCGTCTCGAGCGCCAAGCGCGCGACTTCGGCGGCAGCCGCTTCGGCCGCGGCGACTTCCGCGGCAGCGGCGTCGGCGGCGGCAACCTCCGCGGCGGTGCGGCGACGGCGCTTGGGCCGGCTGTCGGCCACCGCGACGGGCTCAGGAACCGATGCGGGTTCGACGGCCTTCGCGGCACGACGCCGTTTCGGCGGTGCGGATGGTTGCTTCTGCTTGCGCTTGTCGCGCTCCCAGCGCGCGCGCATCAGCGACACCTGCTCGTCCTTGAGCGGTGTCAGGTGACTGCGCACGAAGATGTCCATCTCCTTGAGCATGCCCATCAGCTGCTCGCTGGAGATTCCGAATTCCGCTGCCAGATCATGAATCCGCGTCGTTGTCACTCTTACTCCTCCACAGACATCAGCCCACGCGCAAGCGCCCGATCGGCGACGCCGACGGCCTGCACCGGCGGCCGGCCGAGCGAACTGCCCAGCTCTTCCGCCGGCGGCCCGCGCAACACGGGAACGTCCCGCGCCTGCGCCAGCCGCGCCACTTTTTCAATGGTGCGTGGCCCGGCATCAGCCGCCAGCACCACGCAAACCACCTTGCCCCGCTGCAACCCCGCTCGAACACCAGCCACGCCTATGACGACATTTCCAGCCCGTACGCCGAGGCCAAGCAGCCTCGTTATTCGCGCGCTCACGCGGTGGTCTTGGGAGCTTCTTCCTCTTCGCCGCCTTCCTCGGTCATCTCGTTCAGGAACGACATCATCTTGTCCGCGAGGTCGGCGGTCATGCCGGGGATCTGATCGACGTCCTCGCGCTCCAGGTCCAGAATGTCCTGGAGCGTCTTTTTCCCGGCCTGCTCGAGGACTTGCACCAGCTCCGGCGACAAGCCTTTCATCTCTGTGAGTGCCACCTGCGTCACCGACTGGTCGGCCGGCGGCAACGGGGCGAACAGCGGACCTTCCCCGCCGCGCTCCAGCCACTCGCGGCTCGAGTAGAGGTCGACTTTCCAGCCGGTCAGCTCGGACGCGAGCCGTACGTTCTGACCGTTGCGGCCGATGGCGAGCGACAGCTGATCCTCGTCCACGATCGCCTGGATCGTTTTCGATTCCGGATCCGAGAACACGCGCGCGACGCGCGCGGGCGCGAGCGACAGTTTCGCGAAGCGCTCGGGGTCCGAAGACCACGGCACGATGTCGATGCGCTCCCCGTTCAGCTCATTCACGACCGCCTGCACGCGCGAGCCCTTGAGACCGACGCATGCACCCACCGGATCGATGGAGTCGTCGCGCGACCAGACGGCGATCTTCGTGCGGCTGCCTGCCTCGCGCGCGGTGGCGCGAATCTCGACGATCTGCTGCTGAATCTCGGGGACTTCGAGCTTGAAGAGGGCTTTCACGAACAACGGATCGGCGCGCGAGAGAATCAGCCGCGGTCCCTTGGGCGTCTCTTCAATGCGCTTGAGAACGGCCCGGATCGTGTCGCCCTGATGAAAGTGCTCCCGGTGATTCTGATCGCGGTACGGAATGATGGCTTCCGCTTCGCGGAACTTGTTCAGCATCACGACGATTTTGCCGCGCTCGATCTGTTGCACTTCGCCCGAGAGCAGCTCGCCGACCTTGCCGGAGAACTCTTCGCGGATGCGGCTGCGCTCGCCCTCACGGACGCGCTGAATGATGCGCTGCTTGGCGGCCTGCACCGCGGTGCGACCGAATTGGTCGAAGGGAACCTCTTCCTCCAGGACGTCGCCCGGCTGGAATTCTGGATCCTCATAGCGCGCTTCCTCGAGCGAGACCTGCGTGCCGGGATCCTCGACTGCCTCGACCACCGTCTTGAGCACGACGATGCGGATCGATCCCTTCAGCTCGTCGATGCCGATCTCGGCCCGCACGTTGGGGCCGTAGCGCTTCACCAGCGCCGCGTGCAGACCATCCTTGAGGAGATCGATCAATTCGCTCCGCTCGAGCTGTTTGGTATTGGTCAGCTCGCGGATTGCTGAGACGACGTCAGTTGTGTTGGCCATCGGTTTCCTTTAGTCCTCATCCAATGCGAGTCGCGCATCGCGCAGCTCGGCGAGGCGAAATGCCCGTTCCGAGCTGCCTCTCGGCTCGAGAATCACAGTGTCTTGATCCGGAACGGCCACGATCCGTGCGCGCACGCGGCCCATTCCTGCCAGCTTCACAGTGCTCCAGCGCTCGGCTGACCCTGCTGCAGTCCTCGACCGTGACCAGCCGTGGCGGACAGTCGATTCTGACTTGGACGAGCGGCCGGTTCGGCGTACCGCCGATGCGAAGATCGGCCAGATCGAAGCCCATCGCCTCGAGCCGGCTGCGGAAGGCCTCGACGAGACTCTCAGTGAGCATGGAAAAAAAAGCGCGGGCCGAACTTCGCCCGCATCACGGTTGGGAATGTAGCCGGGGTGGAAACAGTGTCAACCTATAGGGCGCCCCAGGTAGGCTACCATACGGCCATCCCGCCCGCCCGATGCCCGGTGCGAGTAAAACCGCTCCCGGCCTTCCGCACTGCACCAGGGAGAAATCGACACCTCCTCGATTCCCAAGTCATGCGCCTGTTGCGCCAACGCGGCCCGGAGATCGAGTTGCACCGGACCCTTGCTGGACGGCATCCCGAACCGGACCGCGACCTCAGGCCCTACCTCATAGCAGTCACCACAAATCCCCACGCCACAATGCATTACGATGTCGCTCGTTGTCGCGAAGCCGCGCCATTTGAGTAGGTCCACGCAACGAGCCAGCACGCCGCCCGCGGCGCCGCGCCAGCCGGCGTGAACGAGCGCGATCGCGCCTTTGTGGGGAACCGCGAGATAAACGGGGATGCAGTCGGCGACGGTAATCGTCAGGAGCACGCCCCGTTCGCTCGTCGCATGGCCGTCGATACCGTCCAGGACCAACCATCCCTCAGGGAGGGCCTCGTGCCAGCGCACCTCGGTTCCGTGGACCTGATGGCTCAGGACAATCGTCGGGAAGCGGCTCGCGAACGTCGATCGGAACGCGCGCCAACGGCCCATCACCTGCCCCACCGGCTCTTCGCTCCAGAGCCCGAGACTCAACGGCCGTAGCGTGATCCCCGCCACCAGCCCGTAACGCTCGGCCCACTCGGTGAGCTCGAGACGTGGGACGGCTGCGTCACCTACCGGAACCTCACCCCCTGGCCCCCTCTCCGAAATCGGAGCGGGGGAACGAGGCTTAAGATCCCTGGCGCTCAATCTGCGCTCCCAACGCGGTCAGCCGCGTATCGATGCGTTCGTACCCGCGCTCGATCTGTCCGATGTTCTGAATGACGGAGTCTCCCTGCGCCGCGAGCGCCGCGAGCAGCATCGCCATGCCCGCGCGAATATCGGGACTCTCGACCACCTGACCCCGCAGGGGTGAGGGTCCCGCGATCACCGCGCGATGCGGATCGCACAACACGATGCGCGCGCCCATGCCAATCAGCTTGTCGACGAAGAAGAGCCGCGACTCGAACAGCTTTTCGAAAATGAGCAGCAAGCCCTCGCACTGCGTCGCTACGACGATCGCGATCGACATGAGATCGGCCGGAAATGCCGGCCACGGACCATCCTCGAGCTTCGGCACGTGCCCGCCGAGGTCGGGACGGATGCGGCGTTCCTGATCGGCGTCGACGATCAACTTCGTGCCGTCCAGCCGCGGCCGCACGCCCAGTCGCTCGAACGCGAGCAGCGTCGAGCGGAGATCGTCGGCGCGCACGCCGTCGATCGTGATCGCACCCCCGGTCACGGCGGCAAGTCCAATGAACGATCCAATCTCGATGTGATCGGGTCCGAGCGCGTGCGCCGCGGCTCGCAGTGGTTGCCCCCCATCGATCGTCATGGTGTTGGTGCCGATACCGTCGATGGACGCGCCCATCGCGACGAGAAAGCGGGCGAGATCCTGCACGTGTGGCTCCGACGCGACGTTGCGAAGCACGGTGGTGCCCTGTGCGCGCACCGCCGCCATCAGGGCGTTTTCGGTGCCTGTGACACTGGGCTCATCGAGAAAGATGTCGGCGCCACGCAGCTTGCCCTCGAGTTTATACGCGTCCCCGACCGACACGCTGGCGCCGAGGCGCTCAAGCGCGAGAAAATGCGTATCGACGCGCCGCCGTCCGATGACGTCGCCACCCGGCGGCGGCAGCGTCACGCGACCGAACCGCGCCAACATCGGCCCGGCGAGCAGAATCGACGCACGAATCTCCTTGCAGAGCGCCGGATCGAGCGGCCGCGGTTCGGTGGCGCGCGTGTCCACCTCGACCGTGTTCGGACCATGCCACTCAACCGTTGCGCCAACGTGCTGCAGCAGTTGGAGCAGCGTCTCGACGTCGCGAATGCGGGGAACGTTGTCGATGCGACAGGGACCGTCGGCGAGCAAGGTCGCCGCGAGAATCGGAAGGGCCGCGTTCTTGTTGCCGGCGGGGCGGATCGTCCCCATCAGCGGACGTCCTCCCGTGACACGGAACGACGGTGGCATAGGTCCGCCCAAGCTACGGGACCGCTTGCGCCTGCGTCAAGCGTTTGCGAACGTTGCCCCTCGTGCATCCTCTGCTCGCGCTGGCGCTGGTCTTGATCGCCGGAATCGGCGTGACGCGGCTGACACTTCCCGCACTCCACCATCCGCTGCTCGATGGCGTCATCGAAACCGGTGTGCCGTTCGTCTTGCTGGGTGCGCTGCTCGGCCCAGGACTCGGCATCCTCGACGGTCGGACGTTGCGCGTCCTGGACCCACTCACCGCTCTCGGCATCGGCTGGGTCGGGGCATCGTTCGGTGCGCGATTGGAATGGCGCATGCTGCGCCGCGTGTCAGGGCGGACCTGGCTCGTCGGTGCCGCGCTGGCCGTGCCGGTCCTCCTGACGACCGGCGCGACCGCGTGGGCGCTGGCTCGTTCCGTTCAGCCGCTCGGCGATGCCTGGGGCCGTCCCTTCCCCGCAGTCGCCCTCATCCTGGCGGGCGCGGCAACCACCGCGGCGAGCTGGCGTGGTCAGAAGCTCGGTCGCCGAAACGCGCTGCTCGATACCGCGTTCGGTACGGCCGCGGCGGCCGTGGGAGTCGCCTGGTACCACCCGCATCTCGCGCTTCGCAGCATCGCGCTCACCGTGCTTGCCGCCGCCGCACTCGGAGGACTGTTCGCGGGATTCGTGCGCTGGCAGGATGACCGCACCGATGTCGGCGTCGGAGTGGCGCTGACGGGCGTGATTGTTGCGGGCGCCGGGTTCACCTATGCGACGCAACTGTCGCCCTTCGTCGTCTGCGCGCTCATTGCGGCGCTTGGTGTCAGTTTCTCACCGGCCGCGGTTCGAGTGTCCGTGCAAAGGGCACTGCGACGTTGGGAAGTGCCGTTGTATGCGGCCTTCCTTATTATCGCCGGCGCGCTCCTACAGCGTTTCACGCCCTGGCTGCTGCCCGCGGCAGGGCTCCTGGCGGTCATCCGTGCCGCTGTGCGCTGGGTGACGGTGCGCTTTGGGCTCGACCAGATGGACCCGATCTGGAGGTCGCTGCCTTTTCCACCACCGCGTGAATTCGCGTTCCCCGTCATGCGGCAAGGCGCGGCGGCTGTCGCCCTGGCGGCGGGCTTCGACTTCGTGCGCGGTGGCGCCGGAGGGACCGGGGCGTCGTATCGGCGGTGAGTCTCCTCGTCATCGCGGTCGCCGCTCTGGTCGGAGCGATCGCAATCAGCGCGGCGGCGTTGGATGTGCGGGCGGCGGTCAAGGCGCTACGGGGGGTTGCCGGACCTGCGATCACCGATGTTCGCCAGCTCATCGCCTCCATTAAGATTGAAGCGGATGCGATCGTCGGAGCATCGCGAGAGGTGCGGCACCGCATCGTCAAGGCGGCTGACGCCGCCGAGGAGCGCCTGACGTCGCTCGACGCGTTGGCGGAAGTCATGCAGGAAGAGCTCGAGGAAACCGCGCTCGACGCGGCGGCCACCATGCGCGACGTGCGTCGCGGTCTCTCGGTCTGGCGGTGGAGCCGCAAATTGCTCAAGGGCAAGAAACGACGGTGAAGAAGCCCGCCGTCGCGCTGGGGCTCGCTGTGGTGGGGCTCGTGCTGTTCCCCGGGGTCGCGCACGCCTGGACGCCCGGCACGCACATCTTTCTGGGCGAGTCCGTGCTTGCCAATCTGCATCAGCTCCCGACACTCGTCGCCGATCTGCTGCGTGCGTTCCCGTACGATTTTTTGTACGGCAATATCGCCGCCGACACCTCGATGGCAAAGAAGTACGCGCCGGTGGGCCGTCACTGTCATGCCTGGCACGTCGGGCAAGAGATCCTGGATCTCGCGCCCAGCGATCCGCTCCGCGCCTTCGGGCTGGGCTATCTGTCCCACCTCGCCGCCGACACCATCGCCCACAACTTCTTCGTGCCGCGCCAGCTCGTCTTGACGTCGAGCACCGTTGCGCTCGGGCACTCGTATTGGGAGAGCCGGTTCGAAACGCATCTCGGCGACGCGTACGCGCGCGAGGCGCGTGACGTCATCATGAAGGATCATGGGGCGAGCGACGCCCACCTCGATGCGATTCTCTCACCCACGTTGTTCAGCGTGCGGACCAACCGGCGCCTGTTTCGCGGCATGGTGCACCTCACCGAGAGTCAAAGCTGGCAGTGGGTGTTCCAGGTAATCGCCGGGACGAGCCGCTGGGATCTCGCCGACTCCGACATCGAGCGTCACATGGCGGTCGCATTCGAATACGTGATGGAGACGTTAGGGGCGGATGCGAAAGACGCCGCGGCGCGACGGCTCGATCCCGCGGGGGAGAAGGCATTGGGGATCGCGAAACGGATGCGCCGCCAGGCGCTGCGCGAGGGCGGGCGGCACGAGCCCGCGCGCGTCGCAGAGACCGCCCAGCAGCATTTCGGATTGCCGACGCCGTCGCTCGCGTACTGGAAGCAGTCGCGCGCGCAGCGTCCGTGGAAGGACAGCTAGGAGGCGGAGGCCAGCTTTTCTTCCAGCACCCGCTGCGCCAGCTTCGGGTCCGCTTTTCCCTTCGACGCGCGCATCACCTGCCCCAGGAAAAACGCCATCAGCTTCGTTTCGCCATTCTTGTAACGGCCCACTTCCGGCGCATGAGCACCTAAGACATCGGTGACCCACGCCGCGACAACGTTGCTATCCGCCACCTGAATGAGACCGAGCGACTCGGCGATGGTGCGAGGATCGCCGCCCTTGGCCGCGACTTCCGCGAACACGCGCTTCGCGGCTTGATGGCTGAGTGTACCGCCCTTCACGAGCGCGATGATCTGGGCGAGCCCCGCGGCCGGCACGCGCAGCTGATCCTGATGATCCTTGGCGTCGGCAAGGGCCTCCGTCATGATCCAATTGGCGGCGGCCTGATGCTCCGCGCCCGCGCGCACCACGTTTTCGTAATACTCCGCCACGCCGCGGCTCGCGGTCAGCACAGTCGCGTGCTCGCGGCTCAGCGCGTACTGTGCGGCGAAGCGATCGCGCTTGGCGGGGGGCAGCTCGGGCAGCTCGCTCTGCTCCTCGGCGACGAATTCAGGCGTCAACACCAGCGGCGGCAAGTCGGGCTCGGGGAAGTAGCGATAGTCGTGACTTTCTTCCTTGGAGCGCTGCGGACGCACCGTATTCTCGCGCGAGTCATACAGCATCGGCTGCTGCGTGACGCTCCCCCCGACGTTGGCGTCGACACGCAGACTGCCCTTCTCCATGTCGCAGTCGGAGATCCCGATGTACTCGAGCAGCTGCTTGAGCGTCTGCAGGTACGCGCGCGCTTCCGCCGGCGAGCGCAGATCCGGTCCGCCGACGATCTCGATGAGCGGCACTCCGGAGCGATTCAGATCGACGGCGGTGGCCTTCGGAAAGCGATCGTGGATCGACTTGCCGGCGTCCTCCTCGACGTGCAACCGGACGATGGTCGCGTTCACGATCCCGCGCTCGGGAGAGACGAACGACAGCGTGCCATTCGTCGCGAGCGGCTGATCGTGTTGTGAGATCTGATAGCCCTTCGGCAGGTCGGGATAGAAATAATTCTTGCGGGCGAAGATGCTCTTGGGGTGCACGGTGCAGCCCAACGCCAACGCGCCGCGGACCGCGAGCCGGATCGCGGCGCCGTTCGGCACCGGCAACGCGCCGGGGAGTCCCAAACAGACCGGACACACCTGTGTGTTGGGCGGCGCGCCGAACGCCGTCGAGCAGCCGCAAAACATCTTCGACTTCGTGCGCAGCTGTAAGTGCGTTTCGAGCCCGATGACGGCTTCCCAACCGGCAGCCATCAGGACTCGTCGGTCGCGGGCACGACCCGCTCCAATGCGTAGGCCGCTTCGAGCATTTCGTCCTCGAGAAACGCCTGCCCGATCAGCTGGCCACCGATGGGCAGTCCTTTCACGCGGCCGATCGGCAACGAGATCGCCGGCACGCCCGCGAGGTTCGCGGTCACCGTGAAGATGTCCGACATATACATGGCGATCGGATCGGACAGCTTCTCGCCCGCCTTGAAGGCTGGAGACGGCGTCGTCGGCGTGAACAGGAGATCGACGCCGCGATCGAACACGTTGCGGAAATCCTGAGCGATCAATGCCCGCATCTGCTGCGCGCGCCGGTAGTACGCGTCGTAAAAACCGGCGGACAGCACGTACGTCCCGACGAGAATGCGACGGCGAACCTCGGCTCCGAATCCTTGACCGCGTGTGGCGCGATACAGCCCGCGGAGATCGGCATGCCCGTCGAAGCGTGGGCCGTACCGCACGCCGTCGTAGCGCGCGAGGTTCGAGGACGCTTCCGCGGGCGCGATGACGTAGTACGTGGGAACGGCGTAGGCCGTATGCGGAAGCGACACCTCGCGAACCGCCGCCCCCAGGTCGCGCAGCAGTCGCACCGCGCGGTCACAGGCTCGCCGGACCGCCGGATCCAGCTCGGTGGGGAAATACTCGCGCGGTAAGCCGATCACGAATCCCTGGAGCGATTCCGGTACCGTCGGCAGCCGCAGCGGATCGCGGTCCTCACAGGTCGCGTCCCTGGGATCGCGGCCGCTGATTACCGAAAGCACACGCGCGGCGTCGTGCACGCTCCGCCCCAAGACGCCGATCTGATCGAGTGAAGACCCGAACGCGACGAGGCCGTAACGGCTGACGCGGCCATAAGTTGGCTTTATGCCCACCACGCCGCAAAACGACGCCGGCTGGCGTACCGATCCGCCGGTCTCTGAGCCAAGGGCCGCGGGAAGGGCGCCGGCGCCGACGAGCGCCGCGGAGCCGCCGGAGGAGCCACCGGGGACGCGCGTCTTGTCGAGCGGATGCACGACGCGTCCGTACGCCGAGTGCTCGGTCGACGAACCCATCGCGAATTCGTCGCAATTCGTTTTTCCGGCGATCAGGGCACCGGCGGCTTTGAGTTTGGTGACCGCCGTGGCTTCATACGGCGAGCGGTAGCCCTCGAGAATCCGCGATCCACAAGTGGTGGTGAATTCGAGCGTGCAGATGTTGTCCTTGACGGCGACGGGCATCCCGTAGAGCACGCCGGTCGGGCGCGCGGCGGCGGCCTGCGCCGTCAACGCGCTGCGCAGCTCCTTTGATGGAGTGAGGAGTGCGTTCAGTCGCTTCGATTTGACCAGGCGGTCGGCGACCGCTTTGGCGTCGCTCACTCGAACTGGCCGAGCTTCGGCACGACGAAAAAGCCTTCCTTGAAGGCGGGAGCGAACGCCGCGGGTCCGAACGCAAGTGGCCAGGGCGCTACTTCATCGGGGCGGAAGTGGATTGCATCGGGACCGGGGACGAATGTCTTCACGGTCCCGTTCGTGGGAGCGGGCATCGCGCTCAGCTGCGCGACATAGTCGAGAATGCGCGACATCTGCTCGGCCACATCGGGCAGCGCGTCCTCTTCCACGTCCAGCTCCGCGAGCTGCGCAATGCGCAGCACATCGTCCCGCGAAACGCTCATGCGCTCTCTCCTCCCCAATCACGCTCGAGACCGGCATAGGCGACGAGCAGTTGTTTCATGCCGATGTCCGGATCGTCGAAGTCGACGCTCACGCGCAGCTCGCGGCCTTCTCCCGACACGGCGCGCACGATGCCGCCGCCGAACTTGCGGTGACGAACGCGCTCTCCTTTCACGTACCGCGGCGCGTCCTGCGACACCTCGTCGGGAAACTCGAGCTGCGGCAGTCGTCGCGCGGCGGCGCCACGTGGTCGCGACGGCTGCGGCGGCCGCATTGTCGGCGGGTGCCACGACGGCGTCGTGCTCCGTTCCTCGACGACCTGCGGCGGCAGCGCGTCGAGAAAGCGCGAGCGCTCCGCGAGCTCCAGCCGCCCGTTGCGATAGCGCGTGCGCGCCCATGAGAGATACAACCTTTCGCGCGCGCGCGTGAGACCCACGTAACACAGTCGTCGCTCCTCTTCGATGCCGCTGGGATCGTCGGCGGCGCGACTCAGCGGAAACAATCCGTCTTCCAGACCGGCGAGCGCGACGATCGGCCACTCCAGTCCCTTCGCCATGTGCGCCGTGAGCAGCGTGACGCCCGGCACGTCGCGATCCTCATCCGCGGGCGTCACGAGCGCCGCCTGCGTGAGGTAGCGCTCCACGGGACTCCCCCCCGTCCCACCTTCGAACGTTTCCGGATCCTGCACCTCCGCCCAGGCGGCAGCGCCCGCCGCCAGCTCACGCACGTTTTCGATCCGCTCCATTCCCTCGGCGCCCTCTTCGGCCAGGTATTGCTCGTACCCTGTCGTCGCGAGCACCGTCTCGAGTGCCGTCGCCGGATCAGCCTGCCCTACCGCCTCCCGGAGCCGATCCACCAGATCCGCGACGCCGGCCAGCGCTTGGCGCACGTTGGGCCGCAGATCGGTCATGCTGGCGGCGCCGCGCGCGGCGTCGAGCATGGGCTTCCGCCACGCCAGCGCCGTACGGCCGAGCACGGCCAGCGAGGCGTCCCCGATGCCGCGCCGCGGCACGTTGACGACCCGCAGGAAGGCCTCGTCGTCGGCGGGGTTGGCGATCAGTCGCAGATAGGCCAGGAGATCCTTGATCTCGCGGCGCTCATAGAAGCTCACCGCGCCGATGAGGCGATAAGGAATCCCGCGGAAGCGGAAGGCCTCTTCGAGGGGCCGTGACTGCGCGTTGGTGCGGTACAGGATGGCCATTTCGTCGTAGGGCACATCGCCGTCCGCCGCGCGTCTCGCGAACTCCGATGCCAGCCATTCGGCTTCATCCCGCTCGTCCGCTGCCGCCAGGAGGATCACCGGCGCACCGCCCTTCTTCTCCGTAAACAGCGTCTTTCCGAGGCGAGCGGTGTTCTCCGCGATCACACCGTTGGCAGCATCCAGGATCACCTGCGTGGACCGGTAGTTCTGCTCTAGGCGCACGAGCTTCGTGCCGGGAAAATCGTTTTGGAAGGCGAGCATGTGCCGGACGTCGGCCCCACGCCACCCATAGATCGCCTGATCGTCGTCTCCCACGACGCAGAGATTGCCGTGCCGCTTCGCCAGCTGCTGCACGAGCAGGTATTGCGCGGGATTGGTATCCTGGAATTCGTCGACCAGCACGTGCTGAAACCGGTCTTGCCAGTACGCGAGACGCTCCGGGTGCTCGCGGAACAGGGCGAGCGGATGGAGCAGGAGGTCATCGAAATCCATCGCGTTCGCCTGCTTGAGCGCGGGTCCTACCTCGGCGAAGATGTCCGCCGCGACCTTGACCAGGGGCGTATCGGCCCGGGCGCCGAGCTCCTCAGGCGTGAGCATGCGGTTCTTGGCGCTCGAGATGACCCCATGAACAGTCCGCGGCGGGTAGGCCTTCGGCGACAGCTGGCGCGCTTCCAGCAGCCGCTTGACGAGCGCCTCGGAGTCATCGGCATCGTAGATCGTGAAGTTCGGCCCGAAGCCCAGCAGCGGGGCCTCACGCCTGAGCAGCCGCGCGGATAGAGAATGAAACGTGCCGATCCACAGCCCGCGCGGATCAGCGCCGAGGAGCTGGGCGATGCGCGTGCGCATCTCGCCGGCGGCCTTGTTGGTGAAGGTGACCGCGAAGATCCGCTGCGCGGCGACGCCGTGCTGCGTGATCAGATGCGCGATCCGGGCCGTCAGCACGCGCGTCTTGCCTGATCCAGCGCCCGCGAGCACAAGCAACGGTCCAGCGGGGTATTCGACCGCCTCGCGTTGGGCGGGATTGAGCGGGAGCGGCAACGTCATGAGACGCTGAGTGGGAACTCCAACACGAATACCGAGCCTTTGCCCTCTCCCGGGCGAAACGATACCCGGCCGCCGTGCTGCTGCTCGACAATGCGGCGCGCCAATGCCAGGCCGATCCCCCAGCCGCCGGTCTTGGTAGACACGCCGGGCTCGAACAGCTGCCGCTGCATGTCCGCGCCAACGCCAGGACCGTCGTCCCGCACGGTGAGGCGACCAACCGTACCGCTGCCCTCTACTTCCAGCTCGATACGTCCTCCCCGGCCACTTAACGCGTCGACGGCGTTCTTGACGATGACTTCGAGCGCCCACTCGATGAGCACTGGATCACCCGTGGCCATCGGGCCGGCGCCCGACGACGTCAGCGTCATCGTGACCTGATGCGCGAGCGTCGGCAGCCGGGGCCTGAAGTAGGCGACGACTCGCTCGGCGACGCTCCCGAGTCCGACCGGCTCGCTGCGCGCCGGTCGGCCGATGCGCTCGAATCGTTTGGCCACGCGCTCGAGCCGATCGGCATCCGCCTGAAGATGACTGATGAGCTCGCTACCCGGCGTACCCGGATTCTCGCGCAGGTAATCAATCCAACCCGTGAGACTCATGAGCGGGGTGCCGAGCTGATGAGCCGACTCGCGCGCCATCGCCACCCATAACCGGTCGCGGGCGGCACTTACGCGCTCGCGCATCGCCCAGCCGGCGAGCAGCGCCAGGCAGAGGAACATCACGCCTTGCAACACCGCCAAGCCGGTGAACGCGCGCGCGGCTGGCAGCGCGCCGTAATGGATCGTGCCGACGTGCGGTTGGATCAGCGGCTGGTGGATCCGATCGAGCTCCGCGACCCACGCGCGGCGCTCGGTCTCGCTCGCTTCGGCGCCGAAGGGCGCGTTATCGAGCGCGGTGATGCGTCCCGCAGTATCCGTGACCGCGATCGGGATACCGAGGTGCCGGACCTCGTCGGCGAGCGCCAGCAGGGCGTCTGCCGCCGCGCCTTCACGCGGATCGTTCAGACCGGCGAAGACGTGCCCCAGCAGCCGACTCGTCTCCCGCGCGTCGTTGCGGAGATGGCGCGCGACGATCCATGCATCGCCGACCGAAAGCACACCGAACAGCAGTGCCGCGGCGATGAGCGCGGGTGGCCCGAGCCGCCGGGACGGACCTCTACGCAAGGCGGTCAGTGCCGACATAAGGCACTAACGCGGGCGGAATCGTCACGGACCCATCGGGTTGCTGATGCGTCTCCAACAGCGCCGCGATCGTGCGCGGGAGCGCCACACCGGATGCGTTCAACGTGTGCACGAACTCCGGCTTCTCTCCGGGCCGCGGCCGGCAGCGGATGTTCGCCCGGCGCGCCTGATAGTCGGTGAAGGTGCTCGAGCTCGAGACCTCGAGCCACTGCCCGACGCCGGGCGCCCACGCCTCGAGGTCGTACGTTTTCGCGCCCGCAAATCCCAAGTCGTTGGCCGGCAGCACCACCACGCGATACGGCAGCTCGAGCTGCTGCAAAACCGTCTCGGCATGACCGGTCAGCGTCTCGTGCTGCACGGGTGAATCGGAGGCGCGGCAGAAGCGCACCAGCTCGACCTTGTCGAACTGGTGGACGCGCAACAAGCCGCGCGTGTCCTTGCCGGCGGCGCCCGCTTCGCGCCGGAAGCAGGGCGTGTATGCGACGTAGCCCATCGGCAGCGTCCTGCCGTCGAGGATCTCGTCGCGATGCAGATTGGTGACCGGCACTTCCGCGGTCGGGACCAGAAACAAATCGTCGGTCGCGGTGCGATAGGCATCGTCTTCGAACTTCGGTAGCTGTCCTGTTCCAATCATGACCTCGCGACGGACGAGCAATGGCGGCTCGACCTCGACGTATCCGTGTTCGCGGGTATGCAGCTCCAGCATGAAGTTGATCAGGCCGCGCGCCAGGCGCGCGCCCGCTCCCACCAGCACCGGGAATCCCGACCCCGAAAGCTTGGCACCACGCGGCAGATCGAGGATCCCGAGACGCTCGGCGATTTCCCAGTGCGGTTTCCCGCCTTTGGCGGCCGGTGTGCCCCAGCTGCGCAGAATCGTCGGCTCCTCCGGCACCTCGGGCAACGGCGGATTGGGGACGAACAGCGCCTTCGCTTCGAGCGTGGTCTCGATCTGCCGCAGCTCCGATTCGAGCGCGGTGATACGCTCGCCCAGCTTGCGGCGCGCGACCGCGGTCGCTTCCGGCAGTCCGCCCTGTGCTTTCGCGACGAGCGCGTCCGCTCGTGCGGCGTCGTTGCGCTCGGCCTTGAGCTGATCGAGCTGCGCGGTGAGCGTGCGGCGCTTCATGTCCAGCGCTTCAATCTCGTCGAGCAGTCTGGTGAGCGATGAATCGCCACGGCGCGCGAGCGCCGCCCGCACCTGAGCGGGCGAGGCGCGCAACAGCTTCAGATCGATCATGGATTAACTACGCGGCAAGCCTATCTGGAGCCCGCGAAAACCGCAATTCGTGTCGTCGAGGATTTCCATTTTGAGATGACGTCCGGTCGGAGCGGATGTCGTGTCGATGCTCACAACGTGCAGCTTGGCATAGTAGGCGCCGGGTAATCCGTTGGGACAGGTAACGGGACGCGATTGCGCAATCGCGACGGTGTTGGAATCGACCACGACCGCGCTGTCCAGCTGATAGCGACCCGTCGGCGCGATGCGGATCGAATCGAATGGCACGGCACTGATCTGTAGCCCGGAGAGACGTCCGAGTTTCAAAGGACCCGTCGGCAGCAACAGGCCTCTGCCGGTGCTGTCGATATCAAACGCAAAGTCGAACGGAATAAATCCGTCCGTACGCACAACGATTCCCTGCGCCATGTAATAACCCGAGGGCGTCGCGACCGGGGTCTTACTGAGCGCGTAGATGGATACTGTGTCCACCTTGTTCGCAAAGCTGGCCGATAGGCCCAGGGAATCGCCGCAGGCGGCGATGAGTGCGAGCGCGAACAGCGGCAGGTACCGCGTGACGTAACGCATAGGGTGCTGGAGAACTTACGGCGCCGTTCGAGTGGGTCAACCCATAGTCAATGCTTGACTTCGACTTCCCGGAAACCTAGGTTGCCGCGCGTATGGCGACCATCCGCGACGTGGTGGAAGCGCTCGGCCGCTCCGGCGGCGTGGACGCGGTAGTCGTGGTGGGCCGCGACGGGCTGCCCATCGATTCTCGCGTCGCGAATGGCGTGGATGCCGAAAGTGTCGCCGCGCTGCTGCCCTCCGCGATCAAGCATATGGCGGAGCTCGGCGACGCGGGTGGACGTGGCGATTTCAATACCGCCGTGATCGAGTTCGGGCGTGGCCTGGCGATCGTGGCTGTCCTCAACGTCGAAGCCCTCCTCGTCATGCTGGTGCAGCCCGCGACGAACGTGGGCGCCCTCCTGTTCGATCTCCGCCGTCATCGCACGGCCATCGCCGGGCTGCTGTAAGCGGAGGTCCGCAGTGACCACCGCGCGACACCTTCTCGTAGTGGACGACGAGCCTCATATCGGGCTCGTCCTGCGACCGTACCTCGAGCAGCTCGGCTACCGCGTGAGCTTCGCGCGCACGCTGGACGAAGCGCGCACCGCGATGCGCGCCCTGCCTCCCGCCGATGCCCTGCTCCTCGATCTGCACCTGCCCGACGGCTCGGGTCTCGACTTCCTGCGCGATCTCCGTAAACAGGGCGGCACGGCGCGCCTGCCCGTTCTGGTGCTCACCGCGGAAGGAGAGGACCGGATTCTGCGCGAAGCGCGTCGCCTCGGCGCCGCGCTCGTGACCAAGCCGTTCAGCCCGACCAAGCTGAGCCAGCGCATCGCCATGATGTTCGGCGATATTAAGGAGGGCGAACCCGAGTGAGCACGTGGGCCGCAATTCTCGCCGGGGGCTCGGGGACGCGTTTCTGGCCGCTCTCAACGCCGGAACGACCGAAGCAG
>MNDR01000015.1 GCA_001915025.1 Gemmatimonadetes bacterium 13_2_20CM_2_65_7
TATCCTCATTGACTCGACTGTCCCCGAAGGCAGAGGCGTAGCCTCATCGGCCGCGTTGGAAGTCGCGGTCGGCGTGGCCGTGGCGGCGAGCTCTGGGACCGAGCTGCCGGCAACGGAGTTGGCGGTCATATGTCAGGCGGTGGAGAACCACGTGGTCGGCGCACCGTGCGGCATCATGGACCAGATGACCAGCGCCTGCGGCAAGCAGGACCGGCTGTTGCAGCTGCGTTGCCAGCCGGGCACGATCGAAGGCTACATCGACGTGCCGTCCAGTTATCGATTCTACGGCATCGATTCGGGGATCAGCCATGCGGTCTCGGGAGTTGACTATGGAACGGTCCGCACTGCTGCGTTCATGGGACAGCGGATTATCACGGCAGAGAGTCGGTGGCGCGGGGATTATCTCGCGAACCTTACGCCGGCCGAGTTCTCGCAGCTCGCCCGTCGCTTGCCCGAAGAGATGGAGGGCGCCGAGTTCATCGAGCGCTATGGCGGCATCACCGACACCGCGACGGCAGTGCTCCCCGACCGCCGCTATCCTGTGCGCATCGCGGCGCAGCACCCGGTTGGCGAACAGCAGCGCGTGGACCGTTTCGCGGAGTTGCTGGGCGCACTCGCGCACCAGCCAAGGGTAGCGACCGAGTTAGGGCAGCTCATGTACGAATCACACCGCAGTTACAGCGCGTGCGGACTCGGCAGCGACGGCACGGATCGCCTTGTCGAGCTCGTCCGCGCAGCAGGTCCTGAGCACGGCGTGTTCGGCGCGAAGATCACCGGCGGCGGCAGCGGCGGAACGGTCGCGGTGTTGGGGAGGACCGAAGCGGAAAGTGTCGTGCGCGAGCTGGCGGCCCGTTACGCGACGGAGACGGGCCATGCAGCGACCGTGTTCACGGAATCCGGGCCCGGGGCGGCGGAAACCGGTGTCTTCCAGCGGCCGTGAAACCTGAACTCGTACTCTCCCCCTGCATAGTTTTCCAGCCGTGGAACCTGTGATCGCGAAGGGGAGCTGCTTCCCCATGTTCGCCTACGAGGTCGCGCAGGCCATCAATCTGGATGAGGCCGAGCGGCGGCTGCTCGCGGGGGCGGAGCGGCAGACTATCAAGCAGAAACGCCGCGCGCCGGCGTCCTTCGAATATCGTCCCGCCCCGCTGCGCGTGACGCGGGGTGGAGAGCTTCAGACTGTTGCCGGCTGTCGCACGACGCCCGGGGTCGAGATGGTGCTATACGACTTCGGCGCGGTGTCGGTGAGCTATACGATTCCGCTCGCGGGCACGCTCGCCGACCTGCCCGCGCTCGCGGAGGCGCTCTGGGGCAACGAGCGCTTACTGAAGGACTCGCGTCAGCACGTGGCGGCCCTGATGGGACTCTTGGGTGACGCCGCGGCCCGCCCCCACGTCGCCGACTTCGTCGAAGACTATTCCATTTTCCATGTCGAAGCATTCACCGCGCCCTGCGACGCCGCGATGTTATGGACGAGCCAGGCGCAGACCGTCGCTCAGGTGTTGCGGGCCGCTCCACACTCCCTCTCGCAGCAGGAAATCGCGGACGCGACGGCCATGCGCTTGTCGTTCGGTCCGAACGACGCGACGATCATCGACACGGACGCCGCGATTCTGTTCGATCCCGAGGGAGAAGACGTGCGCGACTTGATCGAGTTCGCCAACACCCAGCTCCTGGAAATGCGGTTTCTCGACCGCGAGCTGGACGATGTCCTCGAGGGCGCGTACGAGACGCTGCTCGGCCGTCGCTGGCGACGGTGGCGGCTGGCGCCGGTCGGGCCAGACCTCCGCAGTCTCGCCCGGCTGCAGCTCGACGCGGCGATCCTCTTCGAGCAGGTCACGAACGCGCTCAAGCTGGTAGGCGATCAGTTTCTGGCGCGCGTCTACTCGCTGGCGTCGCGCCGCTTTCACCTGGCCGAATGGGACACGAGCATCTCGCGCAAGCTGCAGACGATCGACGGCATTTACGCGAAGATGACCGACCGCGCCGCAAGCCGTCGCATGGAAATGCTGGAGTGGATCATCATCATCCTGATCGTAGTGGAGATTGGCCTCTCGGTTATCACGCTCGTTCCGTAGCGTCCCTCCCTGGCAGCACATCACGCACCGTCTCTACCAACTCGGCGGATGTGAAGGGCTTCTGCAAGCTCTTCACCGCGCCCAGCAGCTCCGCATCGTGCCGCAGGTCGAGCAATCCCGTCGAGTCACCACCCGAGATGACGATCACCTTCACGGCGGGGAATTGCTTGCGGATTTGCCGCAGGGTGAGAATGCCGTCCTGACCCGGCATGAAAATGTCCGTGATCACGACGTCCGCCGTATGGCGCTCGAGCAATTGCATGCCCATTTCGCCCTCGCTCGCGTCCAGTACTTCGTGACCTTCCTGTTCGAGCGCGCGTCGCACGATACGGCGAATTGGTTCTTGATCGTCGATGACGATGATCCGGGCCATGCCGAAATGTTTGGCGCATCACCCGTCCGGTGGTAGTCGGCAAGTCCCTACACATCCAGGATAGCGGCACCGGGAAGTGCCACTGATCAGGATCGCGGGGAGGGGCTCTTCGCTGCGTCCAGCGTCGCGCGCACCCGCGCGAGCAGATCGGCGCTCGTCCAGGGCTTGGGAAGGAACGGCAACGCGGGATCGAGCGGATCTTCACCACGTCCCGCGCCGGCATAGCCGCTCGTAAAGAGGAAAGGTGTGGACCGCCCTTCCCTCCGGTCGATCTGATACAGCCCGCGCCCGCCGAGCCGGCCCATAACCAGATCGCTGAAGACGAGATCAATCGGCTCGGGGTGCTGACGCAACAGGTGCAGCGCTTCGATGCCATCTCCCGCGGAGAGGACCGAATATCCTGCCCGTTCCAGCGTGTAGACGGTGGCGCGCCGGAGTTGCGCCTGATCCTCAACCACCAGGATGGTCTCTTTGCCTTTCGGTACCTCGGTCTCAAGGACGTGGACACCCGAGGCGCGCCGCCGCGCCGCCTCTTCCGCAACCGGGAAGTACACGCGTAGACGTGTGCCCGCTCCGGGCGCGCTGTCGATCTGCACGAACCCGCCGTGCTGTTTTATCAATCCGTAGACGGTGGCGAGCCCCAGCCCCGTCCCTTTTCCGACCGGCTTCGTCGTAAAAAACGGCTCGAACGCGCGCTGCCGCGTCGCTTCATCCATGCCCGCGCCGGTGTCGTCGACCGCCAGGCAGACATACTCGGACGCCGCGCCCGGGCCGAGCACTTCCCGCTGCGCGTCGCTGATCCAGGTGCAGCTGGTCTCGAGACGGAGTACGCCGCCCTCGGGCATCGCGTCGCGCGCATTGTTGACGAGGTTCAGGAGGATTTGCTCGATCGCGTGGCCGTCGGCGGCGACCTCGGGCAGATCTTCATCCGCGAAGACGAGCAGCTCGATGTCCGCCGGCAACACGCGGCGCAACACGGCCGCGAGATCGTTCACGACCGGCCCGAGATGCACCGGCTCGAGCGATAGCGTCGAGCGGCGGGCAAATCCGAGCAGCTGGTTCACCATGAGCCGCCCGCTCACCGCCGCCGAAACGATGTCCCGCAGGCTCGCTTCGTCCGGACCGCGGGCGAGCAGCTCGGCGTTGGCAAGGATGATCGTGAGGAGGTTGTTGAAATCGTGCGCGATGCCACCGGTGAGCTGGCCGATCGCTTCCATTTTCTGGGCCTGGCGCAGCTGTTCCTCCAGGCCGCGGCGCTCGCTGACGTCTTCGGCGAAGACCTCGTGGCATTCCACCCGGCCATCCTCGAGCCGTACCGCGCGTCCATAGAGCCGCACCGTCATCGTCTCGCCGTCGCGGCGGCGCCACGTGGCCTGCGTTTCCGCGGCTGCCGTCGTTTCGTTCAGTTGCGTGACGTAGCGTGCGCGGGCCGATGGATCCTTGAACACATCGCGATCGAGGTGCCGCTGGAGCAGCTCTGCCTCCGAGCCGTACCGCAACATCTCGACCAGCGCCGGGTTGACGGAGAGGAGGGTGCCGTCAGGAGCGGCGCGGAAGATTCCGAACGGCGCCTGCTGTACCAACGTGCGGCTGGCGACGTCGGCGCGTCGCAGGGCGTCCTCGGCTCGACGCCGCTCGGTGATATCGGTGGCGACACCCACGACGCCGGTGATCGTGCCGTCGCGCTCGCGCACCGGTGAGTATTGCGCCTCGAACTCGAACCCGAACAGCTCGACGCGGGCTGTGACCGACTCTCCCGCGAGCGCCCGACGCACGTCCGCAACGGCCTGAGGAAGGTCGCCCAACAGCTCGAAAAACGATTTGCCCACGAGCAAGCCCGGCCGTACCCCCAGTGAGAGCAGCCCTTTTCCCTCGGCGAGCGTGAACACGCCGCGTGGGTCGAGGGAGAAGAAGATCACGGGCGCTCCCGCGACCACCGTCCGCAGTCGCTGCTTGCTGGTGCGGAGTACTTCCTCCTGCCGCACACGCTCGGTGACGTCACGCGAGTTGACGATCACGCTGTACGCATTGGGTTGATCGAGCTTCGCCTGCCCGATCGATTCGAGGACCCGCCACGTCTGATCCGCGTGTTTGAAGCGGAATTCCGCGATCTGGGGAGTTCCGGGCTTCTGGATCGCGTCCGCTAACGCCTCCATGACGGACGCGAGGTCGTTCGGGTGAATGAATTCGAACGCGTTGCGGCCCAGCAGCTCGCTGGTGCTGTAGCCGAGCAGCCGTTCCACCGACGGACTGGTGTAGCGAATGATGCCGTCGTCGCCAAGAATCGTGACGATGTCGGACGCGTTTTCAGTCAGCGAACGGAAATGCTCTTCGCTCTTTCGCAGCGCCTCTTCGACACGCGCGCGCTCCAACGCGGTCGCGAGCACGTGCGCGAGCGCTTGCACAAACAGCACATCCGGACCGCTGAATTCCCGCGGTTGCGCGCTGTACGCGCCGAGCACACCCCAGGGTCGCTCACGGCCCTGCACCGCAACGCACACTCCGCTGATGATGGCATGCGCTTCGAGATGCGGCGGCAGGCTGAAACGCGTTTCCACGGCGGGATCTTCGAGCACGAGAGGCCCGGCAGCACTGAGGATGTATCCGGCCAGCCCGCCGGAATCCGCGGCGACGAGCGTCCGCCCGATACTGCCTTCGCGCCAACCGGTGCCGGCGCGGAGCAACAGGCTGCGGTGCTCAGGCTTGAGCTCCAGGACGTCGCTGAACTCGACGTCGAGCCCGCGCGCCAGCAATGTGGCCGCCGCCTGAAAGAGATCACCGCGCGAGACGCCGGAAAGCGCCTGCTGGCCGAGGTGGGCAACGGCCTCCTGCTGTCGTGCCGCCGCACGAAGCTGCAGCTCGGCGCGGCTCGATTCCTCGACGCCTAGCCACCGGAACCGCTTCGGGCGCAACCGGACTCCCGGAAGAAGGGCTCTCAACCTAGGTCTTTCCCGCAGTCTGACCCGTGACCGAAGTCACTCGGACCCCTAGATTCGGGCCCATGGCTGCACGCCGTTCCAAGCCGACGAAGCGGCCCCCCTCTCGGGCGAAGAAACCCCGTAGGACTGCCGATTCGCTGACGGTCTCGGTTCTCCAATCGACCCTCGAATCCACGGCGGACGGCATCCTGGTTGTCGATCTGGATGGTCGCGTGGTATCGCACAATCGCCGCTTCGAAGAGATGTGGGGCATCCCCCCCAACCTCATCGCCTCGAAGGACGACGGCCGGTTGATTCGGCATGTGCAGGAGCAGCTCGTCAGCCCGCAGCAGTTTGTCGAGAAGATTCGCGAGCTGTACGCCGCGCCGGACTCCGAAAGCTCCGACATCCTGACGGTCAAGGACGGCCGGGTCTTCGAGCGCTATTCGATTCCGCTGCGGGTCGATGCGCACTCCGTGGGCCGCGTCTGGAGCTTCCGCGACGTCACCGCACGCCGCCGGGCGGAATGCGTGCAGGAGGCCGTGTATCGCATATCGCACACGACCCACACGGCGGACAACCTCCAGGAACTGCTGCGCGCCATCCACCAGATCGTCGGCGAGTTGATGCCGGCCAAGAACTTCTACGTTGCGCTGTACGACCAGCAGCGCGACCAGCTCGAATTCCCCTACTTCGTGGACGAATACGATACGGCGCGGGACGTTCCGCCCCGCAAGCTTCGCAAGGGATTGACCGAGTACGTGCTCAGAACGGGACGACCGTTGCTCGCGACACCGGAGGTCCATGAACAACTGGTCGCCGCCGGCGAGGCGGAGTTGATCGGTGCGCCTTCCATCGATTGGATGGGCGTGCCCCTCACCGTGAAGGACCGCACGATCGGCATCGTCGCGGCGCAGACGTACTCGGCAGGTGTGCGTTACGGACAGGGCGAGCTCGACATCCTTACGTTCGTCTCGTCGCAGATGGCAATGGCGATCGAACGGAAGCGCGGCGAGGATGCGCTGCGCGAACAGCGCGGGCTCCTGGAGCTCGCGGTCGAAAACATGCGCCGCGGCGAGGAGCGCTACCGCGCCTTTATCGCGCAAACCTCCGAAGGCGTGTCGCGGCTCGAGATCGATCCGCCGATCGCGGTCACCATGGCGGAAGACGAGCAAATCGACGGACTGTATGCGGGAGCGCGCATCGCGGAGTGCAACGACGCGATGGCCCGGATGTACGGCTACCACGAAGCCCAGGACCTCGTCGGCACCCGCCTCGCCGATCTCCATGACGTCGGCGATGCCGCGAACCGCGAGCAGATCCGGTCATTCATCCGTGCCGGATACCGCCTGTCCGACTCGGAGACGCGCGAGAAGGCGCGGGACGGGCGGCCCCGCGTCTTCCTTAATAACGTCGTCGGCTTCGTCGAGGAGGGACGGCTGGTGCGTGTCTGGGGTACCCAGCGCGACGTCAGCGAACAGCGGCATCTCGAAGAGCAGTTCCGGCAGGCGCAGAAGATGGAAGCCGTCGGTCAGCTCGCGGGTGGCATCGCCCACGATTTCAACAACCTGCTCACCGCCATCCTCGGCAACACGCAGCTCCTCCTCCGGGATCTTCCACCGGGCGACGCGAAACGGGGGGACGTGGAAGAGATTCGCAAAGCCTCCGAGCGAGCGGCGTCGTTGACGCGACAGCTGCTCGCGTACAGCCGCCGGCAGATGCTGCAGCCCGAAGTGCTCGATCTCAATGGCGTGGTCGCGGAGATGGACCGCATGCTGCGGCGGTTGATCGGCGAGCATATCGCGCTCGTGACCGTGCTGGCCCCGGAGCTCGGCCACGTGCGCGCCGATCCCAACCAGCTCGAGCAGGTGATCGTGAACCTGGCGGTCAACGCGCGCGACGCGATGCCCGACGGCGGGAAGTTGACGATCGAAACGGCCAACGTAGAGCTCGATGCGACATACGCACAAGCGCACCTCGGCTCCGTGCCCGGATCGTATGCGATGGTCGCCGTGACCGACACAGGTGTCGGCATGGACGCGATGGTCCGCGCGCATCTCTTCGAGCCGTTTTTCACAACCAAGGAGGTCGGCAAAGGGACGGGACTGGGGCTCGCCACGGTCTACGGGATCGTAAAGCAGAGCGATGGCTACATCTCGGTTTATTCCGAGGTTGGACGCGGCACCAGCTTCAAGATCTATCTCCCCCGCATCGACACGCCGGCGCCAATCCAGGCGAGCCCAGCGAAGGACCGTCCGGATCGCGGGACCGAGACGATTCTCGTCGTCGAGGACGAGCCGGCCGTGCTCTCGCTGAGCCGCCGCGCGCTCGAGGCGCAAGGCTATGTCGTCCTCGCCGCCTCGGATGCCTCCGACGCGATGCGAGTGGTCGAGCGCCACGGCGGCGCGATTCATCTCCTATTGACGGACGTCGTGATGCCCGGGTTGTCCGGTCGCGAGTTGGCGGATCGCTTGGCGACCCGGCGTCCCGGCATTCGCGTGCTCTACATGTCCGGCTATCCCGGCGACGCCGTTGTCCAGCACGGCGCGCTGCCGCATGGCAGCGCCTTCCTGCAGAAGCCGTTTTCACCCGACGGGCTCGCGCGCAAGGTGCGCGACGTGCTGGACGCGAATCCGTGAACGCGGTACGCTATCGACCATGACTGATGCCGCGATCGCCGCATTCAGCGGTCCGGGGGGCCTCGACCCCACGCAGCTCGGCCGGCTGGTCGATCAGCTTCCCGTGCTGATCTGGTCCAGTGACTTGGACCTACGGGTCACGTCACGGCGCGGGGGTGGACTCGCGTTGCTTGACCCGCCGCCCGCACCTGACGAAGGGCTCCGTGTCGGAGACGCGATCGAAGACCCCGCGGAAGTCGCGCGCGTGATCGAGGCACACGAGACCGCCTTGCGAGGGACCGCAACCACTTATGCGGTCAGTGTCCGCGGGCGCACATTCAGCGCGCGAGTAGAACCGCTCCGAGACGCAGCCGGCGCGATTTGTGGCGTAGCCGGAGTCGCTCTCGACATCACCGATCGCCGCCGTGCCGAAAACGCGCTTCAGGCCAGTGAAAACCGCCTGCGCGCGATCATCGAAAGCGAGCCCGAGTGCGTGAAGCTCGTCGATCACCAGGGACGGTTGCTCGACATGAATCCGGCGGGACTCGAGATGATCCAGGCCGCGAATCTCGAGCAGGTGCGCGGGATGCTCATCGGCGAGGTGGTCGCGCCGGAGCATCGCGAGGCATTCAACCACCTGCACCAGCGCGTCTTTGCCGGTGAGTCGGGGACGCTCGAGTTCGAGATCGTCGGCCTGCATGGCAAGCACCGCTGGCTCACCACGCATGCCGTCCCGCTGCGTGACGCGTCGGGGCGGATTCAGGCCTCCCTGGGGATCACCCGCGATATCACCGAAGCGCGGCGGGCGGAAGAACAGCTCCGCGCCTCGCGTGGGGCGCTCCGCAGCCTCGCGACCCGCCAGCAAGACGTGCGTGAAGACGAGCGCACCCGCATTGCGCGCGAGATTCACGACAGCCTCGGCCAGGCACTCACGGCGCTCAAGCTGCAACTCGTCGCCGCTCAGGAAATGGCGGATGCGAAAGCGCCCGAGATCGCCGCGCGCTTATGCGAGACAGCGGGAATGGTCGACGACCTGGTGAAGATTGTCCGGCGCATCGCGAGCGATCTGCGACCCCCGATCCTCGACCAGCTGGGGTTGCCGGCCGCCGTCGAGTGGCTGGCGCAGGATTTTTCCCGCCGCAGCGGTATCGCCTGTGACGTCACGCTGCTCCCCGTCAACGACGCCATCACCGATGACCTGGCCACAGCGTTGTTTCGGATCGTGCAGGAAGGATTGACGAATGTCTCCCGCCACGCGGGCGCGTCCCAGGTGGAGATCGGCTTGGGCGTGAGCGGCGGCAGCGTGACGCTCGAAATCAGCGACGATGGGCGCGGCATCACGGAAGCCGCAACCACCGGGCCGCAGTCGCTGGGGATTCTCGGCATGCGCGAGCGGGCAGCGGCGCTCGGCGGCGTGCTCGAGGTCGTGCCTCGCCCGGACGGTGGAACACGCGTATCCGCCTGGTTTCCCCCGGTGCCGCGATGATTCGCATCCTGGTCGTCGACGATCACGTGCTGGTGCGCCGCGGCCTGATCGAGCTGCTGCAGCGGCTGCCCGACCCCGTGGAGTTCGGGGAGGCGGGCACGGCCGCGGCTGCAATCACGCTCGCCTTCGGCGAGCGCTGGGACGTCGTGCTGCTCGATCTCGGCCTCCCCGATCGCCACGGGCTGGACGTGCTGCGGGAGCTGCACGCCGCGCGTCCGCAGCTTCCCATCCTGATTCTCACGATGTTTCCCGAGGATCAGCTCGCGCTGCGCGTCTTGGAGATCGGCGCCGCCGGCTATTTGACGAAGGAATCGGCCCCGGAAGAACTGATGCGCGCGGTCGAAAGAGTGATGGCGGGCCACAAGTACTTGAGCCCGGCGATGGCACAGGCAGTCGCCGATGGATTGGGCGGGCCGCCGCCCGCACCGCACGAGCAGCTGTCTGATCGCGAGCTCGAGGTCCTGCGCCTGCTTGCCGCAGGCCGCCCGATCACTGCGATCAGCCGACAGTTGGGATTGTCGCCGAAGACCGTGACGACGTATCGCGCACGGCTGCTGCACAAACTCCGGATGAAGTCGAATGCCGAGCTGACGTTTTATGCGACGCATCACGGGTTGATCAGCCCCCATGCGCTCCGGGCTGAACCATCTGATGCGACGTAGGCGAACCCCTACAGTGCCACTGCGTAACTGCCGACAGACACAATCTGAGGCTACACCAAAACTGAACGCATGTCGGCAGCGGGGTCGACCTCACAAGTACGGGTCCTCATGGTCGAGGACAGCGAGAGCGATGCCGCGCTGATCCGTCACGAGCTCC
Organism: Gemmatimonadetes bacterium 13_2_20CM_2_65_7; assembly: GCA_001915025.1. Classification (GTDB taxonomy): domain Bacteria; phylum Gemmatimonadota; class Gemmatimonadetes; order Gemmatimonadales; family GWC2-71-9; genus 20CM-2-65-7. The sequence goes on from MNDR01000015.1 coordinate 10,293, forward strand.
AGCGATTGACCCCGCCTCCCGTCGTTCATCACGTCAAAACTGAAACCTCGTTCGCTCTCGCGCTGCGCGAGTTCGCGCCGCACGTCATCCTGTGCGATCACAACATCCCCGGCTTCGGCGGATGGGAGGCGCTCGAGTTCGCGCACCGCGTTGTGCCCGACACGCCTTTCATCCTGGTGACGGGATCGCTCGATGAGGAGACGGCCGTCGCCTATCTCAAGGGCGGCGCGACCGACTACATCCTCAAAGACCGGTTGGTCCGGCTCGGCCCCGCCGTTCTGGAAGCGCTCGAGAGTGCGCGCCAGCGGCAGGCGTTGCGGCGGCAGGAGCGCCTGCTGCGGCAAATCATCGACGCGAATCCCAGTCTCATTTTCGTGAAGGACTGGGACGGCCGCTTCGTGCTCGTCAACGAGGCAACCGCGGCGGTCTACGGGACAACGGTCGACGCGCTCGTCGGGAAGACCGATGCGGACCTCAATCCGAATCGGGATGAAGTCGCGCATTTCCTGCGTGACGACCGCGAAGTGATGTCGGCGGGGCGTCCCAAGCTGATCACGGAAGAACCGGTCACCAATCCCGCGACGAAGGAGACGCGCTGGTTCCAGACAATCAAGGTGCCGTTGGCGTTGCCCGACGACAATGCTCCGAAGCTGCTTGGCGTCGCCACCGAGATCACCGAGCGCAAGCGCCTCGAAGAGCAGCTGTTGCAGTCGCAGAAGATGGAGGCCGTGGGACAGCTCGCCGGCGGCGTGGCGCACGACTTCAACAACATTCTCACCGCGATCGTCGGGTATGCCGATCTGCTTGCGGCGGATTTCAGCGACACCGACAGTCGTCATCTCGAGGACCTCGAAGAAATCCGTAAGGCAGCGCGCCGCGCCGCCGCGCTCACGCGCCAGCTGCTCGCGTTCTCGCGCAAGCAGGTGCTCGAGCCGCGCATCATCGACGTGAACGGCGTGGTGACGAATCTCGAGAAGATGCTGCGGTCGCTGATCTCCGAGAACATCGCGCTGCGAACCCACCTCGCCACCGATCTCGCAGCCGCACGCGCCGATCCCAATCAGATCGAGCAGGTGATCATGAATCTCGCGATCAACGCGCGCGATGCGATGCCTGAGGGCGGATCCCTTACGATCGAAACCGGCAACGCCACCCTCGATGAAGCGTATGCGCAGCAGCACGTCTCCGTCGTACCCGGCGAGTACGTGATGCTCGCGGTCAGCGACACCGGATGCGGCATGGACGAACACACGAAGGCCCGAATCTTCGAGCCGTTCTTCACGACCAAGGCGCCCGGCCGTGGCACCGGCCTCGGTCTGTCGACGGTGTACGGAATCGTCAAACAAAGCGGTGGAAACATCTGGCTCTATAGCGAGCCAAACAAAGGGACGACGTTCAAGGTCTACCTGCCGGCCGTGCAGGCGGCGCCGGAGGACATCGGGAAACCTGCTGCGGCCGAACGACCTCCAAAAGGCGGCGGCACGGTGCTCCTGGTGGAGGACGACGAGCAGCTCCGGCGGCTCACCCATCGCGCGCTCGCCGCTCAAGGGTACACCGTCCTCGAGGCCGAACGCGGCAGTATGGCGCTGGATATCGCGCGGCGACACAAAGGCCCGATCGATCTGCTGCTCACCGACGTCGTCATGCCCGACATGAACGGCCCCAAACTCGCCGAGATGTTGCGCGTGGCGCGGCCCGGACTGCGGGTTCTCTTCATGTCGGGATACCCGGATGGCGCCATCACGAATCAGGGCATGCTCGAGCACGGCGTCGCGTACCTGGCGAAGCCATTCACGACCGAGGCCATCGCCCGTAAGGTGCGGGATGTGTTGCGAGCTCCGTGAACTGGTCCATTGAACGCAAGCTGCCGTTGCTCGTCAGCGCGCTGCTGCTCGTCGTCGGAATCGCTCTCCTGACGGTTGGGTACGGCGAGGTCCGGCGCGCGGCACGGCAAATTGCCGATGAGCGGCTGACCCGCGCGGACAGTGCCATCGCCAATCTCTTTCAGACCGGCCAGCAGCGCTCGCGGCTCACCACCCTGGCGAAGGATCCCACACTCGCGGCCTTTCTCAGCTCGGGGAGCCGGCGCACTCGTGACTCGAGCCTCGCCGCGATGCGACGGATCGTGACCGACACTTCGTCCAATTCGGCGCTCGAGCTCCTGGACTTGGCAGGACACGCGCTGCTCCGCACCGGCCGCTTCGACGCGGCCGCAA
>MNDR01000054.1 GCA_001915025.1 Gemmatimonadetes bacterium 13_2_20CM_2_65_7
GAATCGCTCCCGAATTGTCCGAAGCGTCGTTGCCATTGGCGCGCCGCACGCTCGCGCCGTTCGGACCACTGCTCTGGTTGCTGGCGTGGGCCGACCGAGGGTTGCATGCGCTCGTGCAAACACCGCGGCCCCTGCAGCCGAATCTCGGTATCGCGCAGCGCGACATGCTCCTCGGCGTCTTCACGCTGGCGGATACGACGGTGGATGAGATCATGACGCCGCGGCTGGACATGAAGAGTGTCGACATCGGCGCGTCGACGGAGGAAGTGCTCGACGCCTTCCGCCAGAGCCAGCATGCGCGCCTGCCCGTGCTCGATGGCTCCCCCGACAACGTCGGCGGTGTCGTGTTCGGCAAGGATTTCGTGCCCATCGCCATGGGCCTCGCGGAGCCTAGCCTGCGGTGGCAGACGCTGGTTCGCCCGGCAGCGTTCGTTCCCGAAACGAAGACGCTGGACAGCCAGCTCCGCGATTTCCAGGGAACGCCGGCCCACATCGCGATCGTCGTCGACGAGTTTGGCGGCACGTCCGGATTGATCACGCGCGAAGACATCCTCGAGGAAATCGTCGGGGAAATCCGCGACGAGCACGACACCGACAGCGGCCCCACGATCCGGCGCGATGGCGGACGTGTGTGGGTGGACGGGCGCGTCAGCCTCGACGAGTTGTCGGCGGCGCTGGGCACCACCTTTGCGCATGCCGAAGTATCGACGGTCGGCGGACTCGTGTACTCGGTGCTCGGACGAGTCCCGCGGCCCGGTGACGAGCTGACCCTCGATGGGTACCGCGTCGTCGTGGAACGCGTCGAACAGCGGCGCGTCACTCAAGTCTCGTTCGAAAAGCGATGAGCGTCGCCCTCGTCGTTCTGCTCCTCGGGCTGCTCGTGGCCGGCATCTCAGCCGCCGTCGGCGTTGCCGCCGCGACGGTGAGCCAGCACGAGCTCACGCGCTGGGTTGCCTACAAGCTGCGCGGGTCGGCGGCGACCGCCGGACTGCTGCAAAATCCCGGACGCACGCTGGCGACGGCCAACACACTCACGACGCTCGGCGTGCTGCTCGCTGCCGGCGCGATCCCGGCGCTCCTCGCGGCCACGACGGCGACGTTCCTCGGTGTGTTCACGGTTGCGGTGGGCGTCCCGCTCTTCATCGGGGCGTCGTATCTCGTGCCGCGGGTGCTGGGCCGGCGCTGGGCGGAATCGCTGGTCGCGCGCGCGGTCCCCTGGATGGAGCGGCTCGGTACGGTGCTCTCGCCCTTTATTCCGCGGCGTGAGGCGTCGACCCGCACCACGTTGGCCGCGCTGCTCTCGAGCGCCGATACGGCGGCGCTGGCTGGTACCGATGAGATGGCGGTCGTCTCCGGCGTGCTGGCGTTTGCGGATCGCCCCGTGCGCGAGCTGATGGCGCCGCGCACGGCCATCGTGGCGTTCCCGGAGGGCATGCTCGCGGCCGAGGCCGCGCACGTGCTTCAGCAATCGGGGTTCAGCCGGTATCCCGTCTACCGCGGCTCGTTGGACGAAGTGGTCGGGGTCGCGCACACACTCGACCTGCTGGCGCTCGCACCGGAAGCGCCGGTCCACGTCCGGCCCCCGTTGACCGTGCCCGCCACAACGCGCGCCGCCGATTTGATGCTGGAGATGCAGCGAGGCGGACAACATTTGGCGGTGGTGCTCGACGAGTTCGGAGGGACGGCCGGCCTCGTCACCTTCGACGATCTCCTCAACGATCTCGTCGGCGAACTGTTCGAGCCCTTGCCGGCGCCCCCGGCCCCCGCAGCGGCCGCGCCCGCCGCTACGACGACGCGAATCGTTGAGATGGAAGGAAACACGCCGGTAACCGCGCTAACCGAGATGCTTGGCGTGAGTCTCGGAGCGGGCGCGCAAACCGTCGGCGGCTTGCTGATCCACGCGCTGGGCCGCATTCCCCGCGCGGGCGAGCGATTCACCTACCAGGGACTCGAGTTCGATGTCCTTGCGGCCAGCGCCACGCGGGTCGAGCGTGTCGCCGTGCGTCTGGGTCCAGTGCGTACCATCGCTCTCGGGGGACCGACCTCATGACGGACCCCGTCGAAGAAGGAGTAGGCGGTCCCGATCTTCGGCTCGACGAGCTGAAGGAGCTGGCGGAACACGACGACCTGACGGCCTTCGTCAAGCGTGCCCATCACGTTCACCCTTCTGATCTCGCCGACGTCCTCGCGGCGCTCGAAGAGCACATTCGGGCTCGCGTGATCGCCGAGCTGCCCGTCGAAATCGCGTCGAGCGCGCTCGCCGAAATGGAGGCGGTCGAGCACCCCGAAGAGCTGCTGCTGGCCGTCGGACCTGAATACGCGGCCGAGTTGGTCGAGGAGCTGTCGACGGACGATGCGGCCGATCTCGTCGCCGAGCTGTCCGCAGGCGAACGAGAGGCGGTGCTGTCCGAGGTCACCGATCGCGCGAGTGTGGACAAGCTGCTCGCGTACCCGGAGGATTCGGCCGGCGGGTTGATGACCGCCGACGTCGTGAAGGTCCGCGAAGACGCGAGCGTGGCGGAAGCGATCGAGGCGATTCGCAGTCAGAGCGAAGACGAAAGCCAACTCTATCAGGTGTATGCGGTGGACGTGCACGGCCATTTGCGCGGCATCGTGCCGATCGCGAAGCTCGTCATCTCCACACCCACCCGACTCGTGCGCGAGCTCATGGAGCAACCGATCGTGCAAGTCCAGCCGACCCAGGACCAGGAGCAGGTCGCGCGCCTGATGGCGCGGTACAACGTGGCGGCGGTGCCGGTGGTGGACGAGCACGGGTACCTGCTCGGGCGGATCACCTTCGACGACGTCGTCGACGTGGTCGAGGCGGAAATGACCGAGGACATCCTGAAGTTCGGCGGCATGGAAGCCCTGGACGCGCCCTATCTCAAAGTGGCATTCAGCCGGATGGTGCGGAAACGCGCCGGCTGGTTGGCAGCGCTCTTTCTGGGCGAGATGCTCACGGCGACCGCAATGGCGTTCTTCCAGGACGAGATCGCCAAGGCGGTCATTCTTGCGCTGTTCGTGCCCTTGATCATCTCGAGCGGCGGCAATTCCGGATCACAGGCATCGACGCTCGTGATCCGGGCGATGGCGCTCGGGGAAGTACACCTGCGCGATTGGTGGCGCGTCATCCGGCGCGAGTTCGCTGCCGGCATCGTGCTCGGGGGAGTGCTGGGAGCGATCGGTTTTCTCCGCATTACACTGTGGCACACGATTACCGGAATCTACGGTGCGCATTACCTGCTGATCGCATTCACCGTGTTCGGCAGCCTGATCGGCGTCGTGACATTCGGCACGATGGCCGGCTCACTGTTGCCCTTCATTCTCAGGCGCCTGGGCTTCGATCCGGCGAGCGCGTCGGCGCCGTTCGTTGCAACTCTGGTCGACGTCACCGGCCTTATCATTTACTTCACGGTGGCGAGCCTGATCCTGCGCGGAACCCTCCTGTGACGGTCCAGCCGCCGTTATCCTTAGAGCATATGCGTCTCGATGCGGTGCTCGAAGGTTTGGCGCGCGGCGACACCGCCGCCCTCGCTCGCGCCATCAGCCTCGTCGAGAATCAGCGCGAGGGTTTTGAGCGCGTCCTGACGGACGTGCATGGCCGGATCGGGAAGGGAAAGACGCATCGCATCGGCATAACGGGGCCACCAGGCGCGGGAAAGAGCACACTCACCGAGCAGCTCGTCCGCATCTATCGCGCCCGCGGACTCAAAGTCGCGGTGATCGCAGTCGATCCCACCAGTCCCTTCACGGGTGGCGCACTGCTCGGCGATCGCATTCGCATGGAGTCGGTCAGTCTCGATCCGGGGGTTTTCATTCGATCGATGGCCACGCGCGGCGCCCAGGGGGGGCTCGCGACGACGACCGAGGAAGTCGCCGACGTCCTCGAGGCATTCGGCTTCGACCGCATTCTGATTGAAACCGTCGGCGTGGGTCAGACCGAGCTCGACGTTGCCGCGACCGCAGAAACGACCGTCCTGGTCCTCGTTCCGGAATCGGGCGACGGCATCCAAACGCTGAAGGCCGGGGTAATGGAAATTGCGGAGCTGTACGTGATCAATAAGAGCGACCGCCCCGGAGCAGACAAACTGAAACAGGAAGTGGAAGTGATGCTCGGCATTCGCCGGGGCAATGCGTTCGCGCATATCGCGCCGCACCATAATCCAAGGGCGGCGAAGCGTGGCGGAGGGCGGCGAGGTGAGGCGGCGGCAACTGACTCATGGGAGGCTGCCGTGCTGACCACAGTCGCCTCGAACGGCGAAGGGATCGCAGACCTCGTTGCTGCGCTCGACCGTCATCACGCGTATCTCGCAACGAGTGGGAAGCTTGACGAGCGTCGCAAGCGTCGTTTGGCAGCCCGCACGCGCGCCGTCGTGAACCGCGCGATCCGGCAGTGGGTGTTGGATGAGACGCAGGCGGAGGAGTTGCTGGCTCGCCGCCTCGATGAAGTGGCCGCCGGCACCACGAGTCCCTATGAGGTCGCGGCGGAAGTTCTGAAGCGCCTGAGAAACGGCAAATGACCATCCAGAAAAAGCCCCTCTACACGGCGTCCGATCTCAACGGCTTCGACGTCGACCGCCAGCTCGGCCGGCCCGGTGAGTACCCGTTCACGCGCGGCATTCATCCGACGATGTACCGTGGCAAGCTCTGGACCATGCGGCAATTCGCCGGGTTCGGCAGCGCCGTCGATACGAACCGCCGCTACAAGTTCTTGCTCGAGCATGGCCAGACGGGCCTGTCGGTCGCCTTCGATTTTCCGACGCTGATGGGTTATGACTCCGACCACCCGCGTTCCGAAGGCGAAGTCGGGAAATGCGGCGTCGCGATTGCGTCGCTCGCCGACATGGAGACGCTCTTCGACGGCATACCGCTCGACCAGGTCTCGACGTCCATGACCATCAACGGGCCCGCGGCGATCCTCTTCTGTTTCTACGTCGCAGCGGCGGAGAAGCAAGGCGTCTCGATTGCGAAACTGCGCGGCACAGTCCAGAACGACATTCTCAAGGAATACATGGCCCAGCATGCCTGGGTCTATCCGGTCGAGCCGGCGCTCAAGGTCATCGTCGACATGTTCGAGTGGGGCGCGAAGCACACGCCGCTCTGGAATACGATCTCGATCTCAGGCTATCACATCCGCGAAGCCGGTGCGACCGCGGCGCAGGAGCTCGCGTTCACCCTGGCGAATGGCTTTACGTACGTCGAGCGGGGCGTCGCTCGCGGGCTCGACATCGACAGCTTCGCAGCCCGGCTCTCATTCTTCTGGGACATTCACAACGACTTCTTCGAAGAGATCGCGAAACTGCGCGCGGCCCGCCGCATCTGGGCGCGCCACGTGCGCGAGCGCTACAAGGCCAAGCAGCCGCGGTCGTGGATGATGCGGTTTCATAGCCAGACGGCCGGCGTCACACTCACGGCACAGCAGCCGCTGAACAACATCGTGCGCGTCGCCTACCAGGCGCTCGCGGCCGTCCTCGGCGGGACGCAGTCGCTGCACACCAACTCCCTCGACGAGACGCTGGCGTTGCCAACCGAGCAGTCGGTCCAGGTGGCGCTCAGGACGCAACAGCTCCTGGCGCTCGAAACCGGCATCGCCGAGGTCATCGATCCGCTGGGCGGGTCGTACTACATCGAGGCCCTGACCGACCAGCTCGAGCGGGAAGCAGAAGCGCTCTTTGCCGAGATTGCGTCGATCGGCGGCGTGGTGCGCGGCATCGAGAGTGGCTGGTTCCAGCGGCAGATCGCGCAGTCGGCGGCGGCGTTCCAACGGCAGGTCGAGCTGGGAGAGAAGGTGATTGTCGGCGTCAACGAGTTTCTGTCGGAAGACGATCATCCGGTGGAAATCCTGAAGGTGTCCAACGACGCGGAAGACGAGCAGCGCCGCCGGTTGGTCCGGCTGCGGGCGGAGCGCGACAACGCCCTGGTCGAACGACGGCTCGACGCGCTGCGCCAGGCGGCGGAGTCGGATCACAACGTCATCGGTCCCATGCTCGATTGCGCGCGCGCCTATGCCACGCTCTACGAAATCCGACACGCCCTCGAGCGTGTCTGGGGAGCCTACCGCGAACCCGTATTCTTCTAACCCATGAGCGCCCTACCAATCACTGAACAGGATGCCCGCGCGATCGTCGATCGGCTCGCCTCCATCGAGCCGGGACCGCAGTGGATTGTGACGTGCTACCTGAAGCTCGAGCCGCGCGACCGGACGCGTGGCAAGTACCTCATCAAGATGAAAAACCGCGTGAAGGAGCTGGAGGCGGCGTTGGCCCGGGAGCCACGCACGCATCAGGAGCGCGAAAGTATCTCAGCCGATCTCCATCGCGTCATCGAGTACCTCGAGGAGCCGGGCCGGTTGCCACACGCCCGCGGTATCGCGCTGTTCAGCTCGCGCGACCTCGGTCTCTTCGAAGTGCTGCCCCTTCCGCACGTACACCGTTCGCGCCTTGCCGTGGACCATGAGCCGTTGGTGCGCGAGCTACTCGCCCTCGAGGAGGAGTTCGGGACGATCCTGGCGGTGATTTACGATCGCACTGCGGCGCGTTTCTTCGACGTGACTGCGTACGACTGCGTTGAGCTCACCGCCCTCGCCGGCATTGAGGCCTCTCGCGCGAGCAAGTTCCACGGCGCAGAGCAGCGACAGGTGATGGCACGCGCGGGCACCCCCTCCGGCAGCGCGGGCGAATACAACTACCACATGCGGATCCGCACGGAGAAGCAGCGGCTGTACGCGCAGATCGCCGACCGCATCTTCCAGCTCAATCGTAAGCAACCGCTGAGCGGCATCGTCCTCGGCGCAGTCGGAGTGGATGCCGGTGCGGTGATTCCCCACCTTCACAGTTACGTGCACGACCTCGTGCTCGGCGTCGTGAAGCTCAATCCCAAGAAAGCCACACCCGCCGAGGTGCGTGAAGCGACGCTCGCGCTCCGGGAGGAGCGGGAGCGGGCCTGGGAGCGGGCGCACGCCGATGCCGTGAAAGAGGGCGTGCCGGAGGGCTGGGCCGTCAACGGCATCGAACCGACGCTGAAGGCGCTCACGCGCGGACAGGTGCGCACGCTGCTGGCGGACGGGCGCAATGACGATGCGCGCATCGACGAGGCGGTCGAGGAAGGCCTCCGCCAGCGCGCCCAGGTCGACGTCTTGTACGACGAGAAGGCCTGTCGTGCCGTGGAAGGGCTCGCGGCACTGCTGCGCTTCCGCACGCGATGACCGCACGCCGCCGCCCGATCCGCATACTAGTTGCAAAGCCCGGACTCGATGGGCACGATCGCGGCGCGAAAGTCGTGGCGGCGGCACTGCGGGATGCCGGGATGGAGGTCATCTACACGGGACTGCATCAGACGCCCGAGATGATCGCCCAGGCTGCGATTCAGGAGGACGTGGACGTCGTGGGCCTATCGATTTTGTCGGGCGCGCACATGACGCTGTTTCCGAGAGTGCGCAAATTGCTCGACGCCGCCGGCCGCCAGGACGTGCTGCTCACGGGTGGCGGCATCATTCCCCCCGAAGACATGAGCGCGCTCGAGACGCAGGGGACCGGCAAGCTGTTCGGTCCGGGCACGCCGACGTCTGACCTCATCAAGTACATCGAGGAGTGGGCGGCGGAGCACGTCGCCGCGTGAGTCGTCTCAAGACCCTCACCGAAGAGTACAAGAAGCTGCGCGCGCGCCTCGAGGAGGGGGGCGGGCCGGAGCGCATCAAGCGCCAGCACGATCAACGCAAGTTGACGGCGCGCGAACGGATCACCGCGCTGCTCGATCGCGACGGTCCCTGGGTCGAGATCGGCTTGCTGGTCGCGTGGGATCAATACGATGGGCAGGCGCCGGCCGCCGGCGTCGTGACCGGGTTGGGTCGCGTCGAGGATCGCCCGGTGGTGGTCGTCGCGAACGACGCAACTGTCAAAGCCGGTTCCTGGTGGCCGGAGACGATCAAGAAAATCCTGCGCGCCCAGGAGATCGCCATGCGGCAACGCATTCCGATCATCTACCTCGTCGATTCGGCGGGCGTGAATCTGCCGTATCAAGGCGGTGTTTTTCCGGGGCAGTACGGGGCGGCGCGCATCTGGACCTCGTTTATGGGATTGGGTGGGCCGAACCTCGTGAAAGGCGCGACCGGTCAAGTCGTGGACGCCGAGTCGCTGGGTGGCGCGGTGACGCATACCGCCATCAGCGCCGTCGCCCATTACCGGGCGAAGGATGATAAAGAGTGCCTCACGAGGATTCGCGAATATGTCGCCCGATTGCCGCACGCGCCGCCGCTACAGCGCACATACCCCGCTCCCAAGCGCGATGCGAAGGCCTTGTACGACTTGATTCCCGCTGATCATCGCATGAGCTACGATGTGCGCGCGGTGCTCGAGTGCCTGCTCGACGCCGGTGGGCTGGACGAGTTTCAGTCTGACGTCGCGCCCGAGATGATTTGCGGGCACGGCGCCATCGAAGGCCGGCAGGTGGCCGTGATTGCCAACTCGCGCGGCGTGATCAAGGGCAGGTCGAAGGGGGAAGCTCCGAAGATCGGCGGCATCATCTACACGGAGAGCGCCGAAAAGGTGGCGTACTTCATCGAGAATGCCGATCGCGAACGGTTGCCGCTGCTCTTCCTGCAGGATGTCTCCGGATTCATGGTTGGGACGGAGGCCGAGCACTCTGGTATTATTCGCGCGGGCGCGCGTTTCGTCGAAGCGATGGCGACGGCGACGGTTCCGAAGCTTGTGCTCACGGTCAATCACGCGTCCGGGGCCGGCTACTACGCGATGGCGGGGCAGGGATTCGACCCCGACTTCATCGTCTCCTGGCCGACGGGCCGGATGGGCGTGATGGAAGGCGAGTCGGCGATTCAGGCGGTCTACGGCGCCGACGCCGCCAAGCCGGAAAACGCCGCGGCGGTCGACGCCATGCGCGCCGACTACGAACACCAGCTCGACGCGACCTTTGCGGGCGCGCGCGGCTTTGTCGATGCGATTCTCACACCTGAGGAAACGCGCGATACGCTCGCGTTTCTGCTCGAGGTGTCCAGCGAATTCACCGGCCCGCACCTCGGGGCCTTTGCACTGCCGAGTCTCTCGTGCTAAAGCCATTCGTCACCGGTTTCCTCCTCCTCGCGGCGGCCTGCGCGACCACGAAAGCTGTCGCCCCGCAGGCGACTCCCGGCACGAGCGCGCCAGTGCCTCCGCCTCCAGTGGCAACCCCGTCCGATGCCAGTCACACGGCCCAACCCGCGGTCGAGCCACCGGTGGCGTACATGCTTGGCCTGATGCCGTTGAAGAGCACCGGTGTCGATGTGTTTCGCGCGGCGCATCCGACGTACGACGGTCGTGGCGTCTTGATCGCGATTCTGGACAGCGGCATCGACCCGAACGTGCCGGGACTCATCGCGACCAGCACCGGCGCACCGAAGGTCATCGAGCTGCGCGACTTCTCCGCCGAGGGCCGCGTCGCCCTCACGCCCTTCGCCGCGCCCACCGAGAGCGCGCTGCGCGGTGCGGCCCGCATCGCCCGGCTGACGACCGCGACCACATGGTATCACGGGGTATTCCGCGAGCTGTCACTCGGTCATGCACCGGCTGCCGACGTAAACGGCAACGGTCGCAACACCGATGAATTCCCCGTGGTGGTCGTGAAGGCATCGGACGGCTGGGTCGCGTTCATCGATACGAACCTGGACGGCTCGTTCGAGGACGAGATGCCCCTCCACGATTACCGTCAGGGTCGCGAGACGATCGCGCTCGGCACCAAGCCGCTCACCATCGTTGCGAACTTCAGCGGATCGGACAGCGTGCCCGTGCTCGATCTGTTTTTCGATACCTCCGGACACGGGACGCACGTGGCGGGGATCGCGGCCGGTTACAACCTCTACAACGTCAGCGGCTTTACCGGTGTCGCGCCCGGCGCGCAGGTCATCGGGCTCAAGATCGCCAACAACGCGCGCGGCGGCGTCACCGTGCACGGCAGCATGATGCGCGCGATGGATTACGCGGCTCGGTACGCGGCGCAGCGCAACCTGCCACTTGTCCTGAATCTCAGTTTCGGCGTCGGGAACGAGCACGAGGGGAAGGCCGTCATCGACTCCATCGTCGACGCGTTCCTCCTCAGTCATCCGGCCGCAGTGTTCTCGATCAGCGCCGGCAATGACGGTCCCGGTCTCTCGACGCTGGGCTTTCCGGGATCTGCTGATCTCGCGCTCTCTGTCGGCGCGAGTTACCCCGGCGTGTTTACCCAGCCGCCCCAGCAGGGCGCACCGCCTCCGCGTGACGTAATGGGCTGGTTCAGCTCGCGCGGTGGGGAGCTCGCGAAACCCGACATCCTGGCGCCGGGAGTCGCATTCTCGACCGTGCCGCCTTGGGATACCGGCAATGAGATCAAGGGCGGCACCAGCATGTCCGCGCCGCATGCGAGTGGGCTCGCGGCGTGTCTCATTTCCGCGCTCGTTCAGGAAGGACGCCGGCCCAGTGCCGCGGAGATCGTCCAGGCGCTCCGGGTATCGGCGCATCCGTTGAACGGGGCGCGTGTCATCGACGAAGGCGCGGGAGTGCCGGTCCTCGAGGCTGCATATCAGTGGCTCGCAGCCGGACATCAGGGTTCACGGTACGAGGTGCGCGCCGCCGACGGCGTGTCCGCCGCGTTTCGGCGCAATGGCTTTGCTGGAAACGAGGACTCCGTCGAGACCTTCACGGTTCGGCCTGAGGCGGGTCTGCGCGCCGCGGTGTTCGCGTTGCGCTCGGATGTCCCCTGGCTCAGCACAGAAGACAGCGTCCCGGCAGGACCGAGAACCACGGAGATCCGTCTCACATACCGGCGCTCGTCGCTCGGCGCACCGGGTGTCTACGTCGGAACGGTCACCGCGTGGAATCCGCACGACACGCTTGCCGGTCCCCTTTTCAAGCTGATCAACACCGTGATCGTGCCGATTGACCTTGAATCGAAAGTCTTTGTCGACGAGCGGCGCGTCGTTGGCCCGGCGGCTGTTCAGCGATACTTCCTCCGCGTCACTCAACCTGGCGCCACCTTGCGCACGACCGTGACGTTACCCGACTCACAGGGACAACAGGCAACGGCGCGTCTCTATGAGCCGAATGGTCAGCCGGCGCGCGCCGCACCGGAGGACGTCGATCTCGGCCGCGAGCAGCGGGGTACCGCCACGATCGTTGTCCGCGCCGAGGATCTCATCCCCGGCGTGTACGAGCTGGATGTGGTCGCGCCGCCCCTTGCCTCCGCCACCGCCACCGTTCGTGCCGAGCTGGGCCCAGTGGCGTTGAGTCCCACTCAGCACGGCCTCGAAGCCTCGAATCTCGGAAGCACGGTCACCGCAGAGTTTACGCACCGGCTGGTTGGAGTCGAGCGCACATACGCGATCTCCGGACGCGGACAACCGGCCGAGACGCTCACGGTGCGCCCGCCAAGTTGGGCGAAGCGCATGGAGGTTGACATCGACCTGCCGCCCGACTTGTGGGACGAGTTCACAGACTTTGCGGTCACCGCGTACGACTCGACCGGCCAGCAGATCCGCGGCGGCAATGTGGCGCTGAACTACGCCTTCGGCCGATTGAGCTTTTCGTTGCCCGATTCACTGCTGGGCGCACCGCTCACGGTCGAGTTTTTCCCCGCCTTCGCAAAGCTCCCAGGACATGTCTGGCACGGTGCTGCGCGGGTGCGGTTTCTCGGTCTGGACGAGCCCATTGGCGAGGGTGGATCGCTGTCGGTGGTGTCTGGTGGTCGGAGTGTCGTGCGACTGCCCGCGCCACCCAGGCTCGACATGCCCGAAGGCTTCACGGCTGTGATCGAAACGCGGGTCACGACGCTCGCGGGCCCGGTTGCCGCCCGGCGCACGGCACTCGAGCCTTGAAGACAGTCCGCATCGCCGCGGGCCAGGGCTTTTGGGGAGATTGGTTGGAAGCACCGTACCGCCAGGTCACCGGCGGACCCATCGACTATTTGATGATGGACTATCTCGCCGAAGTGACGATGTCGATCCTCCAAAAGCAGAAGACACGCGATCCGGCGCTCGGTTATGCGACCGACTTCGTCACCCAGATGGAACGCATTCTTCCGACGGTCGTTGAGCGCGGCATCAAAGTGACGGCGAGTGCCGGGGGCGTGAACCCCCGCGCGTGCGCGGACGCCGTAGCCGCGGTCGCGCGCAAGCTGGGACTCGGCAGCAAAGTCACCATCGGCGTCGTCACGGGCGACGATCTCCTCAGCCGGCTCGACGGCTTGATCGCCCGCGGCCACGACCTCAAGAACCTCGACACCGGTCGACCGCTGCGCGACGTCCGCGATACGGTCTTGTCGGCCAACGCGTACCTCGGTGCCGCGCCCGTCGTCGACGCGCTGCAACGCGGCGCGCAGATCGTGATCACAGGACGGGTGACCGATACTGGGCTGACGCTCGCGCCGATGATGCATGCGTTCGGATGGCCGGCGGACGCGTGGGACCTGATCGCGGCAGGCACCGTCGCGGGACACATCATCGAGTGTGGGGCGCAATCCAGTGGCGGCAACTGCCTTGACCGCTGGGAGAGTATTCCCGATCTGGCGAATGTCGGCTATCCGATCGTCGAGGCGCTGGAGGACGGCAGCTTCGACCTCGTCAAGCACCCGGGGACCGGCGGACGGATCGACGTGGCGTGCGTTACCGAGCAGCTCGTCTACGAAATGGGCGACCCGCGCGCGTACATCACGCCCGACGGTGTCGCGGATTTTACGACGATAAAGCTGAGTCAGGCGGGCAAGAACAGGGTTCGGGTGTCTGGTGTCAGGGGAAAGCCCGCAACGGACAAGCTCAAGGTGTCGATCGCCTATTTCTACGGCTACAAAGCGATCGGCACGCTCGTGTACGCATGGCCGGATGCGCTCGCCAAAGCGCACGCAGCCGATCGGATCCTGCGGCTGCGTCTCAAGAATCTCGGTCTCGAGTTCGAGGCGATCCACACCGAGTTTCTGGGCGCCACGGCGACGCACGGATCGCTCCCCCTCGCCGACATCGATCCGGATGCCATCCCGGAAGTGCAGCTGCGCATCGGTGTGCGGGCCCGAGACAAAGCGCCGGTGGACCGGTTCACGCGTGAGATCGCGCCGCTCATTCTCAACGGGCCGCCGAGTGTGACAGGATTCGCAGGGGGGCGGCCGAAACCGGAGGAGATCGTGGCGTACTGGCCGGCCCTCATCGACAAGCGCATGGTCGAGCCCGCCGTGGAGCTCGTCCGAGCGTGAAGCGACGGTTGATCGAGCTCGCGCATGCCCGGTCCGGCGACAAGGGCGATACGGCGAACGTCGGGCTCATCGCCAAGAAGCCGGCCTTCTATCCCATCCTCGTCAAACAGGTGACCGCGGCGCGTGTGGCGCGACATTTTAAGGGCATGATCACGGGACCGGTCGAGCGCTTCGAGCTGCCCAACCTCAATGCGTTGAATTTCCTGCTGCACGGCGCTCTCGACGGCGGCGGGACGATCTCGCTCAAGACGGACGCGCAGGGAAAGGTGTTCTCGACCGCGCTGCTGCGGATGGCAATCGACGTAAAGGGACGCAAGTGACCGATCGCGTCTTAACGGCCCTAGCGGGCGGCGTGCTTACGGCGACGTTGAATCGTGCCGACAAGCGCAACGCGATCGACATCGCGATGATCGACGCGCTCACGGCGGTGCTGTCGCAGGCCGACCTCGATGCCGACGTTCGCGTCGTGGCGCTGCGCGGCGCCGGTCGAGACTTCTGCGCCGGCATGGACCTGAACGAGCTGCTTGCCTCCGCCGACCACACGCTCGAGCAGAATCGCCAGGCAGCTCTGCACTTTGCGGGAATCTTCGTGCGCATGCGCCGGCTCCCCAAGCCGGTGGTGGCGTTGGTCCAGGGGCGGGCGCTGGCCGGCGGTTGCGGGCTGGCGACGGCGTGCGATCTGGTGCTCGCGACCGAATCGTCGCAATTCGGCTATCCGGAAGTGCAGCGTGGCTTCGTCCCGGCGATCGTGATGACGATGCTGCGTCGCGCCGTCGGGGAAAAGATCGCGTTCGATCTCGCGACGACGGGGCGGCTTCTGGACGGCACGGAAGCGGCAGCGGTGGGTCTCGCTTCACGCGTCTACGAAGACGCCGACTTCGAGGAACAGGCGGGCGAGGTGCTCCGTGTCCTCGCGGAAGCGAGCCCCTCGGCGCTCGCCTTCACCAAGCAGCAGTTCTACCAGCTCGACGGAGTCAGCTTCGAAGACGGCTTGCGGCTCGGCGCGGACGTGAACGCCGTGAGCCGGAGTACGCCTGATTTTCGCGCGGCGCTCGCTGCGTTCCTCAAGAAGTGACAGCCGGCGCGGGCGTCGCGAGACGGTGCGTGAGGTCGATCAACGCCGCCAGCATTTGGCGAATGCGCTCACGCGTCGGTTCGTCGGTCAAATTCCCATTCGCATCGAACTTCTGACTGGCGTGATTGATCAGCACTTCCGGCTGATTCAGCGCGTACATCTCGAGAAAGACGAAGCACTGGCGCAGCTGATATTGCGCGCGCCCCGTCCCAAGCGGACTGCCCGACGCACCCATGATCGCGACCGGTTTGCCCTTCCAGGCGTTGTCGCCGTAGGGTCGGGAAGCCCAGTCGATCGCGTTCTTGAGAACGCCGGAGAAGGAGTAGTTGTACTCGGGCGTGACGAGCAGAATCGCGTCGGCCGCGCGGACGGCCCGCTTGAGCTCGAGGACACGCGCCGGGGGATTGCCGCCCGCCCAGAGGTCGTCGTTGTACAGCGGGAGGTCGGCGATATCGAAGATCTCGATCACCGCCGCCGGCGGAGCGAGCTGTTGGGCGGCACGCAATGCCGCCTTGTTGAGAGATCCGCTGCGCAGGCTACCGGCGATCCCGAGGATTTCGATGGGAGAGTGATTCGTATCCATTCCAGGACGGCTCCTTCTCGACGAGGTGATTAGCTTGTGTGGAGGTCAAACACGTGCCACTGGACATGAGTTCCGCGAGGAGAGCATGCGAAATCTGAACGTTCCAATGTACGACCCCGAAATGGTGCGCCCGATGCGCGAGGAGCTGACTCGACTGGGCTTTGAAGAGCTGCGGACACCGCAGGAGGTCGACGGCGTGCTGGCCAGCGAGCGCGGGCCGACCCTGGTCGTCGTGAATTCAGTGTGTGGCTGTGCGGCGCGCAATGCGCGGCCGGCAGCCGCGCTCGCGATCCAGCATCCGCGCCGGCCCGCGCGTCTCGTGACGGTCTTCGCGGGCCAGGATGCCGACGCTACCGCTCGCGCACGCGGCTATTTCACCGGCTATGCGCCGTCATCGCCTCAGATCGCGCTGTTCAAGGATGGGCAGCTGGTCTTCATGCTGGAGCGTCGCAACATCGAGGGGCGGAATGCCCGCGACATTGCGGCGGATTTGACGAGGGCGTTTGAGCGGTACTGCTAGAGGATCTTCCCTCGTCTCACCCGGAAGTCGACGATCTGCTGCGTCCAGCTCCACAGGGAGTCCTGACGCTCCATCGCGACGCCCTGGATCTCGTGCCGGTGCCAACCGCCCATCACCTGCTCATCCTGCGTCCAGATCTTCACGCGGTTGCGGGGCACGAATCCCTCCCAGTTCTGCGCCTCCTGCGGCTTCGCGTACAGCAGTCTGATGGTGACATTGCGCGACAGGTACTCGATCGGGCTCACGTCGATCTTGGCGTAGCGCTCCTTGGGCGGCATTCGCCCCGCGCCGGGGAAGTCGGGTATGCCGTCGGAGAATAACACGATGTTGAGCGGCGCCAGCACGAGGTTCTGGCGCTTGATGTGCACCGCCGTGCGCTGGAAGAACGAGTTGAAATCGGTGATCGGATCCTCCTCCGGGAACCAGTTCCGAAGGTCGTTCTCGATCTGCGCCGGGGTTTTGCCGTAGAGATCCTGGATGGGATGAAAGCTCTTCGGCTGCCCGACGTGCTCGCCGCCGAGCGAACCGACGAAGACGTCGGTCGCCTGCTTGAGGCCGCCCAGCGCATGGATGTGGCCGTAGATGTAGAGCGCCGCATAGTGCAGCGCGTCGTCGAACTGGCCACTCTTTCGGAACGACCCTGAGATGTCGAGTCCGACCACCAGCGTCGAGCGGGGCGGAGGAGCGCCCGCCTTGGGTGCACACGCCCCCGCCGCCCCCGCCAGGAGGCTAAGCGTCAGCAGCGCCGCGCGTTTCATCGGGCCACCTCGCCGCTGACCCGGGCCGGGAAGTGGGTGCTCGCCAACACGTCGTCGATCGACTTGAACGGCAGCGTGAAATGGGGGCGCCCCGTGAAGACGACGAACAGGAAATTGAGGCCGGCCGCGACCACTTGCAGCACAGGCAGCGACACCAGCTCAAACAGCTCGCGCGCTTCCTTGCGGAACCATTCGCGCTCGGCTTTCAGCGCGCTGATCGGGCCCTTCCAGTAATCCGGCAGCGGGGTGCTGGCATGACTGGCCGATCCTTCGACCGCGAATGCTTGACGTCCCAACAACCCGATGAGCGCCGGCGCGCCGAACCGGCCGAACAGGAACCAGGTCATGCCGCGCACACCGACCCAGCCGAAGAAGGCGAGGCCGATCGTGCCGAACACGCCGAGCTGAATGCCTTGCTGCGCCAACCACGGCGTCATGGCGTCGACCAGCTCGCGATACAGGAACAGCACCTCGAACATGGCGACGGCGATCTCGACCAGGATCATGAAGATGATGTTGCCGGTCTGCTTCGCCTTGACAGCCTCATTGAGCACGTGGATGCACGCGAAACTGCCGGCGATGATGATCGCGAGGAAAATCCAGAGGATCAGGACGAGCGCGAAGCCGTTGACCTCATAACCGGTGAGGTCAGCGAGCAGCTCGCTCATCGTCGGGCGCAGTGTGAACGTGAAGATCGTCGCTTCGACCGCCGACCATACGAGCAGCAGGAAGAACGCCGGCCAGGGCACACCCGGGCGGCGCGACGTCGCATCGAGCATGGCGAGCGGCGATGTGACCGCGCCCTTCAGTGTGCCCCACACCATCTGCACGCTGAGCTTGAGCAGGCCCCAGACCCAACCGACCAGCACGATGAGAAACTTCACGAGACCGGCCCAATAGAACCACACCATCCGCAGCGCATCCCACCACGCCAACGCCACCGACTGCATCAGGGTCACGGAGCGACCCAGGCGGAAAGGAATCGTGTAGAGAGCCACCATCGTGCCCCAGATCCCTGCGACAAATACGGCTGCGGGCAGCACGAGGAGAATGGAGGCGCCAGCAAGAGCCCAGAACGAGTTTCCCTGGAGAATCGTGCTGAACACACGACTCTGAAATGGGACAATCCACGCCAACCCAGCCA
The DNA here is from genome assembly GCA_001915025.1 of Gemmatimonadetes bacterium 13_2_20CM_2_65_7. Lineage (GTDB taxonomy): Bacteria > Gemmatimonadota > Gemmatimonadetes > Gemmatimonadales > GWC2-71-9 > 20CM-2-65-7. The sequence continues at coordinate 17,284 of MNDR01000054.1, forward strand.
TCACCCAATCGAGCAGCTGCGATAGGATGAACGCCCACTGCTGGGTCTGCGCAGCAGTCGCGACAGTCTCTTGCATCGGCGGAGCCCTCCCAGGAATAGGACGGCGAGCGAATCGAGGCGGGCACATTGTTATAAACCGGACCGGACAAGTCAAGCAAAAGCCGCGTGACGCCCATCACGGGGGTGCTGCGACTTGCGGGGAATGCCCAAACGGCGCTACTCATCTCGTGTGTCGGATGACCCCAAACGTCTGATCGTTGTTGGAGATCGCGTGCTGATCACCCCCGAGGAGGGGGAAGAGCGCACGAACGTCGGTCTCTATCTCCCGCCGTCAGCCCTCGAAGGCCGCCAGGTGCAGGGCGGTCGCATTGTCGCCACCGGGCCGGGCACGCCGATGGCCGAGCCCGCGAGTATGGATGAGGAGCCGTGGAAAATTCACGGCGCGGACGTGAAGTACCTGCCGATGCAGGCTGAAATGGGCGACTATGCGCTGTTCTTCCGCAAAGCCGCGGTTGAAATCACCTTCGAGGGCAAGACCTATCTCGTGGTGCCGCAAGCCGCCATCCTGGTACTGGTACGAGGGAAGCATGGCTGACATCGGATGGGCACGGAGTCGCGGGAACCGCGCCGAACCACAGGGACTGCGCCGGGGAGCCTGGTATCGCGTGGTGGAGGATCCGCCGAAGGACTACGTCGTGCTCGACGTCCATCACGTCGAGATCCGCATTCTTCGTGGCGATATCGAAATCCGCGGTGACCGTCCGAAGAACTGGAGCGTCGTGCGCGAGCCCCACGTGGTGTGTCCCGGCTGTCACGCGCGCGCGGTCATCCCGGAAGGCCGCAAAGACGCGAAATGCTCCGAGTGCGGCCGGACCTATGCGATCGACTGGAAGGATGCGGGGTGATAACTACGACGGTAAGAGACGGTAAGGGACGGTAAGGGTAACAACGGAATTTGAGTCGGCGTTGATGTCCTGTCGGAATTCTTTCACATGCTCGCGCATGAAAGGCTAGAGGCTTGGAAGCTCTGCCACGAGTTGGTTCTCGCCGTCTACGCCGCCACAGCATCCTTCCCCAAACACGAACTCTACGGATTAACCTCTGCCGAACTCGCCTACGTCTTCCGATTGGTGCGGGATCTTAAACTCCTAGCAGATGATGACTGCACTCGGTTGGAGGCACTACGCGGCAGGGCGGGCTTTATGACTTGGCGTCTTTATAGAGCTGTTACCAGGGCGGTTAAGCAGTCCTAGGCAGTAAAAACCCTTACCGTCCCTTACCGTCCCTTCATAGCTCAGGGGGCACATACGGACTTGGAGGCGGCATCTCAAGCTCCGGATTCGAGCTACGCGCGCACAGATGTTCCAGCAGTTCGATCTGCCGCTTCTGAATGTGCCACAGCTCGTGCCACTGCTTGAATCGCAGCGAATCCATCTTGTCGTGTAAATCCCGAATCTCGATTTCCGCCATCAGATTGATCTCGTAGTCCTGCTGGGCTTGCAGTCGATCCTTATGCGCTTGGCGGTTCTGGCTCATCATGATGACCGGCGCCTGGATCGCCGCGAGCGTCGAGAGCACGAGGTTGAGAAGAATGAAGGGGTAGGGGTCGAAGGGATGCCGCGCCAGCAGCCAGGTATTGATCAGCATCCAGATCACGAGGATGGCGCCGAACAGCCCGATGAACGGCCAGCTGCCGCCAAACTGCGCCACCTTGTCCGCCACCCGCTCTCCGAACGTCATGCCCGCATCGAAGTCCTGGTGCACCACGCGGCTGACGCGCCCGCGGCGCGTGATCTTCGAGACCACCGCATGCTCGATCTCCGAGAGCTTCTGATACTCGGCTTCGAGATACCCGACGAATTTCTTGGCGCGGTATTGCTCGAGACAGTTGGGACAGATGCCGCGGTTCGCTTCCCAGTCCGGTCGATCCTGCTTGATCAAATCGATGATCCGGTTTTCCAGTTTCTGCGGCGATCGGAGCGAACGGCCGTCTACGGGCGCAGCGCACAACGAACAACTCAGCTTCGGTCTCGACATGCAGTCGTCTCCTAGGGTCTGTTCGCCGCGGAGGCCGCGGCTGCCGCGGCGGAGGGCGCGGGCAATTGCATGTGCAGGGTGTGCACGAGGAACGCCCAGCGATCGGTCTGCTCGTCGATGATCTTGGCGGTGGGTTTGCCGGCGCCGTGGCCCGCCTTCGTCTCGATGCGGATGAGTACCGGCTGCGGCCCGCCCTGCGCGGCCTGCAGTGCCGCCGCGTACTTGAACGAGTGGCCGGGTACCACGCGATCATCGTGATCGGCGGTGGTGATGAGCGTCGCCGGATATTGCGCCGCCGCCCTCAGGTTGTGCAGTGGCGAATAACGATAGAGGAACGGGAATTGGCCGACGCTGTCGGCTGAACCGTATTCGGTGACCCAGGCCCAGCCGATGGTAAACTTATGAAATCGCATCATGTCCATCACGCCGACCGCCGGCAACGCCGCCCCGAACAGATCAGGTCGTTGATTCAGGACCGCGCCGATCAGCAATCCACCGTTCGAGCCGCCGCCAATGGCCAGCTTGGGCGTGCTCGTGTACCCCTCGGCGATCAGGTACTCGGCAGCGGCGATGAAGTCGTCGAAGACATTCTGTTTGCGGTCGAGCATCCCCGCCTGATGCCATTCCTCTCCGTATTCCGCGCCACCGCGCAGCACAGCTTGCGCGTAGATGCCGCCCATTTCGAGCCACGCGAGCACGCCGATCGCGAATCCCGGCGTCATGTTGACGTTGAAACCGCCGTAGCCATACAGGTACGTTGGATTGGAGCCGTCCTTCTTGACTCCTTTCCTGTAAGTCAGGAACATCGGCACCCGCGTGCCGTCTTTGCTGTGGTAGAACACTTGCACGGTTTCGTAACCGGACGGATCGAACGCGATCTCGGGCGCCTTGAAGATGGTGGAGCGGCCGGTGGTGAAATCGTGCCGGAAGATGGTCGTCGGGTAGAGGAATGATGTGAACGCGTAGAACATCTCGTCGTCGCGGCGCTCACCCGTCAGTTGCACGATCGAACCGAGCGAGGGGAGCGCGACGTCGCCCCCCCGCGGCACGAGCTCCCGCCAGGCGCTCTGCTCAGGATGGCGCGTATCGACCGCGATCACGCGCCCGCGCGGCGCGGTGTGATCGGTCTGGAAGTAAAACACGGGTCCATCGTTGCCAAGAAAACCATAGGAAGCGTCGAAGTCATCGAGCAAACGGACGACCGCCGCGTCCAGCCGCGGATGTTGGGGATCGCCGAGGTCCTGGTAGTAGACACGATTGCGGCGATCCGTGCCGAGCCAGACCGTGTACACGGCATAGCGCCCATCGGAACTGACTTCGGCCGCGAAACCCCAGTCGGGATGGTCGGGACGTTCGTAGATCAACCGGTCGGCCGCCTGATCCGTGCCGAGCTTGTGGTAATAGACCTTCTGATTGCGGTTCACTTCGAGCAGCGCATCTCCGCCCGCGGCGGGCTGCGGATAGCGACTATAGAAGAACCCTGACTCGTCGTGCGTCCAAGCCGCGCTCGAGAACTTGATCCACTGGAGATGATCGCTGCGGTCCTGCCGCGTGGCGACGTCGCGCACACGGAATTCCTGCCAATCAGAGCCGCTGCCCGACGTCCCATACACCATCGTGCGACCGTCCTCGGCAAATGCGAGGATCGACAGGGCGACCGTACCATCTGCCGACAACGTGTTGGGATCGAGAAGAACCTGCGGCTCGGCAGTCAGCGAGCTCTGGGTGTACAGGACCGATTGATTCTGGAGTCCTGAGTTCTTAAAGAAGAAGTAACGGCCGCCTTTCTTGAAGGGCGCGCCGTACTTCGGATAGTCCCACAGCTCTGTGAGTCGTTTGCGGATCCGTTCGCGCTCGGGAATCTGCTCGAGATAGGCGAACGTAACCCGGTTTTCCGCTTCGACCCAGGCACGCGTATCTGGCGAGTCGACATCTTCGAGCCAGCGGTAGGGATCGGCGACTTTTGTGCCGTGATAGTCGTCGACCACGTCGCCCTTGCTGGCGGGTGGATAGGCAATGGTTTGTACGAGCATGAGCGTCGTTAAGAATAAAGGAGTCATCGCGCGTAAACGTGCCCCGTGCCGCGGTTTTGGGGTAGGGGGCTCGCGCCGGGATCAGTGCATGTGTGGAGGATGGTTCTCTTTCGCGGTGGACTCGACGCGGCCCGGCTCGTCCTCGAGCAGCACTTCGGTCATTCGCGCTTCCGCATCCACCAACTCAAAGTCCTCGGCCCATTGTTGTCGGGCCGAAACGTGCTCGCCGTCCTCCCGACCGGGGCGGGGAAGTCGCTTTGCTATCAGGTGCCCGCGTTGCTCGGTGACGGGCTGACGCTGGTGGTCTCGCCGCTCATCTCTTTGATGCAGGATCAGGTTGGCGCGCTCCGGAGACGAGGAATCGCGGCGGCGTACGTGAACAGCCAGCTCGACGCGAAGCAGCGCCGCGTGGTGCTGGACGCGGGCGTAAACGGCCAGTTGGCGCTGCTGTATTGCGCGCCGGAGCGACTCGCCTCCCTCACGCGACGGCTCCGCGCCGCCGACACACAGCTCTCCCTCTTCGCGATCGACGAAGCGCACTGCATCAGTGAGTGGGGCAACGAATTCCGCCCCGTCTATCGCCGCTTGGGCGTGTTTCGGTCCCTGCTTGGCCGTCCTCCGACCATCGCGCTGACCGGCAGCGCCACGCCGGAGGCGCGGGCTGACATTCTCCGCGTGTTGCGGATTCCCGATGCCGAGGTCGTGGTCACGTCATTCGATCGGCCGAATCTGAGGTTCTTGACGACAAAGGTCCGCGACGATCGCGAACGGTTCGCCCTAATTCGTGCGCGGGTTCGGGATGCTGCCGGGGCGTCGCTCATCTACACGCCGACGCGTCGTCTCACGGAGCTCGTCACCCGAGCGTTGCTCCGCACCAGCGTCCGGGCGGCGCCGTACCACGCCGGCCTGAGCACCGGCATTCGTCGCCGCGTGCTCAGGGCCTTTCTGTCCAATCAGGTGAACGTGATCGTCGCAACGAGCGCCTTCGGGATGGGGATCGACAAGCCTGACGTCCGTTACGTTCTGCATTGGGGTCCGCCGCCCACTCTCGAGGCGTATTACCAGGAGGCGGGACGGGCAGGCCGTGATGGGCGGGCCTCGGAATGCGTGATTCTGTGGCGGCGAGAGGATTTCGATTGGGGCAATGTCGACCCGGAGATGCGACGGTATGTCGAGGCACGGCGCGACTGGCGACGATTGCTGCTGGAATACTTTGGCGAGAGGGTCGGCTGATATATTTCGCCGATGCACGACAGCCTCTACTTCTCCGACCACCATCTCCAGGTCCGCGAGATGGTGCGCGACTTCGCCAAGACCGTCGTCAAACCCACCGCCCATCAGTACGACCTCGAGAGCCGCTTCCCGTGGGATCACGTCAAACAGATGGCGGAGCTCGGTCTCTTCGGAATCCCCTGGCCGGAGGGATTGGGCGGGTCGGGGATGGACTATCTCTCCTACATCACAGTCATTCACGAGCTCGCAAAGGTCGACGCGAGCCACGCCATCACAGTCAGCGCCCACACGACCCTCGGCACTTCTCCGATCATGGACTTCGGCAGCGCCGAGCAGAAACGCCGGTTTGTGCCGCTGCTCGCGACTGGAACGGTGCTCGGCGGCTTCGGGTTGACGGAGCCCGGCGCTGGGTCCGACGCGGGCGGCACCAAGACCACCGCCGTCGACCGCGGCGACCACTACGTCCTGAATGGCTCCAAAATTTTCATCACCCACGCCGGCGTCGGGGAGATCTTCTGCATCACTGCCCGGACCGACCCGAATGCCAAACGCACCCACGGCATCACCGCTTTTGTCGTCACCAAGGATACGTGCGATCTCGAGGAGACGAAGCGCGTTGGCATCGGACACGCCAATTCGTCAGACCTCCCGAAATGCCGCGGCGTGCTGTCGGGAAAGAAAGAGGACAAGCTCGGGTGGCGAGCCTCCGACACGCGCGAGCTCATTTTCCAGGACGCGATCGTCCCGAAAGAGAATGTCCTCGGACCCGTGAATAACGGTTTCCGGCAATTCCTCCACACGCTCGACGGAGGCCGCATCGGCATTGCCGCTCTCGCTCTCGGACTCGCCGAGGGCGCCCTGGAGGAGTGCGTGACGTACACGTCCACGCGGAAGCAATTCGGCAGACCGGTGGCGAGCTTCCAGGGCGTGCATTTCGCCCTCGCCGACATGGCCACGGAGGTCGAAGCAGCCAAGCAGCTGGTCTACCATGCGGCCTGGCTGAAGCAGCAGGGTCATCCCTTCAAGAAGGAAGCGGCGATGGCCAAGCTGTACGCTTCCGAGCTGTGCATGCGGGCCACAACCAAGGCCGTACAGCTGCACGGCGGCTACGGCTACACCACCGAATACCCGGTCGAGCGGATGATGCGGGACGCGAAAATCTGCGAAATTGGCGAAGGAACGAGCGAGATTCAGCGCATCGTGATCGCGCGGCAGCTGCTTGGCAGTCTGATCGATTGACCCAAGTTCGGGCGCGCCCTAGCTTTACCTCCATGCATTGGTCTCTGGCGTCTCTCAGCCGCCTACCCAATCGAATCATCTCACTGCCCGGGCCAAAGCCCGGCGCGCCGGGCGCGCCGGGCGAGTTGGACTATTGCTGGGATAACCATAGGCTCCCTCACGGGTGCTTCCCGCAGGGGAGCGAGGGTAACTGCTTTGAAGCGCGAGATCTTGATCAGTGGAAGCCAGCGGGAGACCCGCGTGGCCATTCTCGAGGACGACCGCCTTGTTGAGCTCCTGGTTGATCGTCCCGATTCCCGCCGTTCAGTCGGCGACATCTACGTCGGCAAGGTCGAAGCCGTACTGCCGGGTATCCAAGCGGCCTTCGTCGACATCGGCGCCGAAAAGAGCGCATTCCTTCACGCCTCCGACCTGATCGAATCAGAAGACGAAGAGGATCCCGCCGACCGCGAGACTGACGATGCTGACGAAAACGGTAACGGTGGCGGAAATGGAGAAAACGATGGCAACGGTGGAAGCGCTGCGCAGACCGTTGCCAATCGCCGCGGCCGGGATCGTTCCCGCCGGCGTCAGACACCCAACATCGCCGACGAGCTGAAGCGCGGTCAGACCAAGCTCGTCCAA